>JAOACZ010000054.1 GCA_026417575.1 bacterium | reverse complement strand
TTGGTATAGTGTAGCACTTGGTGCAGCATGTTTTCTCATGCTCGCTGGGATCGTGGGGTACTGGTTTGCCCACGGGCGTCAAGACATTTCCGTCGAGAAGGTAACCTTGGTTGTAGTGGCGCTGGGGATCAATGGTATTCTCTTCGTTGTGAACACTCTTACCGCACATATGCTGAAACGTTCATGAGGCAGCAGGCCGACAGATATACAGAGCACGCGAACCTTCAGAAACACAGTTTGCGGCTACGGTCTTGGTGGCACATGTTGAGAAGCGGTTCAGTGTGGAGAGGGGTTCTGGCAGCTGGCCTCGTCATTCTCGCGGGTTGCGCGTTCTTCTATCGTATGGACAAGCCCAGCATGTGGCTTGACGAGGTCTTTCATTGGTCGCTGACACGTGCGCCAGCGTGGTCGCTCATGAACGAAGGCCCGCTGGAGTGGAAACAGCTAGCACACCTGTACTACTTGGCGGTGAAATGGTGCGACCAGCTATTTGCCAATCGTGACTTTGCCGTGCGGTTTCCCCAAGCAGCGTCAGCCACTCTGACGGTGTTGTTCGTGTATCTTCTCACGCAACACTTGTTCAGCACTGGTGCAGCTGTTCTTGCATGCTTGCTGGTAATGAGCGATCCGTTGATGGTCGAATATGCGCGGCAAAATCGTTTTTATCACATGACAAGCTTAGGTTTTGCCGCGACGCTGTATTTTTACTTCGCATTTCTGGAAACACGCCGGTGGCGCGACTGGGTAGGGTTTATCCTGGCGGCAAGCTTCCTCCTGCGCGTGGGCAGTTTTGGCATCATGGTGGCAATCGCCCTGGGCATTCTCACCCTGGTACTCTATGCAAGCACGCTGACGTCTGGAGAGGATCGCGTACCGTATGCTGTCAATGGCAGAGTGTTTCTGAAGCTTGGTTTTGCTGCTGTGCTGATTGCACTGTTGTTCATGCCCTACCCGGTGCGGCTGGTGCAATTCTATCTAAGCACGGGGGGCTCACCGGGCGCGATGGACGGATTTTGGACTGGCCCGTTTGACCTTACCGTTCCCGCAATTGGCAAATTTGTCCATTCGCGTCTCGCCCATTGGGATGACATTAAAACCCGCGAGGTGTGGTACATAGTGCTTTTCGTATCCTCGGTGGTGGGTAGCCTAATGTGGCGCCGTGGGAAGGCAATGGTTTTCATCGCAACATGCCTGCTGGTGACGCTTCCCATTTTATACACGATGAACAAGGGCCATGCCGAGGTCATGCCAAAGCGCTTCTTGTACTTGTGGCCCTGTTACTATGTACTTCTCGCTGGCGGAGTAAGCATGCTTGCTTGCACGGTTCGTGTAGCCGTAACGAATGTCATCCATATGGTGCGGTTGGGGTACCTTTGGTCGCGGGTGGGCGCGTGGATCTGCAGCAGTGCAGTATGGCTGCTCTTCTTCTGGTATGCCGTGTGGCCTTTACTTGCATATCATGTGCACTATGTTGGCAATAGCTATTTTTCAGAGCGCCACTGGTATAAGCAAATTGCGCGACTGGTTAGTGCTGAGATCACTACGAATGACTTCTTTTTCTGGAACAACCAGCACAACGATTATTGGCTGCTCGACTTCCCCTACTGGCCGACAAATCTCACCGTCAGGGTGACGCCGGTACGTCCGCATGAGATGACGGCAGCAGTGCTTCAATCGGCCCTGACCACTCGGACGGCCGTGTGGCTGCATGGATTCGAGCCCCAGCAGTATGGGGTGCCCAACATCTACGCGATTCGGTTGCCCGTCGCCGGTTCAATACTGTGGTTGTGTAAGTCACACTATGTGACGAATCGGATGACACAGCGCGCTGATGAAGAGCGGCTACTACGCAGGATTGTGGAACGCTCTGATTTTCCAGAGATCGAGGCGGCACGGCAATTGCGAGATCTCTACCTGACCGCAGGAAGGACAAATGAAGCCCATCTTTTGGCGGAAGGTATGGGTAGGTGGTACGCGAGCTATCCTGCTATTGAGTTCGCCTATGCTCACTTTAAGCAGCATGGCGATCGGCCATCAGCTTTGCGGTTGTTTCAGCATCATGCGGATCTATATTTTTGGGTACCAGGCTTGCAAATAGAAGTAGCACGGGAAGCCTGGACGCAAGGCCGGTACGACCTGGTCACACGGTATGCACGGCGCGCCGCTTTCTTCGGGGCTGACCGCGATGCTAGCGCTCGCGAGCTGGTGGCTCGCGGGTACCTGGCACTCTCAAATTATGCACAAGCAACACGATGGGCACGCAGCGCCCTGGCACGCGTGCGGAAAGCTAAAGATCCGTATATCACAACCAACCGGCGCACAGCGTTGGAAAGCTTCTATCGTGGTCTGCTGCCATACGCGACGACTGGCGCCACAGAGATCGAGGAACGTTTAGCGGAATGGACCGCACGTCAGGATGAAGCCTCTTTGCTCACGGTGTGGCAGTATCTCGACCACGTTCACAGCGATGTGACGCAACGCGCTACGCTGACGAAGATCGCGCGGCGACGCAAGGAGCTGCGGCCGTTAGCATACTTACTTGAGGTGTGGGATGCTCCAAACTTATCTCAACGCCAGATTGCGCTAAAGCGCTTGAACGCGTCGGTGCGCGCGCCTACGTGGCCAGTTCATCTGTACGCACTGCAGTGCTGCGTTCCTGTAGAATGGCAACAAGAGATGACAATTCCGTTCAAGGAATTACCGCAGCGGGGTTTCGATCTCCGAAAAGCCACTTTAAATCTGTGGCAACTGTTGGAACAGTACTACGGTGCTCGGCTTGACTGGCCTGCAATAACAAACTTCTATGGTTTCGTTAAAGCTCAAAGCCCTTCACTGTCTTGGTGGGCCGCACTACGCGAAAGTGAGGTTGCGGCCCAGTATGGGATAACAAGCCATATCGTACAGCTACTTGCTCCGCATGCCGAGGTATATCGTGGAAATCAACAACTGACATTACGAATGAACAATCTGACAAAACTGGTTAAGGCGAACGACACGCCACGCTGAACTCATCAGGCTATCCATGGACAAGAACTTCAAAGCGCACTTAACGACACCGCCGCGCACGCGACCACTGTGGGCTCCCGCGGCGTTTATTGCACTTGTCTTCGTAGTAAGCGTGGCTGGCGTGCTAGCCTATTGGTACTTCCATGACGTCGTCCCGTATCGAGTGCCTCCGGCATGGGACGAGACATGTTACATCAATGGCACGCTTAACGCGATGGAGGCAGTAAGTACTTCGGTTGTCTCCTTCGCACGTCTTTTCGTCGACGCGGGTGCTTGCACGTCTCATAATACGTTTGTCGGAACATGGTTCAGTCTACCCTTGTTGTTTGTGCGGGGAGTGCGTTGCGAGGTGTTCTTTCTTGCGTCGGTAGTAATGACGGCAGTTGCAGCTCTTTGCCTTGGCTGGGGAACGTTTCTGGCTGCTGGTAGGGACCCGAGCGCTCTACTCGGTGGGGCTATCGCGGGGTGGTACTTTTTGCTCGCACCCATGACGCTTGGCTGCGCAGCGATCTATTACTCTGAGGCCCCCCTCGCCGTTGCGTTTTCCGTTAGTGTGGTAGCTTATCTGATTGCCCGCCAGCGTGACAAACTGTTTGTGTGGATGGTTGCCTCCGTAGTGCTTATGACGTGCCTGTACGTGCGTGCGGAGCGTGGGCTGCCTGTGATTGCAATGATAATGGCTGCGTACTGTACTGACGAATGCGTGCAGCGTGGCTGGCGCGCAGGACATGATGCAGTACTGACGATGCTCGGACTCAGCATGATCTCGCTGCTGGGCTTGCAGACAGTGATTCCGAAGTGGGACGCCACTTCGCCTATGAGTCTGCTGGCAAACATGATGGGGGTCATTCTCGTGGTATACGCGGCAGCTCATTGGGTACGACCCTCGCAGGCCACACGCCGAGCCCTTGCCTATGCGTTGCCAGTGTGGGTGTTGCTGAACGGGTGGTTCATCGTTGGTTCGAACGCCTCACACTTTTTCGCAACGTTGGATATGTTTATGGGCCGAGATGCGCAAGCCCCTCGGTTGTTTTCGTACCCATTTATCGAGCGGTTTGTGAACCGTTTCAGTGGCACCCCGACGGGAGGTTACCTCAAATTGGTGCTCTGCGCTGGTGGTCTTCTCAGCGCGTGCTGGTATTGGCCTGGCTTGATCACCATGGCTCTGATATCCGTGCTAAGTACGGCGAAACTGAACGTCGGCGTCGGCGCGCGCTATCTCTATCAGTTTCATCTCATTGCTGCGCTGGCAGCAGGGATCCTCGCGACGACCGTGTGTCGCTGGTTACTCCGCCGTTTGCGGGCTCCACGGATATGGAAATGGTTGCTTGCCGGCGCTGGAATAAGCGTCGTATTCGTCATCTCACAGTTTGTCGGATTGCTGAACTTAGCACGGAAGACATTCGAAGGTCAGGATTGTACTTACTGGATTATGTTTGACAGGCAGCGGGTGTACTGGGACATTCTCGCGCAAGCGCGCGACCATATCCCGCGCCGCAGTTCACTCGCGCATTTCCCTGCTCTCCACGCGTTAGAAAACGGCGCAGTCAGACTGTATGGGCGTTTGCATCGTCTGGATTGGTGGACAGTTGATTTAACGATGATAGATGACCGCGTCGTGCCATGGAACGAACGTGAACGCGCGCAGGGCATCATGCCAGATTACGTTCTTGTGTCCGAACTGACCACTAGGGCGCTATATAGTAACGTCGCCTCTGCATCCAGAGTGGCCAAAGCGCGAGAGCTGCTGACGCGCGATGCGGAGTACACGCTGCAACTCGCGCGAGCGCTCACCAATAATGCCGGAACGGTCTACGTATTTAACCGGACAAAACAAGGAGAACAGCGATGAGACTACGACACTTTACATGGGGTATGTTCTGTGCTACGCTAATCTTGCTGGTTAGCTGTGAGCATCAGGCAAAACGCAGAGCAACTGGTACCGTTACGAACATCCCGACCACGACAGCAGCAACCGATGTTGTCGAGCATTTGGAACAGCCTGCGTCGCCGCGCGTTGCTGGTGCGCCAGCGCCGAGCGTTCAACCGGAGAAAACTAATGTTGTCGAACTCACGGTTGCTCCTGTGGCGGCAGCAAAGACAACCGACAAAGTCAGCTATACAATCGGGGTACGCGAGGCCAAGCTGGAAGGGCTCATGCTACTCACAAGTTCACATGGCACACCGGAGCAACCAGTAGCCACATGGGGACCTCGAGATCAAGATAAGTTCGCAACGTTCACAGTTACATCACTTGAGGGGGGGCCCTACGTACTCTGGATAACGCTTGCATCCGGAGGCTATCATCCCCTCGACGTCTTCGTTAACGACGTCCACGTGCTGACCAATGTGTGCGGTGAAAACACGGGAGGATATGACGTGGCATTCGCGCGACGTTTACGGGCAGGTGATGTGCAGTTGGCACAAGGAACAAACACGATCCGCTTGCGTGTTTCGGGTTCATCGCCTTGCATTGCGTCAATCACTCTTGAACGCTGAGGCATAAAAAAGGCAGCCATCTTTAGTCAGTGATTGGTGCTTTAGTTTCCAGCCCAAACCATTCTACACGGCAACCGAGCGAACCCCTCGGTGAAGCAGTCTTTGCAGCGGTGCTGGCCGCCGCCCTGCTCGTTTTTTACGGCTGGGGGACGTATCACGTGTGTCGCGCGCCATATGCGCCTGTGGGATCCGATGAGTACCATTACCTACTCGAGGCTAAATCGGCGTACTACAACGGCGCGTGGCATACGCCATTTACCTTTTGGGAACGAGTGGCGCGCGTGGGCGATTTCGGTTTTCACGGGTTTCTCTATAACGCGCTTCACGGCACTGTTGCGCGTCTGTTGGGCTACCGGCCGTTATGGATCGTGCTGACCAACGTTGCCCTGCTGGCATGTGCACTGATGGTACTGCTCCTCTCAGGCACGATGCCCTTACCCCGGGCGCTTTTGGCATGCGCATCCATTCTGATCTGTTTCGCCGTGCCCGTGTATACGTTCACATTTATGCAGGAGAATATCCACGTGCTGATTGCCATTGTGGCGTGGGTCCTGTTGTACAAGATGGCTGCACAACGCGCTGGCGAGCACGCGTGGACGTATGGCTACTACGCGCTAATCGCGGCAGCTACGCTCCTCCGGCCACAGTGGGCGTTATGGGCGGTGGCTCCTTTACCACTGGCGAGGTCGGTTTGTGAGGGTGTACTTTATCTGCTTCTCGCGATCGCGGCACCCCTGTATGCGTACGTGAGCATGTACGTATTTTGCGCCGCGTACCCCCTGCACAACTGGTTTTTTCAGGAGGCGTTGGATATCTTACGTACACGGGGCATTGCAGCGCTGTTGCCGGCCGCCTGGGCGCGTTTTTCACGCAATGTCCACCAGTACTTCATTGCATACCGGATCGGCTTCGCTGATTTTTGGGTCAAGTACGTCTTTGTCGGCCTGCTTGCGTATGTGATAGTGGCAGCTTGGCGCTACCGGCAGCGTGTGATGGCGGCGGTGGCGCTGACGGCGCTGGTGAATCTCTTGGTACTCTGGGGTGCGTTTGACGCGATGTGGTGGACAGATCATCGGATGCTTTGCGCCAGCTTTGTGCTTATGCTGCTTGCCGTTGGCGCATACGGGCATGCTGGGGCGCGCTGGGCGGTCTTGCTAGCTTTGCTAATCTTACTGCCCGATACGTTGAAAGTAACAAGAGAGCACATTGCAGAGCGGCACCGCCTCGGGCAGCTGACCAAACAATGGCACGAGAGGGTAGCGGCACTGGAGGCGCTGAGTCAGGTGATAACGAACCAAGAGATGACAACCGTGTTGGTCTCATCAAAGTTGTACCAACACTATGACGTCGTGCTACCTGCACTGCCTGTGCGGAACGGCGCCGGTTTTCCGATTCGATACACTGTCAATCTGTACCACCCGAACGACCTTCAGCGGTTTGGGTTACTGAATGTCCAGTATGCCTTGGTCGCGGAACCGGTCGAGGGAAACGAGTACGAATTAGTGCGGCAAACGCCGTACTACTACCTGTATCGGTTCAGAAACGCCGTCGTGGAAAAGAGAAAGGAACTGTCGGGAAACAAGGTACGGAACGGCGATTTTCGCGAGGGGCTACAGCACTGGTCTGTGATGGGAGAGAAGGGGAATATCCGCGTCGTGCGCGGGGGCGGGTGGGGCGAGCCACAGACGTGGCTGCGAATTGAGAATCCGAAGGCACAGATTATCGGGGTGCGGCAAGATGTAGCCGTAGTATCGGGCGCCGTGTACCGGTTGAGTGGGCGAGTGCGTTCATGCGCGGGGCATGCGCCGGTCCTTTTTGGTGCGCGTGTGTGTTGGGAGGCGCGGCCGCTGCCGCCGCATCAGCTCATCTGGATGACGGAATATAATCACTGGTGGGAAAAGGATCTCGTTATTACAAGTGACGTAGGCGGAATAATCCAGATCGAAGCGACGATGGGGTACGGAGGCGTGCCAAGTACAGGAGAATTTACCGACATTCGGTTGGTGTTGGTAGGGATGGCAGAGACGAAAACAAACTCGTTTGAGTGAGAGATCATGCAAGAGCGGCGGGACTACTTTTGGTTTGGGCTGGTGGTAATAGTTGCATGGCTAGCGGCATGGCCGGTGCTCTGGGACCCACGCGTGTGCATCTTGGACTGTCCAACCTTTTTTGAGGCGGCAGCAGGGGTGGTATGGTGGGACCCACGAACGTACGTGTGGAAGGCGCATCCGGCACGAAGCGCGTACGGCATGATGCTGTACTTGTTCCCGATCTACCTGGTTCCTAGCGTTGCGGTTCGCTTTTGGGTTCACACTGGGGCTTTGTTGGCCATCACCCATGGGCTGATCTACAGGTTGGTGCGGAACGTCACAGGGCGTACTTGGGTTGGCGTAGCTGCAGCGATACTGTCATTGTGCCACATCTCGTTTGTAGAGAATTATTATACGATGTTCAAAGGCGAGCCCTGGATAGCAGCAGGTGTGATGCTCGTAAGCTATGTACTCTGGCGCATACGCCCGGGCCAGGCATTGCATCGGATTGCCTACCTCAGTTGCGCGTTGCTTGGATCATTGGCTATTTACTCGATCAAAGAAACTGGCCTTGCATTTTTACCCGTATACTTTAGTGCGCTTCTTCTTCTTGCGTGGGGACGTGGTATCGCGTTACGTGAACAGTTCCGGGCGACAGTGTTTCTGACGGTGTGCCAAATACTTGGTGCGCTGGTCCAAATGTGGCTATACCTACACTTACCAGCAACGTTTGGCCTGGGCTCGCCGGAGTCATTCGTTTTAAGTCCGGAAAATATAGTACATGGCGTGCAACGCTTAGCGGGCTACTTTTGGATGACCGGCCCATATATCCTGGTGGCCGGGCTGCTCACAGGATTGTTGTGGTGGGCTGGGCGGCACCGGCTAGACGGTGTTGCGCGTGAGCAGATTGCATGGGTGACGTATTTTGGGGTGCTGTGCCTGAGCATGATTGCTATTCACGTGCCTTGGACAGCCGTGAGCCCGCGATATTACTTAGTGGCGGTGGTGGCGGGGATCGTATGGAGTGTACTTGCCTGTGACACGAGTTGGAAGCTGGCGTCATGCATGGGGGTGTGGGCGCGGGGCGGCGTGCGTTTCGCGGTAGTGATCACATATCTGCTCCTTAGTACGCACGCGATCTTCAGCGTGCTGGTGAATCATGTTTCGGAAGGCCGCGTGCAGCAACGCTTTGATGCGGCCTACGACGAGATGTTCCGGTTCGTGGCCAGCCACGCCAGCCTGTCGGCACAAGTTGCGTTCATCCAGTCACCACGGCAAATTGAAGCGCGTCAAGGGCTGCCCATTCTTTTACGGCTATTGTATGAGCGCGGGGACATTCAGTGTGTCTTTCCAACAAGCGAGCAGGAATACGCGCACGCAGAGTTTATTTGTGTGCCTTACCGTATTGGCCCGCTGAATTACTTTCGCCTGCCGGCCAGCGAGGACGAGGGCTGGCGGTTCATACTCCATGCGAGCACCAACGCTACTTTAGAAGAGTTTCATCGGCTGAGCTACACGAGCACGGTGTGGTATGTGACCTCGCAATTTGGGAGGCCTCAGTACGAAAGTTGGTTAGGATTCCCAGCTTTTTGGGCGCTTAAAAAGGGGACCTACGAATTCGGTTGGCGATTTTATGAGCCTGTCAAGGGTTCCCGTGGGGTAGGTAGCAGGCCTTTTGCCCAGGACCGTACAGCGCGGAAAAGTATCGTCCGTAACCCGCACTTCGAGGAAGGCATGGCTGGGTGGTCGTATTGGGGTGGCGCCGCGGTTGACACGAGTCTTGTTTGTCTAGTTGAGGCGCGCGAAGGCACGTGCGTGCAACACGCGGTGCGCATCTCCACGCCGCCAGGGAAACTGGCCGGCATCGCGCAAACGGTGCGACTGCGTTCGGGTGAGGTGTATCGCTTGTCAGCTACTGTCCGCTCACTTGTCACGAACGCCTCAGCTGTGGGCTTTGGTGCACGTGTGGCGGTGTTCCTGCCGCCGCAGCCGGAGCGGCAGCTGGTTTGGATGAGTGAGTATAACAACTGGTGGCGTCGAGAACTCGTTTTCACGAACATGATTGATGGTACAGCCACCGTGTATGCGCATATGGGATTCGGCGGTATTGCGAGCACTGGCGATTTTACTGATATCTTACTGGAGCGCAGCGAGTAGCCATGTACTTCGACAACAATTGGGCAGTAGTGGTCCCGATGGCAAATGAGGAGCCGGATTTCGTTCCATTTGTCACCACGCTTAGCCGTGTGCTGGACCGTTTACAAAGCGGCACTGTCTACTTCGTCGTCGACACGGTGTCGCGCGATCGGACCCTTGAGCTGTGTCAGGAGCTGTCGCGGCGTGATCCACGCTTCGTCACAATCTGGGCGCCGGAAAACCGAAATGTGGTTGACGCATACATGCGCGGGTATCGGGCGGCGTACGAGGCGGGGCACGAACTGATTATCGAAATGGACGCCGGATTGTCTCATGATCCACGGGCGCTGCCCATGTTTTTGCGCGTGCTCAACGAGGGGAATGAATGCGCGTTTGGCAGCCGCTACATCAACGGGGGTTCGATGGCGGACTCGCCGCTGAAACGCCGCATTCTTTCAAAAGGCGGGTCCATTCTCGCGAATTTGCTCCTGGGTACGCGCCTCAAGGACATGACCTCAGGCTATCAAGGTTTTCATCGCCATATCGTCGGAGCGTTGCTTTCATACCCTTTGCGTTCTACGGCGCATTTCTATCAGACGGAGGTACGTTACCTATTACGACGTACGCGCTACATGGAGGTGCCCATCCACTACAAAGCGCCCTCGCCGCGCGTGTCACGCGGCGCGATCCGCAATGCCATTGCTGTGCTCATGTACTATTTCATATTACGCCTTGTCGGTAAAGCCCCGCACGTGCCATGAGTGCGAGACCATTTGATGCGTTGGTAATCACGTCGATTGCGCCGCCGACTGAGATTCTGCGCGTGTACGCCCGCGAGTGCAGCCAGCGAGGCATTCATTTTATTCTGATTGGTGATACAAAGTCACCCGCGGATTTCTATCTTCCTGGCTGCGATTTTTACAGCATCGAGCGTCAGCGAAGTTTACCGTTCCACCTTGCGCGTCTACTGCCGGAGCGACACTATGCGCGAAAAAATCTAGGCTACTTGATTGCGTGGCAGGCGGGGGCGCGCATTGTCGCGGAAACGGATGATGACAACATACCGCTCGAATCTTTTTGGCAGACTCCGCGGCCGCGCGTGGCTGTACGAGTTGCGGAAGGCTGTGGCTGGGTGAATGTGTTTCGCTACTTCAGCGCTGCACATGTATGGCCACGGGGCTACCCGTTGGAGCGTGTGCAGGCGCCGCTGGTGCCGCGCGAACAATTGCCCATACGGAACGTGACTTGTTTCATTCAGCAAGGTTTAGCGGATGAGAACCCGGATGTGGACGCAGTGTACCGCATGACACAGCCCCTACCGGTGTGCTTCAGCCGGGAAGAGCCGATAGGTGTTGGGCGGGGAGCGTGGTGCCCGTTCAACTCGCAGAATACGGTCTGGTTCCGCGAAGCGGCGCCGCTGATGTACTTACCGGCGCATTGCAGTTTTCGCATGACGGACATCTGGCGTAGTTTTGTCGCGCACCGCATAGGCTGGGAGTATGGCTGGCATGTCTTGTACACTGCTCCGACGGTTCGGCAGGAACGGAATGAGCATAATTTGCTGCGTGATTTTGCAGACGAGGTTCCGGGGTATTTGCATAACACGGAGCTGTGCGCAGCTCTAGCTGAGCACACACTCTCCATGGAATTACAACACATGACTGCGAATCTGCGAGCTTGTTACAAGGTTCTCCGAGATCTGCAACTGGTAGGCGATGTCGAGGAGACTCTGCTGGATGCGTGGTGCGAAGACATTAAGCGTTTGTGCAGTGACGACGTGCGGCACTAGAATGGTTAACGCAGGCTGGTCATGAAGGAAGTACAATGATGAGAGTCTTCGCTCGTTCATCGCGTAAGCTGGAGTGAACGATAATGAAGAATGCTCGTGTGCGATGACCAAGTGTAATTTTTTGAGTATACTGCTCTGGGACACGATAATGAATTGTAGACTGCGGTTAAGTTGTCAGCGCGAGTTCGCCGTGTGAAAAAGTAGGGCAAGGTCATGGCGCACATTTCTGTGGTGATTCCGGTTTATCAGGCTGAGAATCTTGTTGACAGTCTCACTGAGCGGTTGCACAGAGCATTGCAGCAAATAACACCGGACTACGAAGTTATTTTGGTTGACGATCGCAGTCGAGACAACTCGTGGCAGCGAATATTGGCGTGTTCGCAGCGGGACAAGCGGGTGAAGGGCGTACGTTTAGCCCGCAATTTTGGGCAGCATCACGCCATAACAGCGGGGCTTGACGTAGCAAATGGGGAATGGGTAGTTGTCATGGACTGTGATCTTCAAGACGAACCGGAAGATATCCCAAGGTTGTATGAGAAAGCTCAAGAAGGGTATCAGGTGGTACGAGCACAGCGACGTGTTCGCAACGACCCGTGGCCGAAAGCGGTGACTTCGCGCATGTTTTATGCACTGTTCAATTTTATGACTGGCATGCACTACAACGCGCGGGTGGGCAACTTTCGATTGATTTCTCGGAATGTTGCCGACCACATGCGTCAGATGCGTGAGCAAACACGTGCATTCTCAATCATGGTTGATTGGCTTGGATTCCCCACAGCTGATGTTGACGTCACGCACGCCGCACGAGTCGATGGTAAGAGCACCTATACATGGGTGAAATTACTTCGCTTGGCCGGTAGGATTATCATCGCATACTCCGACAAGCCACTATGGCTTGCGGTGAAGGGAGGGTTTCTGATGTCCCTCGCCTCGATATTGTGGGGCGCATGGTACTATCTGCGCGTGTTGCTGTACGGATGTGCCGTACCAGGCTGGGCTAGCACGATCGTGTCGCTGTACTTTCTAGGTGGGATCATAATCGGGTTCCTAGGCATCATTGGGTTGTACCTTGCCAAAATTTTTGATGAAACTAAACGACGCCCCCTTTACGCGATTGACACTACCGTAAATCTCGGCTCTCCTTCATACCCCCGGCGAGAGTGAGTAGACAAACTCGTCCCATACAGGTATCCTGTGATGATTACGCATCAACGAGAAAATTAACCCAAGCGCGTTACTGGGAGAAAGGGTAGTCAAGAGTCACATGCATATTGGCGAACGCAGCTTCGCTAGTAGGTTAACTAGTAGGTTAACAATCGGGTGAGCAATTAACGAACATGAGTAAAAGTGCGATGAACGGGGCTACACCAGACGCAGAAAGGGTGCGGCACCTGCCATGGGAAGAACGCAACCTGGGGCGCCCCAGTTACGAGCTCAACTGCAGCAACTTATTAGCCGAGGAAGCTCTCGCAGTGCGTGAGCGGTTCCGCGCCCTTGAAATGGCTGGCCCGATTTTTGTACAAGCGCGGGTAGAGCATCAAGACACACGCATTCATCAAATGTTAACCCAGTTGGGCTTTGTCCCGATCGAGGCAACGATTGATCCTTACTGCGTATTGAGTCGCAACGAGGTGGTGGCACGCTACGTCAGTGATCCGCAGGCATTTTTGCCGCGAAGGTTTAGCGAGAACGAGGTAGAGGTAGCCGAGCTGGATCGGCAGGATGGTACGCAAACCAAAGCCGTGCTGGCTGTTGCAGAAGAATCCTTTGTGGCGGACCGGTTTCACGTGGACCATCGGTGCCCTGATCACCTGGCAGGGCGTCGGTACAGATTGTGGACGGAGGATTTACTGCGGGACAAAGAGGTAAGCTTTGTGATGCTCGTCGTGCGTGGTAGCGTAGCGGGTTTCTTCGCCTACAAGGGCGAGCATCTCATCCTGGCGGGGTTGTCGCGGTTGTATGCGGGAAGTGGACTAGGAGATTATTTTTGGTTGGGGGTGCTGCAGCGCATCCGCGGCACTGGAATTGAGTCAGTGCACACACGAATTTCCGTTAACAATGTGCCGGTGATGAACTTATACGCTCGATTGGGATTCAAGTTTCGCAACCCTGCTATGGTTTTTCATTACTGGAGCGAGGCGGCCCATTGATTCCATTCAATAAGCCATACCTAACGGGTAATGAGATCAGATATATTACGGATGCGCATGCCCGCGGGCAGCTGTCTGGCGACGGTCCCTATACAAAGCGTTGCAATGAGTGGCTTGAGCGAAACATAGGTTGCCACAAGGCGCTGCTTACACATTCCTGTACGGCTGCACTGGAAATGAGCGCCCTGCTGTTAGAGATACGTCCTGGAGACGAAGTTATCATGCCCTCCTACACGTTCGTCTCGACAGCGAATGCCTTCGTGCTGCGCGGCGGTGTACCAGTGTTTGTGGACATACGGGAAGACACGCTAAACATCGACGAGAATCAAATTGAAAGCGCGATTACGCCGAGGACGAAGGCAATCGTGCCTGTGCACTACGCGGGGGTTGCTTGCGAGCTGGATACCATCAAAACGATCGCTGGGCGCTATAACGTGGCGGTCGTGGAAGACGCGGCACAAGGTATAATGTCACGCTACAAGGGCACGGCGTTGGGCCGTATTGGCGATCTTGGATGTGTGAGTTTTCACGAAACTAAGAACATCATTGCTGGAGAAGGAGGTGCGCTCCTAATCAATCGAGCTGACCTCGTTGAACGGGCTGAGATCATCCGCGAAAAAGGTACCAACCGGAGCAAGTTTTATCGCGGCGAAGTAGACAAGTATACGTGGGTTGACCTGGGTTCATCGTACTTGCCAGGGGAAATCGTCGCTGCGTTTTTACTCGCCCAAATGGAGCGTGCTGCTGAAATCACAGCGCAACGCCTCAAGTTGTGGCACCTTTACCATGAGTTACTCGAGCAACTTGAGGAAGAAGGCAGTGTGCGAAGGCCGCGCGTTCCGGAGATGTGCACGCATAACGCACACATGTATTATGTATTGGTGCGCGACCTAGAAACGCGGACAGCGCTAATTAGGTACTTGAAGGCGCATGATGTCCATGCTGTGTTTCACTACGTACCCTTACATTCATCGCCGGCTGGGAAACGTTTCGGACGCTGTCATGGCCAGTTATCCGTCACAAACGACATAAGTGGGCGGTTGCTGCGCTTACCGTTGTACTACGAGCTTGGTGTAGGTGGCGTCACTTATGTGTGTGAACTACTTTACAAGTTTTTTTCGGTTTCGTTTCCCGAACGGTTCTCGTATGCGCAAGTCGGGTATTGATTCTCGGGCAGCGTCGCCATACTTGCTAAGTGGCGCGTCGAAGGTTCATTGTGTCACGATGGCATGTAAGAATGCTTTGCGAGGGCATGACAGTCGGCCGCGTTACATGTAAAGATACGCCAGAGATGCGTATCTGTGACAGTGGGTTTCAGTGTAACGTATGAGCAAACGTTGTATCAGTATGTGACGTGCGTGGATCGGGTGAAGCTGTTCGAATTCAGATGTAGCTGCCATTGGGGGCTGACCGGGTTTCCTTGACGGAACTCTGCACCCGGGGTGCCTTTAGGTAGGCACCTTGTGTGCAACGCGAGCAGGAGGTGCAAGAGGCTTCTTGGTTGTATGAGCAGGCTGTGCACCGCACTGTGAGCCATGGGGAGGAGGGGCGCGGGTACGAGAGGTTGAAGGGACATGAGATTAACCAGAAATGATCCACATCAAAACAATTGAGAAAGGACCGGGAATGAGGCAACGAGCAAGAGCTGAACAGATGTATACGCTTAGTGTCTTCACACTTTGTGCTGTGATTTCGCTTCTGGTTGTTGCGCCTCCCTTGCTCAAAGGATACTACTGCATACTGGACTCGGCGAGCTTTTACGATATGGCGTCGCGTGTTGATTTGTTGCAACCGGCAACCTACTTGCATATTCCATTTTTAGAAAATCGCGCGCGGCCGGCGACCTTCATGTTATTCTTCCCAGCGTACTTCACAAGAAATGCGACGGTGCATTATTGGATACAGACGCTGCTGCTTCTTACGCTCCCGAGCCTGCTTTTGTCGTGGGTGGTCTACCGTGTTACGGGGAAGATAGGGTACGGCGCAGCAGCAGCGATCGGTTGTTTCTTTCAGCCGTCACTGACGGAAAATTATTACACCATCTTTAAAGCGGAACCGTGGATACTTGCGGGGTGTGCCTACGTCACATGGCTGCTGTGGCTGCAATTGTTTGCGGAGAGCAGGCTTGCCATACGCGTTCTTGCGCATATTGGTGCAGTTGTCGCAACGGCTTGCGTCTACTGGCTGAAAGAACCTGGTGGTGCATACTTTGGCGTGTATGTGTTTGGAGCGCTTTTGCTGGTGTGGGGAAGCAAGTTACGGTGGCAGTTGTGTGTGCGTCGACTCCTGTTTTTAAGCATCCTGCAAGTCACGGGCTTTGCTGTTCTTGTAGCGAGCGTGGCGAGATTGCCGTCGCTCTACAGCGCGAGTGGTACGTCAGAGTATTCGGCGAGCTTGCCAGCGCTTGCGACCGGTGTGGTACGGGTTGGGGGGTTCTTTCTTGCCAGCGCTTCGTACGTGCTGCCAGCTGTGGGCATCCTCGGAGCAGCTTTGGGGTGGTTGCGGGGGCGGAGCAGACACAGTGATGGAGCACTGACCCTTCGCCCACTGCTCGCGTGGAGTGGATATTTTTTTCTCCTCGCATTAGGTATGCTGTCAGCATTGGTGCCATGGCAGGCCTTGGAAGCGCGACAGTACCTCGTGGCAGCCAGCGCAGCACCGATTGCAGCCGTATGTGCCATCGCAACAGCTGCTGTCATCCGGTCACATATGGCGCGAAGACTGTCACGAGCTTTGGTCTCGGCATGTATGATTCTCTGCGTCGTGTTGTTACTCCTCCAGTGTGCATATGCGCTAATCACCGGTCCATATTCTGAGGGCATAGTACGGTATTATTTTGATCGAGCTCACGATGAACTGTTTCGCTACCTCGCAAAGAGGGTGCCGAAGGCGGGCTGCGTGTATTTCCTGATGGATGAGACGTTTCCAGAGCCTCGACATAATGCCCAGCTAGGACTGAAGGTATTTTATGGTCGCAGCGACATACGCTGCATTTATCCAGCAGACAGCCACGATTTCTCTGAAACCGGACTCATCGCAGTAACTGAGTATGCGATACCAGCGAATTATGACCGTATGCCGCTGCATCACTACGCGAGAGATGTTTGCTGGAGCGAATGGGCGCCGTTGCTGCCGGCCTTGTGGTTGACAGGATTTGTGTATGAGACACGCATTTGGTATGCCACAAACACATATCATGGGCCGCAGTATCGGAGTGTGTGGGGTGTGCCGGCGTTTTGGGATTTGAAACGCGGTGTGTACCGGTTCGGTTGGACGGTTTACGCGCTTACCAATGTGCCAGAGCTGCCTGAACGACAGTCGGCGGCCCTGAGTGGTAACGTAGTGATCAACAGTGGCTTTGCCCGGGGTTTGACAAGTTGGTCGGCATGGGGAGTGGCTGACCAGCGGACTAATCAGCTCCGGGTTGTGCGGGCAGAGCCGGATTCAGGTGCATCCTACGCGTTGCGGATTGAAAATCCTGGGCGGGAGCTGATTGGTGTGAAGCAGCATGTGCCGCTGGTGTCAGGAGAGGTGTATCGCTTGTGCGCGGCGGTGCGGTCGGTGGCGACGAACGATTCGGCGAGCATTTTTGGCGGGCGGGTGGCGGTGTTTTTGCCACCGCAGGCGGAGCAACAATTGATTTGGATGAGTGAGTACACCCGCTGGTGGAAGAAGGAGCTGGTGTTTACGAATCAGGTGACGGGGACGGCGGTGGTGTACGCGCATCTGGGGTACGGCAACGTGGCGACGACGGGGGAGTTTAGCTCGATTCGCTTAGAGCGCATCGAGCGTCCGCCGCGCTGAGGCGCGGCTGCAAGCGGCACGGAGTGCCGCGTCCGCCCGCTGGTGGCGGGCTGCAAGCGCGGCGGAGCTGCGCGTAGCAAGCGGCCGGGGGCCGCGTTCGCCCGCCGGTGGCGGGCTGCAACTCTCGCGATGCGGGACGAACCTGTAACTTTCCGCTAGGAGTACCAGCTTGGCAAAAACGTTTGAAGAATTAACGGTGTGGCAGGAGGCGCGAGTGCTTGTGGGCAGTGTCTATGCAGATTTTGGACGCGGTACGCCCGGGCACAGTGACTTCGGGTTCAAAGAACAGGTGCAGCGATGCGTTATATCAATCATAAACAACATTGCTGAAGGGTTTGAGCGGGAAAGTGCGGCTGATTTTGCGCGATTTCTTGACATGGCGAAGGGATCGTGCGGGGAATTGCGCAGTATGTGTTACGTCGCAGAAGATTTGGGGTATGTACCTGCTGAGGTAGCGGCAAAACGGCGCCGGCACGCGGCGGATATCGCGCGGGGAATCGCGCACCTCGCGAGACGTGTGCGTAAAAAGTGAGAGAAGTGACAAGCGCC
>JAOACZ010000021.1 GCA_026417575.1 bacterium | reverse complement strand
GGGCGTACGTGCGGAGGAAAGGGCGGGATGGCGTGGCTGAGGCGAGCGGGGGTGGTGACATGGATTATGGCGGCTGCGCTCTTGATGGTGGTGATGTTTCATCCGGATCGGATTGTGGTGAATTCTGACGATGCCTGGCCGGTGCTGCAGAGTGCGTTTTACAGTTTTGGCAGGGATGGTGTACTCATGTGGGGTGTCGATCGGATTGGGGGGCTTCACGTGGCTATAGCACATTTTGTGCTCGAGACGCTCGGACTTCGCTATTTGGTAGGGCACCGGTACTATCTTCAGTACCAACAAGCTCTCTTTCTTTTGTTAGGCATGACCGTATTACTGAGACAGTGGTCGACATGGTGCTTAGCTGCGGCGGGGATGGTGGTCATGCTTGCGTTACCAGGTGTTCCTGGGTATGAGCATTTGAACTACTGGCTTGGACGTGTGGGGATAGCATATCCGATGATCATGCTGAGTGTGTTCGCATGTTTCCGCGCTCTTGAGGCCCATATTAATCGCTCGGCGAGAACAGGGTGGACGTGGCTGGGGTTGACCTGCGCGACAGTGTGCGCTCTGGTGAGTAGTCCGGGGAACGTCATGCTTCTAGGAACATGGTTTGCGATCTTGTGCTGCACTCATTTATGTCAGTTACGGAGGATATGGCTCCGCTTGCTGAGCGGGGGTGCAGCTATAGCTATTGGTGGGGCAGGGGCGTGGTGGGTAAAAGGATGGTATGATCACGCATATCACGCCCATCGTCAAGTTACTCCGATGGGGTTTGAGTGGTCGTTATGGTGGGCAACAATGGGTCATTTTCTCGAGCGGCTATTGAAATGGGGATGGTTATACACAGGCATTGTGGTGGCAGGTGTGGGCATCGTCGCATTTATTCCAATGCTGTTGATCGTGGGGAGGTATCACTCTGGAGTGCGAGGGTGGATGCAGGGGATGCGAGAGCGCTTATGGGAGGCTTTTACGATAGCGAGCGGGGGAACGCTCTACTTGGTACTGGTTGCGGCGCATGTGTGGGTGCATAAGAACCCACAGAATCCAACGTACATCATTCCAAGTTTTTTGTCGTATTGCGGGGCATTGTTTATCATTAGCGATATCGTAATAGAGAGGCTGCCCCAGCGCATTCAAGCGGTACTTGTGGTGTTAGCGTGTAGTGTCACGTTAGGCGTTGTGGCAATGAAACGGCCGCGAGGAGCGTCAAGCCATTATCGCGCAGCGCAGAGGCTGCTAGAGAGGATAAAAGCGATGGGGACATCGGTGGGACTAATGGGTGATTTTTGGCACGTTTGCCATTATAGTTTTTTTGATCCTCACCGGTTGATGTCGTGCTCGTGGCCGCATCAGCTGCTTGGCGATGCGATGCTGCCGCGAATGCACGGGCAGGGGCGTATTTTGGTGGATTTTACCGGCGCAGAATCGATGGGTTTTTCGAGCCAAGCAGCACCTGCGGTATGCGTATTTCGGGATCTTGTGTTGTCGAGAACGGCGCTGACGTTACCGACGGGAGACAACTACTGGTACATTTACCGGCCGGTGAGGGAGAGCGAACTGGCGTGGGAAGAAAATCTGATTGGACCGCCTGTGCAGTTGCATGGGAACGCACAGTTAGTGGGTGGGGTACTGCGGATCACGGGCGGAGGGGAGTTGTACTGTGAGCTTGGACGCCTAGTACCAGGGGATTACCTGCTGAAAGTGTCGGCGCGGGCGTGTGGACAAGTGACGGAAATAACGCCGCTCGTGATGTATGTGCACGATCGGGAACTTGAGTCGCCGTATGAGCACTTAGTGGTTCCTCTGCATGTGTTAGAGGGTGGCTTCAAGGAATTTCTGCAGCATATGCATTACCCGGGGGCGGAAGAACCGGCGAGGGTTCGACTCTACGCTTATCTGTCTGGTACGATCGAGGTGAATGAGATAGGTTTATACAAACTGCCTGTGGATGAAACGGGCCTTCCGCAGCAATGAACGTTGGCGGGTAACAGTACGGCTGACTCTGAGAGAAATCAAAACTGGAAGCAGGTGGCGATAGAGACACGGAGTCGGATTGATTACAGCGAGGAGGATAGCAGAGGAAGAGGATGTTGTACAGATGGGGCAGTACTGCATGGACGGGCGTGTTGTCGTGTGTTGCGGGCCTAGGTTTGTTTGACATAGCAGCGCGCACACGAGGGTCATGTTTTGATTGGTTCATCGCTGAGACGTATGCTGATATAATTGCGAGTTCACTTCAGCATGGGCGCTGGTTTCCATGGTTTACGTATTTCTTTAATTGGGGATCGTATGTGTTACAGGACCAGCAAGCGCCACTTTACTCGCCGTTAAGTGGATGGGTGTGGTTATTAGGTTCGCGCTGGGGGCTGCGCGCGAACATAGCGATGTGGGGGCAGCTGGGTGTTTAGGCATGACGTTGTGGCTTGCTCGCTATGTGCACAGGCGAGCGGCGCAGGTAGGTGCGCTTGCGTGGGTATGGAGTTTGGGCTTTGTGTGGCGGATTGTGGTAGGTAACGATATGTTTATGTGGGTTGCGGCGGCGCCGTGGGTGTTGCTCGTGATTTACAAGTTAGCTGAGGCACCATCAGCGCGCACAGCTGCATTGTGTGCCTTAGTGGGTGCGGGGCTTCTCTGGGGGCCTTCGTACCACGCTGTGTTATTTTGTCTCCTGCCGCTGACAATGATTTGGTGGTTGTGGCAGCTGGGCAAGTGTGTACGAGGGGGGACATTGGCGTTGTGGTTTGTTGGCTATTCTGCGCTCGCGAGTGGTCTTGCGGTAGTTATGGCTACGCCGCGGTTGGCGTCATGGTACGCGTGCCAGATGGAACGGCCGACGCCTTTTGACGGCACGATAGGGTTGTGGGATACGCTACGTGCTCTGTGTGATTACACCATGTACACTGCCGAGTGGATACCACGGCGAGGAGTGGGCATTGCGTACAAGACGTGGGAATGTAGTGTGGCACTGCCGTTTCCTGCTTTGCTGCTAGCGTGTGCCGGGCTGCTGGTGACGCCGTGGGCGCGGGATGAGAAAGCGCGGAATCTGTGGCTGATTGCGTGGGTGGCAATTCTGGTGGGCGTTTTGCCGGCATGTGTGCCGCCCGTGTGGCGTGGGTTGTACAAAGTACTTGGGGGAAATGCTCGTGTACCGGAACGCTTTTTGCTGACAGCCGGATTTGGGATCGCTCTTTTATGTGCAGCCGGGATGCACTGCGTGCAGCGCTGGAGCGGGAGAACAGCGGTGTACGTATACTGGGGTGCAATTTGTATGCTTTGCTGGCCGATTTTAGACTGGCGCACACATGCAGAGAAGAACGGGTTACTGGCAGGGACGTGGATTGGCGATGTGGCAGAGGCTGCGCTTGCTGCGCAAGTGAATTTGCCAGAGCCAGGTGTAGTCCTGCTTCCGATCTATCCGGCGGAACCGGGTACATTTGAGACACGGCCAATGTTGCGCGGCCATATTGTGGCGACTGATACGCATTTTCAACTCACTGGGGTGCAGCAGTGGACGAGCGCGTACAGTTCACGCATTTTTCAGAATTTGAGAAGACCGTGCCGCGTCCCAATTTGCAATGATGTGCATGGGGAAGTGGCGATGCAAATGGGTGCCATGTGGTTCTGGTTGTTCATGTGACCCAAGGCCTCGGTACGCCTGCGTGTGAATCCTTCGCATTTGGGTGATATTATCACGAGTTGGCCCACAGATGCGATGTACCGGGTTGAGGCGCGCGTGGGAGAGTATGCGGTTGAGAATCGTTCTGACGTTGCAATTAGTCTCAGGATAGCCCCGCGTGCGCTGTTTTCGAGGTGGCACAGTAGGGTCGCGTCGATAGTGCTGGTGGTGTGTGTGTGATGTTGGGGTCTTGGTTTCAGAGAATCGCGCGTCGGGCTACTCACATGCTTGGGGCAGCGTGGTGTGAGAGCATGTACCATACGGAAGGCTTGTTGGTGAAAGAACAAAGATAGGGGACTTGCTCGAGCTTTTCATCTGGCAGGGGAGTTAGCTAAAAAACACAAGGGCGTGGAGCGGTTAGGCTGACGAGCATGAGCATACTGGGTAGGGATAGGACAGCAGGAGGAGTGGGGAGCTATGAGGCATTTAAAGCCCTAGCGAGTGTGGAAAGGAAGAGGAGGCGCAAGTGGTGTTTGCGGTTGTGCGCAAGCGAAAAGGCCACATGTTCTGAAGACAGACAGCAGGGAAATTGAGGTGAGGGTTGCAGGGGACGTGTTGAAATCGTTTGCGCGGTTGGGTATCATTACATAACGCGATAGAAAGAACGCAAGGAGGTGCACTATGAGACGACTGATTGGAAGGCTTACAGCAATCTTGGCGCTGACAGTGGGGGCAGGGAGTGCAGCTGTCCTACCTGAGGTAATCACAACGAACGCGGTATACGGTAGTGGCAATTACGTGGTAAGCAACACAGTGAAGGTTTTGGCAGGGGGAGGTGTGTGGTTTATGCCAGGATCAACGGTGGCATTTGTGCGTACGGACGGTAATCTTGAAGTGGAGGGTATTCTGCGTGCTGAGGGGGTTTTGTTCTGGGGAGAGGGGGGCAAGGCGTGGGGGCAGGTTATTGTGCATCCGGGG
>JAOACZ010000119.1 GCA_026417575.1 bacterium | reverse complement strand
GGAGTTAAGTACGGAAGTTGTGAGGGAGGTAGGGGGGAAGTTTTTTAGGGAGGGGGACACGGCGGAGGCGGGCGAAGCGTTGGAGGCCATTTTCGAGGGGGACAGTGGGCCAGTGATCGCCGATGAGGGGGCGGGCGTAGGAGATGAAGTCATCAGTGACGTCGAGCTGGTCAGGTGAGAGCCAGTGTGCAGGGAAGGTACGAACGGCGTTAGCGATAGAGGCGAGGGGGACTTTATCGAAGTGGATGCGATAAGGTGATGAGGAGTCGCGGATGATGGTGGCCATCCAACCGGAGCCGTGGTGGATGGCGATAGCGACGGCATGGCGGGCGACGTTGTAAGCCTCGTCGAGGTCAACAGTGGAAGCGTAGATTGAGACATCGCGCTGGAGGACGCCGGGGACCTGGCCAGTGGCATGGCCGCGGGCGGGGAGGCCGAGGCGGTTGAGGTGATTGACGACGACTTGGGCGACAGTTGTTTCGCTGGCGCCGTATTCGATGTGACCGAAAGGGTCGCGTTTTTCGCCGAGGGAGCCGACATCGAAGCCTTCGCTGACGATGACAATACAGCGGTGGTGGCGGCGGAGGGATTGATGGACGTGGTGGGTGAGGGAGTCAAGGGAGTGGTGGGACTCAGGGAGGTAGAGTTGGAGTGGGAGGCGGCGATCTGGGTCACCGAGGCGAGCGGCGGCGGTGATGAAGCCAGATTTACGGCCCATGGTTTGATAGACGGAGACGGGTTCTGAGGTAGAGATACCTGCATTTTCTTCGTTTGCATTTTGGACGAGGAGGGCCCAAAAGCGAGCGGCGCTGCCGTAGCCTGGGGTATGGTCAATGAGGGAGCCTGAGTTATCGCCGAGGTCATTATCAATTGTTTTTGGGACGCCAACGACGGTGAGTGGGATACTGCGTTGGTGAGCGAGGCGGGCGATTTTGTCGGCCGTGTCCATTGAGTCGTTGCCGCCGATGTAGAAGAAGAAGCCGACGTTGTGAGCTGCGAAGACATCGAGGATGCGGTGGACGTCGTCGGAGTTTGCGGGACCGAGCTTGTAGCGGCAGGTACCGATAGCGCCGGCGCAGGGGGTGGAGCGGAGGAGCTGGAGTTCGTGAGGATCTTCTTGAGAGAGGTCAAGGAGGTCTTCTTGGAGGATGCCTTCGACGCCGTGGCGAGCGGCGAAAATGTTGGCGATGTGGTGAGGGAAGGCATGGCAGCCGTCGATGAGGCCGAGGAGGGAAGAGTTGATGACTGGGGAGGGGCCACCGGACTGAGCGAGGAGGGCGTTAGGCTTCATGGGAGGAGAACTGGGTGAGGTGAGAAGGAAGATGAGATAGTTGGGAGAGACGGACAGGTCGGAGGGGTTGGACGGGGCGGACGAGCCGGATGGGGTGGAGAGGTTGGGGGTGAGGGCATGGGATTAGAACCAGCGGCGTTTAATGAAGACGTAGACGAGAGCAATGGTAGAGACAATGGAGAAGATCATGACGATAGAGAAGCCGAGGTAGGATTCCTGAGGTTCTTGGAAAGGGAGTTTGACGTTCATGCCATACATGCTGAAGATGAGGGTTGGCCAGGCGACGATGATGGTGATGGAGGTAAGGAGTTTGAGGACGGCGTTGACGTTGTTATTGATGATCGAGGCGAAGGCGTCCATCATGCCGGCGAGGATGTTGTTATAGATGTTTGCCATTTCGATGGCCTGGCGGTTTTCGACGGCGACATCTTCGAAGAGGTCTTGTTCTTGGGGGTCGAGGGAGAAGAAGGGAGTTTTGCGGAGGCGTTCGATCATGAGCTCGTTTGAGCGGAGCGAGGTAGTGAAGAAGACGAGGCTTTTTTCCAGGGCGAGGAGGCCGAGGAGATGTTTGTTGACCATAGAGCGGTGAAGTTTTTCCTGGACGAGGGAGGCGTTGGTGTTAATTTCCTTGAGGTCGCGAAGGTAGACGAGGGCGGTACGGAGGAAGATCTGGAGGACGAAACGGCGGCAGTGGGCGGGATTAGCGCCACGGATTTTATTGTGGATGAAGCTGTCGAGGACGTCTGACTCACGACGGCAGACGGTGATGACAAGGGTAGGTGTAATGACGATCCCGAGGGGGACTGTGTAGAACATGACATGGGGGCCAGCGGTGTCGTGGACGGGTATGCGAATAATGATCATGAAATAATTGTCACCAGCTTCGCAGCGTGCGCGTTCGTCGATATCGAGAGCATCAGAGAGAAGTTCGAGGGAAAGGGACAGGGATTGGGAGACGGTGTGAAGCTCCTCATAGGTAGGGTTTGTGAGATTGATCCAGGAGGCAGCGGGGAGTTCGGCTACGGGTACGATTCCTTGTTCACAAGCAGTGTAGAAAGCGATCATGGGAGTGGGGGGGAGGGAGGTGAATCTAGCGAAGAGCGCCGGGAAACCTTAACTTGTTCGATGCGGCGCTGGTTGACGGAGAGGACAGTAAGGATGTAGTCATGTTCGACGATCTGTTCGCCCTGAGCAGGGACGCGGCCGAGTTTGGACATGATGTAACCGGCGAGCGTGTCGAAATCGGGGGCGACGGGGATATGAATGTTGAGGGCATCGTTGAGGTCGTAGACGGAGAGAGCGCCGTCGACGATGAAGGTATCGTGATCGAGTTGGCGGAGTGGGGGAGAAGGTTCGCGGTCATACTCATCGGAGAGGTCGCCGACGATTTCCTCGATGAGGTCTTCGAGGGTGACGAGGCCGGAGGTACCGCCGTATTCGTCGACGATGACAGCGAGTTGTGTTTTGAGTTGGCGGAACTCGCGGAGGAGCTCGTTGACCTTTTTTGTTTCGGGGACGAAGAAGGGGGCGCGCATGATGTCGGTGAGGGCTGGTGGGGCGGAGTGGCGTGAAGACCAGAAAGCGAGCGCATCGCGAACGTAGAGGACGCCGATGATGTGGTCAAGGTCGTCTTCATAGACGGGGAGGCGGGAGTGGCCGGAGTGTTGAGAGCGGTGGATAGCTTCATCGAGAGAGCACGAGGCGGGGACGGCGACCATTTCGGTGCGTGGGGTCATGACTGCGCGAACGAGTGTTTCACCGAATTCGAAGATGGACTTAATCATTTGGTGTTCTTCGCGCTCGAGAGGGTTGGAGGAGGCGTCTGGGGGGAGGGGGGAGTTGGGAGGGGGGAGGAAGGGTGCATCGGAGTGGAGGTTGACGCGGAAAATGCGAAGGGGCAAGAGAGCGCAGGCGAGGAGGATACGGTTAAGGAAGCGTGTGAGTGCGGCCCATGGGTGAAGGAAAGGCAAGAGGCGGATGGAGAAAGGTTCGGGGTATGCGTAGCCGAGGTAGAGGGGTAGGAGGCAGGCGCAGATGAGGAGAATAATAGGGGCGAGGGTGTGAGGGAGGTAGTGCAAGTAGGGAGGCATGAAGGCGGCGACGTAGGTTGCCAAGGGGAGGGCAAGGATAGCTGCGCTGATGAGGGTGAGTGCATGCCAGATGATGGCGGCGGCATGGATGGAGGGAGCCCAGCGGAGCCAACGGTTAATGGCGGTGTGGTCGGGGTCGTTACGTTTGAGAAGGTCGCGGATATGGAGGTGAGAGACAGCGGATGCGACGGTGGCGAAAAGGCCCGCGAGGGCGACTAGAGCGATCCAGCCGAGGAGCGATAGGGAAAGGAAGAGGAGGGGAGATTTCATATTAGTGATGAGGCGTTGAAAGTGAACGGGGGAGAGGGAGAGGCGAACAAATAGGGATGCGGCGACGGAGCCAGCGGGCGAGGAGAATTTCTTGGCGGGTGAACATGCGTCGACGAGCGGGTGGGGAAGAATCGGTGTAACCGAGGCAATGAAGGATGCCATGGATGACGTAGCGAGCGAGCTCGTTGGGGAGGCTTATACGATGATGAGCGGCGTAGGTCATGGCGCGCTGAGCGGAGATAACGATATCGCCGAGACAATTGGGAGAGATATGGTGGAAGGAGATCACGTCAGTTGGGTGATTGTGGTTGAGGAACTGGGCATTGTAGCGCTGAATGGTTGCGTCGTTGGTAAAGAGAATAGAGAGGGAGCGGTGAGTTGGGACGTTGTGAGCATCGAGGACGAAAGAGGCCAATGCAGTGACAGCGTCGGGGAAGATTTTGACGCGGCGTTGGCGATTGAGGACGTGGATGGGGCGCATATATCAGGAGGAGGAGGGGGATGGGTAATGGGCAAGAGAGGAATTCGTGTGGGTGATGATAGCGAGGAGAGCGAGGAGGAAGGCAGCGAGCGCGAAGAGGCGGTCAAGTGGTTGAAAGAGGATGATGAAGAGTGGCAAGGCGAAACTTGCGGCGAGGGCGGAGAGGCGGAGCGAGCGAAAGATGAGGAAGACGAGGAACCAGAGTGCACCTGAAGCGAGGGCGGGGAGGGGGGTAAGGACGAGGCACGCACCGAGCGCGGTGGCAACGCCTCGGCCACCCCAGCCGCAGAAGTAGACGGAGAGGACATGGGCGAGGACCATGAAGACGAGGGTGGCACTGGAGCGTAAGCCAGGGGAGACGAGCGGATAATTCAGCCAAGCCCATGGAGTGGTGGCGATGACGTTGGCGAGGTAGGGGACGAGGAGGATGACTGTTGCTCCTTTAGAGAGGTCGGCTACGGAGGAGAGGATGCGAGGGAAAAGGCGTTGGGCGAAGAGGCGTAAGGACGGGGAGAAGGGAATGCGAACAAGGAGGGGAGGGAGGAGTGGTTGAGAGAGGCGATCGAGGAGGTAGCCTGCGGGGATGGCGCCAAGGAAGTAAGAGAGCACGAGGACGAACATAGGGATTAATTTGATTCGCGGCGAGGGCGCCAGGCGAGGAAGAGAGGGGTACCTTCGTAATGGAAGGCCTGGCGGAGTTGGTTAACGAGGTAATTTTCGTAGGAGTGGACGACGAGGCGGGGATCGTTGACGAAGAGGACGAAGCGTGGGGGAAGAGTGCCACATTGGGTGGCGTAGAAGAGGTGAAGGCGACGGCCATGGACGAGAGGGGGAGCGTTGGCAGCGAAGGCGTCATGGAGGACGCGGTTAAGTTTGCTTGTGGGGTGGGAGCGGCGGGCAGCTGCGTCGACGCGGCAGGCGCGGTTGACGAGATCATGGACGCCTTCGCCGGTGAGAGCAGAAATGCAGGTGATGGGTGCGTACGAGAGGAATGGGAGTTGCTGACGTACCCATTGGGTGAAGGCGCGTTTATCGACGTGTTTCTTGACGAGGTCCCACTTGTTGATGGCGATAACACATGCGCGGCCGGCGTCGTTGATTGTGGCGGCGATTTTCTTGTCGGTGACGGAGACGCCGGATTGGGCATCGATGAGGAGGACGGCGACGGAGGCGCGGTTAATGGCTGCTTCGGCGCGGCGGACGGAGTGAGCTTCGAGGGTGGAAGAGATGGCGCGTTTGCGCCGAATGCCAGCGGTGTCGATCAAGGTAATGACGAAGGGGGAGAGTCCCGCGCGGGAGGGTAGCTGCCAGGGGAGGAGT
This sequence comes from bacterium, assembly GCA_026417575.1. Taxonomy (GTDB): domain Bacteria; phylum Auribacterota; class UBA3054; order UBA3054; family JAPLST01; genus JAOACZ01. Next base: position 41,698 of record JAOACZ010000119.1, on the reverse strand, counting down.
GCGTCGATGGTATCGCGGGTAGTGCCGGGGATATCAGTGACGATGGAGCGTTCTTCGCCGAGGAGGCGATTGAGGAGGGAGGATTTACCGGCATTGGGGCGGCCGACGATAGCGAGTGCGGGACCGGGGGTGAAGTGAGGGATTTCCGCGGCAGCGGCTTGGTTGGCGAGTGCGTCGAGGAGGGCGTTGATGCCGATGCCGTGGGTAGCGGAGACGGTAAAGGATTGAGGCCATGCATAGGCAGCGAAGTCTGTCCATGCGAGGCGGAGATCAGGGTTATCGCATTTATTAACGACGAGCCAGACAGGCTTATTAAGTGAGCGGAGGTGGTCGGAGACGTAGTCGTCGAGAGGGGTACGACCGGCGATGGCGTCGGTAACGAAGAGGATGAGGTCAGCCTGGTCGAGAGCGGCAGCGACTTGGCGGGCGATGTGGGCTTGGAGTTGTTGGGGGTCGCGGACGAGTCCACCGGTATCAATAAGTTCAAAGATTTTGTTATTCCATTCGACGGTGGTATGGAGGCGGTCACGGGTGGTGCCGCTGGTGGGGTCAACGATGGCGAGGGAGGCACCGGCGAGGCGATTAAAGAGTGCGGACTTACCGACGTTGGGTCGACCGACGATTGCGACACGAAGTAGGCGAGGTGCAAGAGAACTCATGTCAGGGGGGGCTTGAGATCGCTGAGTTGGCGAAGGCCATGAAGGACGTACTGAGCGCCAGAGAGGAGCGTGAACAGGGAGGCAATGAGTACAAGTGGGAATGTGAAGGTTTGGGGGAGGGCAGCGAGGGTAGCGATCATGACTGCCATTTGAGCGGTGGTTGTGAGCTTACCGGCAAGGGTTGGGCGAACAGCGACGTGGCCACGGAGCATGAAAACTACGAGGGTACCGAAGAGGAGAATAGCGTCGCGAGAGATGACGATGATAGGGAACCAGAAGGGGAATTGGAAGGGGAGGCCGAGACGCATACTGAGCATAATGACGGCGGCGAGGAGGAGGAGCTTATCGGCGAGGGGATCGAGCCAGGTACCGAGGACGGTGCGTTGGTGGAAGTGGCGAGCGATGAAGCCATCAAGGGCATCAGAGATGGCAGCGAGGAGGAAGACGGAGAGGGCGGCGTAGCGATAGAGAAGAAGGGTATGAGGGTGAGGGGTGGCGAGAAAGAGCTGGCGATGGCGGATAAGGAGGGCGATGAAGATGGGGACGGAGAGGAGGCGGAGGAGGGTAATGGTGGTGGCGGTATTGAGGGCGGGTGATTTCATTGAGATTGGGGGAGGGTGGGAGCGAAGTGTTCAAGAGCGTAGGCGATGCGAGCGATGGTGCGGCGTTTGCCGATGCAGGCGAGAGTTTCGAAGATGCCGGGGCTGGCGGCTTTACCGGTGACAGCGACGCGGAGGGGATGGACGACGTGTTTGAGGGATTGACCGGATTCAGCAACGTACGCGTTAATGACGGGCTCGAGGTAGGCGGGTGTGAAATGGCTGTCAGGGATTGCGGCGAAGCGTTGCATGAGGGCACGGAGATGAGAAGCGACTGCGTGGTGTGAGAGGAATTTTTTGACGGCAGCGGGATCGTAGTCGATCTCGTCGGCGAGAAAGCAGCGCATTTGTGGCACGGCATCTGACAAGAGCTGCATGCGTTCCTGAGCGAGTTTGAGAGCGGGGAAAATGGAGTCGAGGGGGGTAGCATCAGAGACGAGGCCGGCTTGAGCGAGGTACGGCCAGACGAGGGCAGCGAGCTGGTTGAGGGGCAATGAACGGATGTAGGTTGCGTTCATCCAGTTCAGTTTCTCGTGATTGAATTGGGCGGCGGTTTTACTGACGTTTTCGAGGGAGAATTCGCGGATGAGTTCATCGCGGGAGGCGAGTTCGCGGTCAGGGCCGAGGGACCAGCCGAGGAGGGCGAGGAAATTGACGAGGGCGTCGGGGAGGTAGCCGAGTGCGCGGTATTCTGCGACGGCGGCCGCGCCGTGGCGTTTAGAGAGTTTGCCGCCGCCTGGGGCGAGGATGACAGGGAGGTGGGCGAAAACAGGTGGTGACCAACCGAAGGCGTCATAGAGGCGGACGTGCTTAGGGGTACTTGGGATCCATTCTTCGCCACGGAGGACGTGGGAGATGCGCATGAGGTGGTCGTCAACGACGTTGGCGAGGTGGTAGGTTGGGAAGCCATCGGTTTTTAGGAGGACAAAGTCATCTTGCTGTGTGTTAGGGTAGGAGATTGGGCCGCGGATGAGATCGTGGAAGTCGGTGGTGCCGTCGAGCGGCATTTTGAAGCGGATGACATAGGGAGTGCGAGCGTCTAGTTCGCGTTGGACTTGTGAAGTGGAGAGATTGCGGCAGCGGCGATCGTAGCCGGTTTGGATACTTTGTTGAGAGCGAAGTGAGTCAAGTCGCTCAGGGGAGCAAAAGCAATAATAGGCATGGCCGGAGGCGAGAAGCTGCTGAGCATGTTCGCGGTAGATGTGGAGACGTTCGGACTGAAGGTAAGGGGCATGGGGCCCGCCGACGTCGGGGCCTTCGTCCCAATTCAGGCCGAGCCAACGGAGGGAATCGAGGATATCGCGCAATGCATTGGCGTCGAAGCGTGTGCGGTCGGTATCTTCGATGCGGAGGATGAAGGTACCTCCAGAGTGGCGGGCGAAGAGCCAGTTAAAGAGAGCAGTGCGAGCGCCACCGACATGAAGGAGGCCGGTGGGGCTGGGTGCGAAGCGGACACGGATTGAAGGGGACGAAGTATGCGATTGGTCGACCGGCATAGGTAAGGGAGTAGAGAGAATTGCTTACAACAAGCCTGTACGTTCGTCGAAGCCGAACATAATATTCATGTTCTGGACTGCTTGGCCTGCAGCGCCTTTGACGAGGTTGTCAAGGGCGCTGGTGATGATGACGTCGGAGCCGCGGACGTACCAGCTAATATCGCAGAAATTAGTATTGGTGACATGCTGAAGCGCGATCGAGGCATTTTCACCTTTGACGCGAATAAAGAATTCATGTGCATAGGCGGCGTGATAGGCCTGAGCGAGCGCGGAGGAGGGGTTGGGGTGAGTAGATTCGACATAGATAGTGGCAAAGATGCCACGTTGGGTTGGGAGGAGGTGAGGAGTAAAAGTGACGCGGACAGTAGTGGCGGCAGCAGCAGAGAGTTCTTGCTCGATTTCGGGGGTGTGGCGGTGGTTGAAGACGTTATAGGCTTTGAAGGACTCATTAACTTCGCAGAAGTGGAGGGCGGGTGTGATTTTTTTGCCGGCGCCGGAGACGCCGCTTTTTGCGTCAATGATGATCCGGTGAGGATTGATGAGGTTAGCGCGGAGGAGTGGGATTAAGGGGAGGAGGGCGCAGGTGACGTAGCAGCCGGGGTTAGCGACGAGGCGGGCAGAGCGGATGGCGTTGCGGTACCATTCGGAAAGGCCATAGACAGCGTGCTGAAGGTTGACGAGGTCGTGGTGAGGGGAGCCGTAGGTGGCGGCATAGAGCGCGGGATTACGGAGGCGGTAGTCGGCGGAGAGATCGATGACACGGGTGCCGTGTTGGAGGAGTGGGGGAGCGGCCGCCATGGCGGCGCAGTGAGGGAGGGCGAGGAAGACGAGGTCGAGGTGGTGGGTGAGAAGTTGGTCGAAGGAGGTGACGGGGAGGTCACATACTGAGGCGAGTTCTGGGAAAGCAGTGCTTACCGGGAGGTCAGGGCTTTCTGGGCCATGAGAGAGAGCGGCGATGCGCACATAGGGGTGGCGGGCGAGCAAGCGGATGAGCTGACAGCCGGAGTAGCCGGTCGCGCCGGCGATACCGACGGCGATGACGGAATTGGTCATGCTTTTCCTTTTCGGACGCGTTGTTTGAGGAGTTTGCCCGGCTTGAAGACGGGGACAAGGACGGCGGGGATTTTGATATCAATTTCTGGTTTATTGGGGTTGCGACCGACACGTGGTCGGCGCCGCTTGACAGAGAAGACACCGAAGTTACGAAGCTCGATGCGTCGGCCCTCAACGAGGTACTCCGAGAGGGCATCAAACGTAGCTTGAAGGATGTCGCGAACCAAGGCGACGTCGTGATTGAGCGTTTGCGCGATATGCTCAACCAATTCTTTTTTGGTGACGGTCTGCGGCATAAAGCCTCCTCTGCAATAAAGTCAGCGGCGTGGTGATGGTAACTACTTCACGCAGCGGATGTTATTTAAGGTAATAACGGTGATCATTATAGCGAAAGGTAATGAAAAGGTCAATGAGCCAAGTAGATGAAAGAACGAGAAAAGAGGAGGTGGGGAGAGGGCATGGGCGTAAGCGCGATGTAGGCGATCGTGCATGAAAAGCAGGAGTGGCAAGAGGAAAGCGAGGGATGGGTGATGACGTTAGTGCTGATGCATGACAAGTGTTGCGTACGGCGGGGGATGGCGATGATTATCACACAGTGCAAATGCGTGGGAGAACGAGGTCAAAGAGTGCAAGCTTGGTGGTGAAGGTTGCGGAATGGAGGAGGGAGGAGCTGGCGGCCGGTGTGGGGGAAATGGTATAATCTGGGCGCGATGTTATGAACACTGGTAAGAAGAGAATACTGCTGACGGGCGGGACAGGATTTTTAGGAAGCCACATGGCACGAGCACTCCTTGAGGGAGGGAACGAGGTGGTGGTGTTGAAGCGGTCGTTTTCGCGGATGGATCGGCTAGCAGATGTGCAGGCGCGGCTAAGGTTTTACGATTTGGATCGGGGGAGACTAGAGGAGATAATTGAAGAATGTGAGCCGGATGTGATTTTGCATTGTGCGACGGACTATGGGCGAAAGGACAGCGATCCATTGCGGATCATTGAGGCGAATCTTCTGTTGCCATTGAGGTTGTTATATTTGACGCGGCGGACGAAGGGAGCGCCGATGTTTATCAACACGGACACGATATTAGACAAGCGGGTGAGTGCGTATTCGCTGTCGAAGCAGCAATTTAAGGATTGGCTTGAGCGGTTTGCGGACGAGCGGGTGTGTGTGAATGTGGCGTTGGAGCATTTTTACGGACCGGGGGATGATCCGACGAAGTTTGTAACGTTTGTGATTCAGGCGTTACTGCGTGCGGAAGGGCACTTGGACTTGACGAAGGGGGAGCAGAAGCGTGATTTTATCTACATAAGCGATGTAGTTGCGGCGTTTATGACGCTGATAGGGAAGGCGAGCGAGTGGGGGAACGGGTTTTACCAATACGAGGTAGGGAGTAATGAGGCGGTGACGGTACGAAGGCTAGTGGAGTTAGTGAAGGAACTTACTGGTAATACAGAGACGGAGTTACGCTTTGGGGCGCTTCCATATCGGCCGAACGAGGTTATGGAGGTGCGAGCGGACACGCGGAGTTTACGTGCGTTAGGCTGGGAGAGTCGGATAGACTTAGAGACGGGGTTGCGGCTGACGATAGAAGAGGAACGGAGGCGGATGGAGTGATGAGGCTGCTGATTACAGGAGGGTGTGGATTTGTTGGAACGAATGTGGCGCATGCGGCGAGATTGCGTGGGGATGAAGTGCATGTATTTGACAATCTATCGCGGTGGGGGAGTGGAGAGAATCTGGCGTGGCTGCAGGCGCATGGCGGGGTGAGGTTTCACTATGGGGACATTCGGAATCGGAACGATGTGGAGGGTGTAGTGCGGGCGGTGAAGCCGGATGGGGTGATCCATTTGGCGGGGCAGGTGGCGATGACGGCGGCGTTACGCGACCCACGGCGAGACTTTGAGACGAATGTGGTGGGCACGTTTCACTTATTGGAGGCGGTGCGGGAGTATGCGCGGGGGGCAGGGTTTTTGTACTCATCGACGAACAAGGTGTATGGGGACTTATCGTGGGTGGCGTACGAGGAGACGGCAACGCGGTACGTAGCGCGAGACTTTCCTGAGGGTTTTGGTGAAGAGACGCCACTGGCACTAAGCACGCCGTACGGGTGTTCGAAGGGTGCGGCGGACCAGTACGTGGTGGACTATGCGAAAATGTATGGACTGCGGACGGTGGTATTTCGACATTCGACGATATTTGGTGAGCGGCAATTTGCGACATTTGACCAGGGGTGGGTGGGATGGTTTGTGCAGCAAGCGCTGGAGGTGCGGCGGAATCCGGAGCGAGAGCCGTTTACGATAGCAGGGAATGGGAAGCAGGTACGGGACGTACTGTTTGCTGACGATCTGGTGAGATGCTATTTTGCGGCTCTGGAACGGATCAATGACATTAGCGGAGAGGTGTTCAATATCGGAGGAGGTGTGAGCAACAGCATGTCGCTATTAGAGTTATTTGCACACTTAGAGGAGGTACTTGGAGTGAAGCTGAGGTACAGGTCAGAAGCGTGGCGACCGAGTGATCAGAAAGTGTTTATTGCGTGTATACGGAAGGCGGAGGAATTATTGTCATGGAGGCCTGTGGTAGACAAGATCACGGGTATAAATGCGATGATCAGATGGATGGAGGCGCGTGAACGCGGAGAGGCCTGAGCTGAGTGTGGTGATACCGGCGTATCACGAGGAGGAGAATTTGCGGGTGTTGCTGCCGCGACTTAAGGCGACGCTGAACGGGAGTGGGTTGACGTATGAAGTGCTAGTGATAGATACACAGAAGCCGCTGGATAACACGCGAGAGGTGTGTCGGGAATGGGGGGTGAGTTACATTGCGCGTCGAGGGAGCGATAAGTTTGGAGACGCGATACGGACAGGGTTAGCTGAGGCGCGTGGAGTGTGGATACTGTTTATGGATGGGGATGGTTCGCACACACCGGAGTTCATTCCGCAGTTATTGGCGGAACGTGAGGGGAAGGACGTTGTGATAGCGTCGCGGTACGTGCCGGGAGGGTACACAGAGAACAATAGGGTGCTGGTTTTCATGAGTCACGTGGTCAATGTGGTGTATCGGGTAGTGTTAGGATTGCGGTGCAAGGACGTTTCGAACAATTTCAAGTTGTATCGTGCGGAGTTAGTGAAGGGCTTGTCGTTACGTTGTGACAATTTTGATATTGTGGAGGAGATGCTTTACAAGATTAGCCGGGAGAATCCTGGGGTACGGATCGTAGAGGTGCCATTTTCGTTCAAGCAGCGGATGTTTGGCAAGACGAAGAGGAACCTCTTTGTGTTCATGGTATCGTACCTATTTACATTGATACGGTTACGGTTGCAGCGGTAGAGCGAGGCTGGCGAGTGCGGAAAAGGCACGGAAGCTGGGGAGAAGAGTGACAGATGTCTGGGAGTGTACTGAAGATAGCGTACGTAGGATTAGGGGGGTGTGTAGGAGCGATAATGCGGTACAGTATGAGCGTGCTGCTGCAACGTTACGTTGAGAGCTGGCCGGTGGGAACGTTGGTTGTGAATGTTACAGGGTGTTTTGTGCTGGGGGTGGTGATAGATTGGTCGGAGCGGGTGGCGTGGCTGACGCCGGAGATGCGACTACTGTTCGCGACGGGGTTTTGTGGAGGTTTTACGACGATGTCGTCATTTGTGTACGAACTTCTGGAAATGGTGCGATCACGAGAGTACTACTATGCGATGTGGTATGGTGGTGGAACGGTGGTGGGTTCGTGTGTATCGTTCGTTGCAGGGCGTTTGGCGTGGAGTACGATCATGGCAGGAGTGAGGGTACTATGGAACTAAAGGGCGAGGCGTTATTGGTGCGGGTTTTCATTGGGGAGGCAGACAAGGTACATCACAAGCCGCTTTTTGAGGCGATCGTGCAGGCGGCGCGGGAGGCAGGTTTAGCTGGGGCGACGGTGTGGCGAGGGATGTTAGGGTTTGGGGCGGCGAGTCGGATACGGTCGGCGAAGCTGCTTGATTTATCATCAGATTTACCGATTGTGGTAGAGATAGTTGACCGAGAGGACAGGATTACTAGTTTTTTGCCACGGCTGCATGAGCTGATTGATGGAGCCGATTGTGGGGGGTTAGTGACGATGGAACGGGTACAGATAATTCGGTATTTGCATTCGCCGAGGGCATCGGCGAGGAGGGTGGGACAGGGGTGAGGGGATTGGAACAACCGGCGTTTCTGCCGATGACGCTGGCGGAGTGTGCGAGGTTGGGGTGGGAAGAACTTGACGTGATCATAGTCACGGGCGATGCGTACGTAGATCATCCAGCGTTTGGGGCAGCGGTGATAGGGCGGGTGTTAGTGGGGGCTGGGTATCGGACGGGGATAATAGCGCAGCCAGACTGGCGGGATCCGAGTGCGTTCATGGTTTTAGGGCGACCGCGGTTGTTTTTTGGTGTGACTGCGGGGAATCTTGATTCGATGGTGTGTCACTACACTGCGCAGCGGAAGCTGCGGCATGATGATGCGTTTACTCCTGGTGGGCGAGCAGGGAAGCGACCGGACCGCGCATGTGTGATTTATGCGCAGATGCTGCGGCGATGTTTTAAAGGAGTGAGGATCGTGCTAGGGGGTATTGAAGCGAGCTTACGGCGTTTGCCGCATTACGACTACTGGAGTGACACGGTGCGCAATTCGGTTTTGTTGGATGCGAAAGCAGATGCGCTGGTGTACGGGATGGGGGAGCGGGGTGTGCTGGAACTAGCGCGTGGGTTGGCAGCGGGGAAAGAGATTGAGGAGCTGGCCGATACGAGGGGAGTGGTCACGACGACGCGAGAGATTAGGGTACGGGACGCAGTATTGTTACCACCATTTGAGAAGGTGCGGGAGGCGGGGGCATTTTTTGAGTACGACCATCTTGTTCGATCGCGTTATGAGGAGCAGGTGCTATACATGCCGCATGGGGGGCGATATTTGCGGCATAATCCTCCTGCGGCTCCATTTACGACAGAGGAACTGGATGCAATTTACGCATTACCGTTTGCGCGGCGACCGCATCCGAGTTACAAAGAGCGGATCCCGGCATACGAACAGATCAAAGACTCGATGGTTTCGCATCGTGGGTGTTTTGGGGGGTGTCATTTTTGTGCGTTGGCCATGCACCAGGGGAAGACGATCCAATCACGCAGTGAAGCGTCGCTTGTTGCTGAAGCAGAGCGGATGGCGGCGGACGAAGGCTTCAGCGGGGTGATCACGGATGTGGGAGGTCCTACGGCGAACATGTATGGAATGCGGTGCAGGCGGGGGATGAGCATGAGATGTGGGCGAAGGTCGTGTTTGTTTCCGGAGCGATGTGCGTACTTGGTGAGCGACCATACGGCGCATTTGCGCGTTTTAGAGGCATTGAAGAAGGTGCCGGGGGTGCGGAAAGTTTTTGTTGCTTCTGGGGTACGTCATGACTTAGCGCTTGAGGACGACTGGTACATCCGGGAGCTGGCTGAGAAGTACGTTGGCGGTCAACTAAAGTTGGCGCCGGAGCACACGCAACCGGTGCCGCTGAAGCTGATGGGGAAGCCGGGGATTGAAGTGTATGAGGAGTTTGTTGAGCGGTTTACGGAGTACAGCCGGCGAGCAGGGAAGAAGCAGCGGGTGGTGCCGTACATATTAGTCGGGCATCCTGGGACGACGTTGAATGACGCGATTGAGTTAGCACGGTATTTAAAGCGCCGCAACCTGAAAGTGGACCAGGTGCAAGAGTTTACTCCAACACCGATGACAGTGAGTACGTGCATGTATTTTACAGGAAGGGATTATGAGACAGGTGCGAGGATTCACGTGCCGAAGGGGCGGGAAGTTCGGCTGCAGAAGGCGTTGGTGCAATGGTACAAAGGGGAGAACAGGAAGTATGTGATCGAGGCATTACGCCGAGCGGGGCGTGAAGAGTTGATGAAGGAGTTTGGTTAGGGCCGAGTAGTGTGGCGAAGGTGCGGAGGTAATTTGATAGGCGTGGGCAGAAATTCATAAAACTGCAATGTTTGTTGCGTTTTGGAGGTGGGAATGATATACTTGCGGGGAAAAAGGTGACGTGACGATGATGGTCTCAATGACAGGTTTTGGAGCGGGGCGCGCGGCTTCGCGGGCGGGCGTGGCGGAGGTAGAGGTGCGCAGCGTAAACAGTCGGTATTTGGACATACGGGTGAACCTACCGCGGGAGCTAGCGGGGTTGGAGGGAACGATCCGGGAGCGGGTGAAGGAACGTGTTACGCGCGGGCAAGTGACGGTACAGGTGGCAGTGAGTCCGGCGCGGAAGGCGGAGGCGTATGTGCTGGATGAGAACGTGTTAGCGCGTGCGGCGGCGCAGCTACGGAGGGCGGCGCGGGTAGCAGATGTTTCGGGGGAGATAACGATGGACACGTTGTTACGGATACCGGGGGTGATTCGGAGTGAAGAACCTATATTACACGCGCCGGCGTTAGGGGCACTGGTGTGTGCGGCATTAGAGCGGGCGTTAAACAGGTTGTTGGCGGCACGGCGGCGGGAGGGGGTAGTGTTGACGCGGGATTTAATGCGGCGGGCGCGGCGTGTGGGGCGAGAATTTGAGCGGGTGGCGCGGGTGGCGCCGCGGGTGGTGGCACGGGTGAAGAGGCGTTTAGCGCAACGGATTGACGAAATGGCAAAGGAATGCGGGGTCGAAACAGATCGCGCACGGCTAGCGATAGAATGTGGGTTGGCTGCTGACCGGGTGGACATCACGGAGGAGTTGACGCGCGCTCGGAGCCACCTTGAGCAGCTGGAGGCGGCGTTGCGTGGAGAAGAGAGCGCCGGGCGGCGAATTGACTTTTTACTTCAAGAGTTGTTTCGTGAGGCGACAACAGCAGGGAACAAGGCGAACTGCGCGGAGATAGCGAATCACGTAGTGACAATCAAAGAGGAGCTTGAGAAAATGCGTGAGCAGGCTCAAAACATTGAATGAGTGTATGAAAGAGAAGCTGTATACCATTGGCATCGACAGTGGCACGCAATCAACGAAGGCGGTGTTAATGGACATTGGCACGGGGCGGGTGTGTGCGAGTGCGTCGGCGACGTACCGATTGTACGAAGGGCCGGACGGGTCGCGAGAGCAGGACCCGCAAGACTGGGTGAGAGCGGTACGGACGAGCGTGTGCGCGGTGGTACGTGCGGGCAGGGTAAAGCCTGAGCAAGTGTTAGGGATTGGAGTATCGGGGCAACAACACGGGCTGGTGGCGCTGGACAAGGAAGGGCGGGTCATTCGGCGAGCGAAGTTATGGAATGATAGCTCGACGGCGGCGCAATGTGAGTATTTGATAAACCGGCTGGGTGGGGTGAAGAAGACAATTGGGACGATTGGGAACACAATACCGCCTGGGTTTACGGCATCGAAGATTCGTTGGCTGAAGGAGCGCGAGCCGGAGAATTATGCGCGGTTAGCGTTGATCTTACTGCCACATAACTACATCAACTATTGGCTAACAGGTGTGGCAGTGATGGAACCTGGGGACGCGTCAGGGACAGCATTTTATGATGTTGTTCATCGGCGGTGGTCAGAGGCAGCGTTGCGAGCGATTGACGAAGAGCGTGACCTCCGGGAGTGTTTGCCACCATTACAAGAATCACATGAGGTGGTGGGGAAGGTGCGAGCGGAGGTAGCGAAGGAGTTGGGGCTGTCGCGCGATTGCATCGTGGCGACGGGAGGAGGGGACAACATGATGTCGGCGATTGGGACGGGGAATGTACGGCCTGGCGTGGTGACGGCGAGTTTAGGGACGTCGGGGACAATCTTCGCGTATGCGGAACGGCCGGTGATTGATCGGAGGGCAGGGGAAATAGCGGCATTTTGCAGTAGTACCGGGGGATGGCTGCCGTTGTTGTGTGTGATGAACTGCACAGTATCCACAGAGGTGGTGAAACAGGCGTTTGGGTTGACGACGGAGGAGCTGACGAGGTTAGCGGGGCGTGTAGGAGTGGGTGCTGAGGGAGTGCTTTTGCTGCCATATTTTACAGGAGAGCGGACACCGAACGTGCCTCATGGGCGGGGTGTGTGGTATGGGTTGACGGTGCAGAACTTCACTGCGGGACATATGGCGCGTGCGGCAATGGAGGGGGCGGTGTTAGGCATGAACTATGGGTTAGAGCGCATGCGGGAGTTGGGGGTGAAGCCGACGCAGATACGACTGACGGGAGGTGGGGCGAAGAACCCGTTATGGCGGCAGATTTGTGCGGACGTTTTCAACGTGGAATGTGTGACGATGCAAATAGAGGAGGCAGCTGCATTGGGAGGGGCGATTCAGGCGTTATGGGCGTATGAGTGCCAGCGAGAAGGGTTTCGACCAATAACAGCGCTAACCGATCGACTGGTGCAGATGGGTCGTGGGCGACATACGCCTGACGCGGAAAACGCTAAGAAGTATAGCGTGCTTTACGCACGGCAGTGTAGCTTAAGCAAGCAAATGCGGCCGATCTTTGAGGAACATGCGCAAAGCGTGCAGAGAGGAGAAGGAGTATGAGAGGTGGGTCATCTTTGCTTTTGTATGTGATTGTGGGGTGCACTTTAGCTTTTACCGTGCACATGTGGGTACGAGTCCGAGGATTGGGGGCAGGCGGCTATGAAGATGAATTGCGGCCTATTCGGCAGGAGCTACGTGAGATACGAAGTGACATTGAAGAGATCAACCGCGTCGTACAGAAGCAGCAGGCCTCGTTGTATAAGATTGAGGCTCTGGTCGAGTTGAGAAGGGACCGTGAAGAGGTCGAAAGAGGGGGTGAGGCGTCGGGAACGAAGTTGATGGGAGGCGAGGCTAGTGGATTTGAAGAGGTGCCGCCTCCACCATCGATTGATGATCGGGCGTTGACAGCGTTTGTGCGTACGCAGGCGTTTACAGGGCAAGCTGTACAGGCTGATCGTAAAAGTGCTCCACGGACGGTTGTGAGGGAGGAGAGAGTAAGCACGGCAAGCGTGCATCGGCAAACAGTGGTTTTCAGGTCTGGTGCGAGGGTGAGCAATGCGCAAATGAGAGCGAATGAGAGGAGCGACGTGGGAACGGGGGTTAGTGAGGGATTGACGTTGGACGAACTTGCAGCGTTGTTTTCGACAGTGAGTGTGCAAGGAACTGAAACTGCGCGGGGTTGTGAGGGAGGAGAGCAGAGGGAAGAGAACAAGATTGCGTTAGGGGATAGGCGCAGTATGGTAGAAGTTGCAGATCCGAGGCTGCCTGGGGCCCAGCCGGTAGGTAGGGACGCGACGGGAGTGAGAGGAGAACAAGAAACGAATATGACCGTGTGGAATGTTTCTGCGGTGGCGGAGGCTGAGAACAAAGGAGGAGAGACGCAAAAACACGTGAGGGCAGCAGTACCGCGACGTGTGACGACAGTCCCGTCGGTTACAGCGGAGCCTCGTCCGGAGGTACCTCCAGTCCGAGCAGCGAAAGTGGTACGAGAGCAGCGGGCGCTGGTGCGAGACATCGTGACGGCGCTGAGCGTGTCGGAGCAGTTTGTTTCCTCGACAACGGGAGCGAGGAAAGTAACGATAGCTGACATCTTGGAAGCAGAAGAAAAAGAACAGGAGTAAAGTCACACGTTGGGGGAAATATTGTGTGACGAGTGATAAAACAAGAGTGGAGGCGTTATGATTACGAAGTGGGGGCTTGCGGTAAGCGTTATCTGCGGGGTGTGTCTAGGTGCCGAGACGAAGGAGATAACGATTCATTTTGACCCGACGCGGCTAAGGATGGAAGCGCGGGGTACGATGACGTTATTTCGGTACAACGATCCTGCATGCAAGTACATTGAGCACGAAGCCGGTGCACCGATCTTGCCGGCAGTGTTCTTCAACGTATTAGTGCCGAAGGGGGCAGTGTATGTGCGATCACGGGTGAGAGCTGAGACACAGGGGTACCGTGGTGTGTACCATATGTACACGCGTACGAGGCCAAGGGTGTGGAGTGCGAAACGTTATCCGGCGAGTTTAGTAGAGTTTGTGGGATACCGAGAGCTTGAAGGTTTTCGTGTACTCACGTTTCGCGCATACCCGGTGTGTTGCCAGCCAGGGGATGGTTCGGTGGCGCGAGTCCTGAGAGTGACGATGTTGCTGGAGTATACGGTGAAGGGCGAGCGGCAGCCCTACGCGCCGGTATCACCGGTGATTGCGGCACGGGTGAAACGATGTGTTATTAATCCTGACGACTTAGAGGCATACAGTATGGGCAGCCGTGAGAGGAGGAGATTGGGAGGAGAGGTGGCAGGTGGGGGAGCAGATTATGAAGCTTTTGCGACACAGATCCGAGAGCGACGGTCTGGAGCATCAGCAGAACGAGACGTAGGAGTGTTCAACTTGTTGAAGGAAAATGTGTACATAAGTGAGGAAAACGACCTTGTGTGTGCACCAATCCGCTTTTAGGAGAGAAGATGACCGTACGCACGTTATTGTTTATTGAGTTCCAGGTTTTGGTTATTGTGATAATTGTTGGGTTATTCGTATGGCGCTATTGGTACCAACCGCGTCAGCTAGATGCGCAGCGACGAGCACAGATAGCAGAGGTGGTGCCACAGCCGGAGATAGCGAAAAAAGAAGCGACGGTGCCCACGTCCGCACAGGTGCCATCAGTGCGAGTTTCTGGAATTAACGACGTGGGAACGGCTACGGTGGAGAGAACGAGGGTGGTCAGGACGTCGCCAGGGCGGGGAGGGGTAGAGTCGTTGCTCAAAAATGGAGATTTTTCGTCTGGGATAGCGAACTGGACGTTCTGGCGAGATGCGAAGTTGTATCCGTATTTGATCAAGGTGGTGAAAGTACCTGGGCCGACGGGTGTGCGCAACGTATTGCGGATTGAGAATCCTGACAAGAGGCAGGTAGGGGTACAACAGTTGGCACGCGTGGTGTCTGGGGGTGTGTATCGTTTAAGTGCGGCAGTGCGCTCGTTGGCGGGGCATGACACCAACACGCTTTTTGGGGGCCGGGTGGCGTTTTACTTACAACCACAGAAGGAGTTTGAAATTGTGTGGATGACGGAGTACAATCAGTGGTGGCGGAGAGAGCTGATTTTTACGAATGTAGTGGATGGGGTAGCGACGGTATATGCGCATTTGGGATATGGGAACGTTGCTACGACGGGAGAGTTTACTGACATTGTGCTGGAGAGGTTGCAGTAGGGTAGGAATGTTTCGAGTAACAGGTATTTGTACGTGATGAGGCGTGCGGAGGCAGAAGCGTACCGCGGAAGGAATGTTTTGATCACTGGGGGAGCCGGGTTTATTGGTTCGAACCTGGCGCATTGGCTTGTGAGCGCAGGGGCGAGGGTAACGATTGTTGATAGTCTTATTCCGCAGTATGGTGGGAACTTGTTCAACTTAGCAGAGATAGTCGATCGGGTTTGCTTGAACATCGCAGATATTCGTGACCGGTCGTCGATGGCGTATTTGGTGCAGGGTCGGGATGTTATTTTTAACTTAGCTGGGCAGACAAGTCACTTAGATTCGATGATCGATCCATTCACGGATTTGGAGATTAACTGTACAGCACAACTGTCGCTTTTAGAGGCGTGTCGGCATCATAATCCCGATGTCGTGGTGGTATACGCGAGTACGAGACAGATTTATGGGAAGCCGCAGTATTTGCCGGTGGACGAGCGACATTTACTGCAGCCGACGGACGTGAATGGGATAAACAAGATGGCGGGGGAATGGTATCACATTCTTTACCATCATGTGTACGATTTGAAAACCGTGTCGTTGCGGCTGACGAACACGTATGGGCCGCGGATGAGGGTAAAGGACGCTCGGCAGACATTTTTAGGAGTATGGTTGCGACGCGTGATAGAGGGTGAAGCGATTGAGGTGTATGGGGATGGGGAACAGCGGCGGGATTTTAACTTCGTTGATGATGTGGTAGAGGCGTTGTTGATAGCTGGGAGAACGGGGGAATGTTATGGGCGTTTCTTCAACCTAGGGAGTACGGAGGTCGTGTCACTGAAAGAGTTAGCGGAGTTGCTAATTGATATTAACGGAGGGGGGACCTATCGTCTTGTACCGTTTCCTGCGGATCGGAAGCGGATCGACATCGGGGACTATTATGGAGACTACCGAGCGTTTCGTGAGGCGACGGGGTGGGAACCTCAGGTGCGACTGAGGGAAGGGCTAAGCCGCACGTTAGCGTTTTACCGAAGGCATCGTGAGCAGTATTGGAAGAGGGATGATTCCGGTGGTTGATTTGCAGCGGCATCACGCTGGGATTGCGGAGGGGTTAGAGGGTGCATTGAGACGCGTGGTGCGGAGTGGGTGGTACATTCTTGGGCCTGAGGTAGAGGCGTTTGAGTCTGAATTTGCGAGGTGGGTAGGAGGGGATGCGTGCGTGGGTGTGGCGTCGGGGACGGACGCGATCACGTTAGCATTGCGGGCATTAGGGATAGGGCCAGGGGACGAGGTCATCACGGTAGCACACACTGCAGTTGCGACGGTAGTCGGGATTGTGAATGCGGGCGCTAGACCGATTTTGGTGGACGTTGATGAAAGAAGTTATACAATGGACGTAGAGGCGTGCGCACGTGCGGTTACGGCGAGGACGCGGGCAATTGTGCCGGTGCATTTGTATGGGCATCCTGCGAACATGCCTGCGCTGATGGAGATAGCGAGAAGGCACGGATTGCGAGTGGTTGAGGATTGTGCGCAAGCGCACGGCGCGGTATGTGCGGGCCGACGGGTGGGGACGTGGGGGGATTGTGGGGCATTTAGTTTTTATCCCACGAAGAATCTTGGTGGGCTTGGGGATGGGGGTGCGGTGGTGACGAATGACCGTGACGTAGCCGAGCGAGTGCGGCTGTTACGGCAATACGGATGGAAAGAGCGGTACGTCAGTAGCGAGCACGGGACGAATTCGCGGCTTGATGAACTACAGGCGGCGATATTGCGGCTGAAACTGAGGTATGTGGACAGTTGGAATCGGAGACGGCGGGAGCACGCAGAGGGGTACACGGCAAGGCTTCGAGAGTACGTGTGCGTACCACAGGTACGTGAGGATTGTGAGCACGTTTATCACCTTTATGTGATACGGTCGAGACGACGAGATGCGCTAGCGGCATGGCTTAAGGCGCACGGTGTTGGGACAGCGATTCACTATCCGGTGCCGGTGCATAAGCAACCAGCCTACCGGCATTTTGCGAGCATGGCGTTGCGGGTGACGGAACGGATTGCGGGAGAGATTTTATCTTTGCCCATGTTTGCTGAACTGACTGAAGAAGAGAGAGAAAAGGTGAGCGAGGCGGTACGAGCGTTTTCTGAGCAGGAGGGGAGTGCTGCATGAGACCGTTTGTGTCGATCGTGATCCCGGTGTACAATGGGGCAGCAACGATTGGGAGATTGGTAGAGGAGCTGATTGGGACGTTGGGGGGGACATATCGGCTTGAGGTTGTGTTAGTGAATGATGGTTCGCGGGATAATTCGGAGGAGATATGTCGGCAGCTGCATGAGGCGCATCGTGAGATTGTGGCGTTTTATTCCTTAGCAAAGAACGTGGGTGAGCACAACGCAGTCATGGCAGGGTTGAATCAGGTAGGCGGGGAGTATGTAGTGATCATGGATGATGACTTTCAGAATCCGGTGAGCGAGGTGAGAAAGCTGGTGGAAGCGATCCGAGGGAGCGATGTAGATGTGATATACACGTATTACGAGAAGAAGCAGCATGCGTGGTGGCGGAATGTGGGGAGCAAGTTTAACGACTGGGTGGCAACGATGATGCTGGGGAAGCCGCGGGACTTATACTTATCGAGTTTTAAAGTAATGAATCGGTTTTTGGTGCGGGAGGTGGTGAAATATGACCAGCCGTTTCCATATATTGATGGACTAATTTTACGCACGACGTCGCGGATAGGGCGGGTGGCGGTGGAGCACCATGCGCGGGCACACGGTCGTTCAGGATACACGTTGAGAAAGCTAATATCGCTGTGGCTGAACATGTTTACAAATTTTTCGATCGTGCCTCTGCGGGTAGCGATGGTGAGTGGTTCTTTGGTAGCGCTGGTGGGATTAGGGATCGGGTGTTATACGGTGGTTGAGAAGTTTACGAATCCGAGCTTGCCGGTGGGATGGGCGATGACGATTGTGTTGTTGACGCTATTTTCGGGGGTTCAGCTAATGGCCATGGGAATGATTGGTGAGTACGTAGGGCGAATTTTCCTGTCGCAGAACAAGAAGCCGCAGTACGTGATACGGGCGGCGTATCCGCGAGTGGAAGCGGGAGAAGGCGAGCATGCAGGCGGCTGAATATGAACGGATGTATGCGTTGGAAGGGGAGCACTGGTGGTACGTGGCTTTGCGGGAGGTAGTGATGTGGCATGTGAGACGAGTGGCAGAGGGGCGGAGGCTGCGCATACTTGACGCGGGGTGCGGGACGGGAGGCATGTTACAGATGTTACGCGAGGTTGGGGAGGTAGTGGGGATAGATGGCTCGGAGCGGGCTGTTGCGTACTGTCGTCAGCGGGGGTTGTCTGAGGTTACATGTGAAGATTTGAACACGTGGGAGCCGCGCGAGAGTGCATTCGACGTGATAGTATGTTTAGATGTATTGTATCACATGGGAGTGGCTGATGATGTAGCGGTGATGCGTAAGTTTTACGCGGCACTGGTGCCAGGGGGGATGGTGATTCTGCATCTACCGGCCTTTGAGTGTTTGCGACGAGCACACGATGAGGTGGTGATGACACGACGTCGGTATACACGAAAGAGTGCGGCTCAGTTAGCGTGTGGGGGTGGATTTGAAGTGATAGGAAACTGTTACCGGCTGTGGTGGCTCTTTTTTGTGGCGCTGGCACGTAAGTGGAGGGAGCGCGTAAGGAACGGTTACCACGAGGAGGAATCTGACTTGCAACCGCTGCCGGCATGGCTTAACAGGATATTGCTTGGTCTGGCGCGTGCGGACAATTTTTTCGTGCGTTATGGTGTGAGCATGCCAGTGGGAAGTTCTATTTTGTTGGTTGGTCGTAAGCCGACGATGAGCGGTGTTGACGGCTTGGAGAGCAGCGGTTGTTAGAGCGATGAAGGCGTTCGTGGAAGGTTTGTTTGTGGAAATTGTGGCAGTCGCACTGGCTTTAGGAATAGTAGCTACGATAGTAGTGCGTAGAGTACAGCGGCAGCGAGGTGGTGGGGTGTGGTGTGCAGTGGCGTGGCTGCATGCGCGGGCTGTTGCGGTTCGTGCTGTAGACTGGGTAAGGGGAGTATGGCACGGTGTGGGTAGGAAGTGGGGAGCGGTGCTGGGATACGTTATCGTAGTGGCAGGGAGTTGGTTGGCGGTGTGGCCGGTGCTAGAGGATTCCCGACTAAGCATTCTAGATTGCGCGAACGTGTATCGTTCGTATCGCGAGATTCGGTGGTTAGAGCCGCGCACATGGCTGTACATCGACAACGATCCCACGAGTGTGCGGCCGGGAGAAATTCTTGTACATTTGCCGGCGTTTTTTACGGTACGAGCGTGGGCGCAGTATTGGTATCTGAACGGGATGATTCTGTCGGCAACGATGGTAGGTTTGTTTTACCTAGTGGGGAGGGCAAGTGGGTCTCGGTTACTGGGGCTGTGCGCGGTGGCGGCATCACTTACTGCGCCGTCTTTTGTTGAAAATTACTACACGCTAGGCAAGTGTGAACCATTTATGATAGCGGGAGGGATTGGGGTGTTGTGGGTGCTTGAGCGGATTTTATTCAGGAAGACGTGGGAACAGTGGTATGGCAAGGCGCTACTGATGCTGATAGGGGTTGTGAGCGCGCTAATGGCATCGACAGTGAAGGAAACGGCTGTTGCATTTGTAGGTATATATGTCGTGAGCCTAGCGGTGCTGGCATGGGCGTCGCCGTTAGGTGTGGGCAAGGCGCTAGGAAGGACAGCATGGTTGAGCGGAGTTATCGTGATCGGACTTGTGGTGATGGTGCGGGAGTACGCGCTGATACCGAGGCACTATGATCAAGGGGGAACGGCAGTGTACTCGCTTGCGGGCAGGAATGTGGTAAAAGGTTTGGCACACATTGCAGGATATTACGCGCAAACAGTACCGAGTGTGTTCGTGGTGTTGATGGCGTTGGGGTTGAGTGGGAGGTGGAGATTCCGGAATTTTTCTGACGAGTGGCTGCGCAGGTCAGTGGCGTGGTTAATAGTTTTTGTGGTGATGTGGTTAGGTTACTGCATGATTTACATTCCCTGGTCGAGTCCACAAGTGCGGTACTTTTTGCCGGGGGATGTGGCTATGCGCGCGGCGATAATGGTGGGTATTGGTCTGATTGTAGCGAGAACTGGGGGAATTAGCCCTGGTTGGTTAGGTTGGTTACGGCGTGGGGCAGTAGTGTTAGCGATTGTTGTAATGGCTGCACACAGCGTGTTTTGCGTGCTAGTCGGACATCTTTCAGAAGGGCGTGCGCGGCAACAGTTTGACGTTGCGTATGACGAGATGTTCAAGTATATTGCTGGGCACACACCGCACGGAGGCACGGCGTACTTTATGTACGATCCTGCGCATGAGGAGTCGCGATACAACACGCGTTTCGGGATGCCACTATTTTATGGGCGGCCCGACATCAGGTGTGTATTTGCGCAGAAGAGCTCAGATTTTGAGCAGGCGGGATTAGTAGCTGTCGCGGATGCGGCGCTATCATACAACCCGAATCGCATGCCAGTGCACGCGTTAGCGCGACGAATTTTTGACGGGTCTATAGCTCGTGAGAAAGCATTCACAGTAGTGACGAACATAAGGATGCGAACAGAGTTGTGGTATGTGGATGCAAAAGCTTATCGCGGCTTTCAGTACCGGACGAGGTATGGTATCCCTGCGTTTTGGGAACTGCAGCGAGGTCAGTACGTGTTTGGGTGGAGTGTGTACAGTTATGGGGCAGGGGAAAAACGGCCCAATTTGGTGCGGAACCACGAGTTCACACTTGGGCTGACTTTCTGGGATTTTTGGGGAAGGGTGAATGACGAGACAAATACGATCAAGGTGGTAAATAGGGCAGTGCGCATAGAGAGTGCGTCAGGTGAGATGCGAGGGGTAAAGCAGCACGTAGCCGGAGCATTAGTGTCTGGGGGGGTGTATCGGCTTAGTGCGGCTGCACGCACGGTAGGCAGAGCGGATCATTCAAAGGTATTGGGAGGACGGGTAGCTGTCCACTTACCGCCTCAGCAAGACGTTGAACTAGTATGGCTGTCACAACATGAGCAGTGGCAGCGACGGGAGCGTATTTTTACCAACAATGTAGACGGACAGCCGGTTGTGCTAGTGCACATGGGATATGGGAAGATAGCGGCGACGGCTGAGTTCACTGACGTGACGCTCGAGCGACAGGAGTAAGCGGAAAAATTTCCGCGGGGCGAGGCTAGGAAAGAGGCGAAGGTTCGTGCGGTGAATAGCCTTTGTGCAGTACGTTGGGAGAACGCGGGGGGTGGATAAGAGATTTTCATGCGTCGTGCTAGCATCAAGAGGCAGATGGTGGTGGGGGAAGGAAAAGTGCTCGGCGCACATTTATTGTGAACGCATGTGGTGAGAGCGCGGAAAGTGTGATGGAGGTACGGCGCAAGTATTTTAAGCTGTGCAGGATTAGAGGCACATTCTGAAGGTGTCCGGGCTACTCATGGACCAGAGGGTGTAGGGGAAGGACACTTGCTTGCGGATACGGGCTGGGTATGGTGTGTACAGCGAGCAACCTTTTTGCGTAGCGGTTAGTCACAGACACTTCAGGTTTATGCAGGAGCGCGCGGTGGGGGTGAGACGCAAAACAGGCCAACAGATTCGACAGGCCACGAGTTGATCGCGTAGATCGGATGGGTGAGGCTTGATAGAGTGCGTGTTGGTACGGAACGTAGGGTCGTGCGAAGATTGACAGCAGAAGAAGGCCGACGTATAATTGCTTGATGAGCGAAAAATTGAACGTGGTAGTGTTGACGTGTGACGAGTTACGGGGGGACTGCGTTGGTTTTATGGGGAACTTGGTGTGTCGGACACCGAATCTTGATCGTCTGGCGAGACGCGGGGTGGTGTTTGAGTGGCACTTCACGGTACATGGGAAGTGTGTACCGTCCCGGATAGCGATGATGACCGGGCGGTACGCACATACGGACGGGTATCGGACAATTTTCCAGCATTTGCCGAGGGGTGAGCCGAACCTACTTAGTTTTTTACGGGGGCGGGGGTACGAGACGGCAGTATTTGGGCACAACCACGTTTGGGAGGATTTGTTTTGCGGGGAGGAGAGGGAGAAAGAGCGAAGCGATGGGGTGGCGGAGTATCATTCGTTTGTGAAGGCGTTTCACGACTTAGCGTTTGGGGAGCACGCGGTGCCGGAGGGGGAGGGGAGGGCAGTGTGTATGATTGCATGTGATGGGGTGGAGTACAGCGGACGGGTTGAGGAAGCGGTGCGTGGGTTTTCTGATATTAACCGTGCGCGGCAAGCAGTGAAATATTTAACGGAGGTGCGGGACCGCGCGCGGCCTTTTTATTTGCATGTGAACATGGGGAGCCCGCATCCCCCGTATTGCGTAGAGGAGCCTTTTTTTTCAATGTACGATCGAGAGGTGCTGAATGAGTGGCCACACGAGTTGCCGCGCAACGCGCCGTTACCATTACGCTGGATGCGTGAGTTACGGACGGGGCCTAGAATAACGGAACGGCAACTACGAGAGATCCAGGCGGTGTACTATGGGATGGTGAGTCGCGTGGATAGAGATTTGGGGATTATTTTAGATTGTTTAGAGCAGGAGGGGCTGTTGGAGCGGAGTGTGGTGGTGTTCACTTCGGATCATGGTGATTTTGCGGGGCAGTACGGTCTGATAGAAAAATGGGACACGTGCATGGCGGACTGCATAATGCGGGTACCGCTGGTGATATGTGCGCCGAATTTACCAAAAGGCATACGAGTGGAGAGCATGAGCGAGCATACGGATTTAGTGGCGACGATTTTGGAATTGTTGGGGATGAAGGCGGACTGGGGGACTCATGGGCGTTCATTGGTGCCGGTGATTTACGGAGGGGAGCGATTGCAGGCGGTATTTGCGGACGGTGGTCATGAGGAGGAGATGTGGCGGCGGTTTAATTTTGTGTCAGAGGGGCAGGAAATAGATGGGAAGCAACGGACATATCGTGAGCATCCGGAGAGTATGGCACGGACAAAGATGGTACGGACACGTGAGTACAAGTTAGTGATGAGGTTGGCGGGTGGGAACGAACTGTATAACTTACGAGATGATCCGTGGGAACTGGACAATCGATGGGGAGAGGCGGGGCTAGAGGAGGTGACGCGGGAACTGATGCAATTGATGATTGAGTGGTGTTTGCGGACAGACACTGATCGGCCCTATCAGGAGAAGGTAGGTGCGTAGGGGTGTGGAGGTAATGAAGGAGGTTAAAGACGAGCACGACGAGGAAAGATGAGAAGAGGAACTGACGCAGCAATTAATCGGCTGGCGGAACGGATTCGAGCGGAGCAGGCACGGGTAGTAGAGCGGATTGCGGCGGAACTGTGGTTTGCAGAGGAGTTAGCGGTGCGAGAGAAAAGACGAGGCGATGAATGGAGGAGATTGATTGCACGGGCTAGGGAGGTAGTCAGCGAAGCGACGGCGAAGACCTTGGAGCAGGCAGTAAGAGAGGCGGAGGGAGTATTAGCGCCACTGCAGGGGGCAGCGAAGGCGTTTACGATCCGGTGTGTAGGACACGCGCACATTGACATGAACTGGTTGTGGTCATGGCCTGAGACGGTGGCGATTACGTGCGACACGTTCGAGACGGTGTTAGGGCTGATGGAAGAGTTCGGTGACTTTTGTTTTTCGCAGAGTCAGGCTTCGGTGTATGCGATAGCTGCTGAGTACCGGCCGGAATTACTGGAGAGGATAAAGGCGCGGGTACGGGAGGGGCGATGGGAGGTAACGGCGGTGCACTGGGTGGAAGGCGACAAGAACATGGTGCACGGGGAAAGCTTGGCGCGGCATTTGTTGTACACACGGCGGTATATAAAGGAGTTGCTTGGAGTGGGTGCGGAGGAAGCCAGATTAGACTGGGAATGTGATGTGTTTGGGCACGCGCAGACGCTTCCGACGATATTGGTTCTAGGAGGTGTCCAGCGATATTATTTGTGTCGGTCGGGGGTAACTGAGAGGCCGCCGGTATTCTGGTGGGAGGGTCCGGATGGTTCGCGGGTGCTTGTGGTACGAGAGCTGACGATGTATAACGATCATTTAAGTCCGCACATTGCGGAGGGTATGTTACGGTTTTATGATTTGACCGGGATGAGGGAGTGGATGGAGGTGTATGGTGTAGGGGATCACGGTGGGGGGCCGACACGAAGAGACATAGTGCGGGCACACGAGATGAACGAGTGGCCAGTTTTTCCACGGGTTGTGTTAGGGACCGCGAGTGAATTTTACGAACAACTGGAGGAGCGTGGTGAGGAATGGCCGGTGGTGAAGGGTGAGTTGAATGCGGTGTTTGCAGGGTGTTACACGTCACAGGGGCAGATTAAGCGGATGAATCGGTTAGGCGAGCATTACTGCTTGGAGGCGGAGAGTGCGGGGGTGATGGCAGAACGTGCAGTGGGGCGTACGTACCCGAGGGAGGGAGTGAGGTCGGCGTGGATCAACGTGCTATTCGGGCATTTTCACGACATATTGCCTGGTTCTGGGGTGCGCTGGACGCGTGAGTATCAGTCAGGGTTATTTCAGCGTACGGCGGCGCTAACGCAGGAGATTAAGACGCAATCGTATCGGGCAATTGCAGCAGCAGTAGATACGAGTTTTGCGAGGGAGAGTGTTGAGGGGGATAGAGATAGCAGGGCGTATGGAGCTGGGGTGGGGCGGGGAGCGATGGAAGGAGGTCTTGCAGGTGTGTCGTGGGTGCATGGGGGAGGGCGGCCAGTGGTGGTGTTTAATCCGGTGAGCTGGCGGCGACGAGAGGTGGTGCAGGCGACGGTGTGGGACGATGGTAGAGAGGGGGATACGTCAGGGGGGTATGTAGTACGGTTTTCGGATGGGAAGGTGGAAGCCGCGCAGGTTTTAAGGGAGGGGGAGTATTGGGGACACAAATTTAGGGAGGTAGCGTTTCCGATTGAGGTGGGAGGATTTGGGTATACAGCTGTGAGCATTGAGGAGGGCAGCGGAGAGGCGAGAGAGAAACACGTGAGAGTTTACGAGGGTGCGGGGCGTTTTGACGCAGAGATGGGTGGTACGCCGGTGTTAGAAAACGAGTGGCTTCGGGTACGGATGGACGTGAAGAGTGGAGGTGTGAGTGAGTTGTACGACAAGGTTGGGAGAGTGAATGTGGTGGCGGAGGGTGAAGCGTTTGGGGTTTTGGAGTTTGGTCAAGAGCGTGCGCGAAGCATGTCGGCTTGGGTGATGGGTGAGGTGAGCAAATGGGAGCGGGTCGGTGAGGTGATGAGCATGGGCGTGACGCAACGGGGACCACACGTAGCGAGTGTGGAAACGCGGGTTCGGGTAGGTAGTTCGGTTGTGACGCTCACATACACGTTGAAGGCGGGGAGTAAGATGTTAGAGATTGGGGTGGAGACACTGTGGTTAGAACGAGGTGATGCCGCGCGTGGCACACCGGTGTTGCGGATGCGGTTTCCGTGTGCGATTAAGGAGGCGCGAGCGCGGTATGAGGTACCATTTGGCTGGATTGAGCGAAAGGAGCGAGCTGGGGAGGAGGTGAGCGCGGTTCGGTGGGCGCAGGTAATGGGGTGGCAAGGGAGGCGGCGAGTAGGATGCGTGGTGATGAATGATTGCAAGCACGGCTACGCGCTGAAGGAAGGGACGTTGACGCTGACACTGCTGCGTTCATCGTACGAACCGGACCCTGTGCCGGAAATTCGGGATCATGTGATGCGAGTTGGGGTGATGCTGGTTGGCGGGGAGGTGGGTCAGAGTACAGTGATTCGTGAGGGAGCTGCGTTTAACCATGCGCTGCAAGTGGTGAATACTGATCGACATAAGGGCCGATTAAGACCAGCGGCAGTGGGCATAGA
Organism: bacterium; assembly: GCA_026417575.1. GTDB lineage: Bacteria > Auribacterota > UBA3054 > UBA3054 > JAPLST01 > JAOACZ01. The sequence goes on along the minus strand of JAOACZ010000119.1, from coordinate 15,957 downwards.
AGTGGAGCCAGGGAACGTAGTGGTCAGTTCGGTACGGAAGGCGCAGGAGGGTGAAGGTTTTGTGGTGCACGCGTATGAGACAGAGGGGAAGAGGACGCGTGCGCGCGTGATGTTGCGGTCTGATTTGTTTGGGCGAGTAAGAAAGGTGACAGAGGTGGATTTTCTTGAACGAGTGGCAGAGTATGGTAAGGTGCGACGGGTGGGTAATGGATTCGAGGTTGATCTTAGGGCTTTTGGGATAGCGTGTGTCAAGATAGAATAAGTTGTTTGGCAGGCGTTGAGAGGGAGGGGACGCGTGGAAACGTGTCTTGTGACTAGAAGCAGCTATGAGGCTTTTGTGGTGGTGAAGGTTGTGACGTGAGGGATGCTAGCGCCACACCCACCAGATGAACAAGGCGGCTGCGGTGGTAGCGGTGAGAGTGAAGGGGAGGCCAATTGCCATAAATTCGCTGAAACGGACGGGGTAACCTTCTTTTTTGAGGAGGCCGCAGGCGACGATATTCGCGGACGCGCCGATAGGAGTGATGTTGCCACCCAAGCTGGCTCCGATGAGCAATCCGAAATAGTAGAGAGTGGGGTTGATGTGCATCGCGTGACAGAGGTCGGTGACGACAGGGAGCATAGCAGCGAGGAAGGGGATGTTGTCGACGATAGCGCTGAGGATGACGGCGACAGAGATTAGGAGTATGTAGCCGGCGAGGACGTTGGTACCGACGAGTTTGGCGAGGAGATTGGCAAAGCGTTCGATCCAGCCGGTGGCGGAGACGCTCCCAACAAGGATAAAGATTCCCATAAGGAAAAAGGTTGTTTCGTAGTCGAGGGAGCGCAGGCCATCGATGATGGAACCTTTGTTAACAAATTTTTCCCAGAGGATTGCCACGAAGCCAGCGAGCATACAGATGAGTCCAGCGGTGTACGATGGACGAGAGGGGATGAGGGAGACAAGGGCGAGAGTGGAGACAAGGACGGAGAGGAGGATGGTAGGGAACCATGAGCGGACTTTTTCAGTGACGCCGATGTCGGTTGTGGTTGTGAGGGAGCGAAAGACGAGGTAAAGAACGAAGAAGGAGGCAGCGGCGCCGCACTGGACAGCGAAAAAGATACCTGGCTTACCATGCCAGAAAAAGAAGTCAACGAAATCCATGCCGGCGGCGGTAGCGAGGAGCATGCTTGGGGTATCGCCGATAAGGGTGGCAGCGCCTTGGAGATTACTTGAGATTGCGATACCGATGAGGATTTTTTTGGGGTTGAGAGCAAGTTTGTGGGCGACGGAGAGGGCCACGGGGGCGACCAAGAGGACCGTAGCGACGTTGTCGACGAACGCCGAGACGAAGCCGGTGAGGGTGCAAATGAAGAGGATAGCCCATGCGGTGTTTGGGGCGCGTTGGACGATAACCTCGGCGAAGTATGCGGGGGCACGGCTTTCGACGAGGATGTCTGCAACGATCAGATTACCAACGAATATGCCGATTACATTCCAGTTGATGGAGGCGACGGCCTGCGGAAGGGTAAGGACGCCACATGCGAGTATAGCGATGCTTGCGGCAGCTGCGACGTAGACGCGATGCTGGGCGAGGATGACGAAGAGAACGTAGGCGGCAGCGAAGATGAAGAGTGCCAGGTACTGTGGATCCATGATCAGTAAACGTTTTGTGTTGCGCAGGTATGTGTGGCGTGGATTATAGCAGAAACTGAACTAGAGGGCAAGCGAAAGGGTGCGGGATTGCGTTTTGACATTCTGCTGATAAACGGCTCAGTTGGGGGAACACAGCCATGGGAAAAAACAGAGGGGTTGTGTGGGATGGAGTACTGAGGATGGGGAGCGGCGGTTATGGGAGGGGACGTACGGCAGATTTGGGTTAGCAGGGGACGACGAGTGCTTGTCTCTGCGAAGCGGGCGAGGTGCGAAGAGCGGGAAAAGTGGGGGCAAGTGTTAGCGTGGAAGAGAGCAGGCGAAGCCGAGGAGTGACCAGGCGGTGCGCAGCTCGTCAATAGAGAGCTGGCCGGGAGCGACGGCGGCAGAGGCGGCGGCATAGCCGAGCACGGAGCCGAATGCGGGGGCAACGAGGCGTACAGCGCGGCCGAGTGGGCCCATGCCAACAATGGCGATGCGCAGGCGGGGGAAGCGAAGGGGGACGGCCAGCAAGCGGAGTGCATCGTGAGGAGAGGCGGAGTAGCAGGCAAGCTTGACGATATGAGCGCCGCTGGCGAAGCCGGCGCGGATCAGGCTGTCGAGGGCTCTAGCGGACGGGGTTTCTGAGAAGTCGTGAAATGAGGTGATGATGGTGGTTTTGTGAGTGGCGAGGAGTGGGTGAAGAGATTTCAGCAAAGCACGGTGAGCGATTTCGATATCAATGGCGGCGACGTGGGGGATAGCGGCATGGTAGAGGGCTTGGCGGAGCTCATCACCCTGATCGAATTCACCGCCTTCGCTGGTGTCGCGCAAGGTGAAGATGAGGGGATGGGGGCAAGTGGCGCGAAGGGATTGAAGGGCTTTAGCGACCCGGGAAGGGGAGATGGTGTTTTGCAAGTCAGCCCGATATTCGACAGCATCGGGAGGAGACTTACGGAACACAGCCAGGTCACGGCGGGCACGCCGGGGGGCGAGGACGCCGACGAGTAACGGGTGAGCAGCAGGTAGCATTTATTTATGTGTTTCGCCGAAGACTTCGGCGGTGAAGAGCCAGAGTTCGGCGGTTTTGTATGCGTTGACGTCGAGGCCGGCTTTGAGACCGAGATGGCGGAGGAAAGTCTCACGGTCCCAGCCTTGCTCTGTGGCGACTTGGGGGAGGAAGACACCCTGGTGCAAGCCCTTTTTGAGGAGGACGCCGTGGACGCCAGGGATGACATCGGATGGGGAGGCGGCCTTGTGGAGGGGGCTCATGACGGAAATTTCGATGTCGATATCTTTCAGTTCGGCGGGCTGGACGGGAGGGAAACGTGGATCACGGGTGGCGGCATTACATGCGTTTTCTTGAACGGTTTGGGCGAGGGGAGCACGCCCTTCGATATAGCCGATACAGCCGCGGAGTTGGCCGTGTTTGTGGAGGGTGACGAAGGCACCGGTTTTTGTGCGGAGGCGTGGAGTGAGGTCGTATGAGGAGAGATCAGGGAGGGGCTTACCACGGACATGGGCTTCGAGCGTGTCGCGGGCGATGCGTAGTAATGTTTGTTTTTCTTGCGAGGAGAGGGAGGGTGTCTCGGAAGTTGTAGGTGACGGAGCGGGAGTGGGTTCGAAGAACGCGATAGCCACATAGGAGACGCTGTGACGATAATCGTTGTCAGCGTCACCGGATTTGTAGTACTTGAGGAGTTGGGCTTGAATATTGTCGGGGAGAGCCGCAGCCATGACAGCGCAGACAGTGACGCCGTCCCAGGTGATGCCCGTTTCGGCGGCGTAGCGGAACATGCCGTTGATATCGCGAGCGAGGACGCGTTCGGCGGCGCCCATATCGAGTTGGGTTAGGCGGTCGCGGATTTTGTCGCGGAAGGGGGCGTAGCCGAAGGCTGGACCGTAGTGGGTGAAGTCGGTGCTGGCAACGATCAGATCACGAGGGCCGAGGAGTGATCTAAGATGGGCACCGAGCTGGCGAGCCTCGTCGGGCGAGAGGTCACCAATGATTAGTGGAACGATGCGGAAATTAGTGAGGACGAGTTGGAGGAAGGGGAGCTCAATTTCGAGGGAGTGCTCGCGGGAATGGGCAGCTGGGATAGCGTGAACGAGTGGGTGGGCGCGCAGGGCGGCGAGGGCTGCGCGATCCACAGGGACGAGACCGAGAGGCGTTTCGTAGGCGTCGACCTCGTCGACGGAGGCGCCGCGGACATGCATGTGGTGAGATGGGCCGAGAATAAAGACACGTTCGATTGGGCGTTGGTGGAGCTGGCGGAACGCGTAAGCTGCGCAAAGACCGGAGTACGCGTATCCGGCGTGAGGGGCGACGAGGGCACGCACGGTGACGTTGGACAAAAGCTTATCGACACGGTTTAAGTAGCCGAGGAGCTCTTGGCGGAGGGCTTGGGGGTCGTCGGAGTACCAGCGGCCAGCGATGGCTGAAGGACGGACGCGGGAGGCAGATGATGCAGGTGACATAGGACGGTCTCCTTGACAGGAAGTGCTCCCGAAGAGGAGCGCGAGGAACAGTGGCGCCGCAGCAGTGCGGAGCGTGATCGGCATTGAGCAGGGAGGGAACGGCACGACAGAACGGAAAGGCGTCATGGGAATACTCCTTCACGAGTAATTATACAAAATTAGCGGCGAGGGCTGCAAGGGTCACGATGAGGAAGAAGAAGGTATGTAAGTGGTTGGAAAGGGAAGCGAGTCAGTTACATGAAAAGAAAAGCGATGGAGGGGCGAAAGAGGCTAGCTATGGGGCAGTGATACCACGAGAGCCGAGTTCACTGAGGAGCTGGGATGGGGACTGGTAGTGGATGGCATCAAGGCCGACGCTGCGGGCGGCGGCAACATTTGGCTCGAGGTCGTCGATGAAGAGAGAGGTAGCGGGAGAAAGCTGATGCTGAGCGAGGGCGCGTTCAAAGAATTCATGTGCGGGTTTCATGACGCCGAGTTCATGCGAAACAGACCAGCCTTTGGCGAAGCTGAGAGCGGGGTAGTGAGCTTTTACGAACTCGTAGTGAGAGGCATTAGTGTTGGAGAATATGTAGCAAGGATAATGAGAGCTAAGTTGTTGAGCCAAGGCGAGGACAGGCTCGTTGGGAGAGAAGATGTCGTTCCAAATTTTTTGGAAACCGTCAAGGTCAATGGTCAGGCCAATTTTACCTTTCAAGCGTGAATAAAACTGTGCGAGGGAGAGGCGCCCTGTTTCTAGCAAATCGGCTTCGGCACGGAGTTCTTTAAGGAATTCCTCTTTGCGCGCCCAGAGGAGCATGGCTGTGAGGGGGTTGACGTAGTTAGCGAGGGCACGCAAAGCTTTACTTTGATCAAAAAAGACGAGCACATTACCGAGGTCGAAGATGATTGAGGAGATGGGCATGGGTGATAGGACACCAGCAGCGGGCAAGGGTTATTGCGGTGCGAGGCCCCAAGAGCGGGGGCAGCCGCGAAGGTACCACGAGAGCAGGCCAAGATACGTTACACACTTCGTGCGCACTTTTCTGATAAGGCCGAGGGTGAGGAGGACGAGGAGTACGTGAGTTAGCGCATTCAATAACACGCGTAAGACTGTGCCGGCACAGAGGATGGCGGCAGCGGTGCGGCCGTGATGAAGAGAGAAGTAAAGGAGGCGTGAGCGGTGGAACTCGATGCGGGCGCGCAAAGGGGTTTGGTTGGCGGCGCGGCCTTGGAGGTGGGTGACGCGGATCTGAGGGAAGTGGAAGACGTGCAGGCCGGCGTTGCGGATACGGCGACACCAGTCAGTTTCTTCCATGAAGAAGTAGAAGCGCGGATCAAAGCCGCCGGTACGTTCGATGGTATGACGCGGCACGAGCATAACAGCGCCAACGATGGTGTCAACTTCGAAAGGGGTTGTGTGAGGTGCCTTGCGGCGATGAATATGGCGGTAAAGGGAGCGGTTGAGTAATTCGGTAGCGAGGGAAGGGAAGGGAGCGTAGGAAGCTTGAGGGGATCCATCTTCGCGGACAAGTGCAACGCCGGCGAGGCCAAGGTTAGGGTACTGTTGAGCGTAGGAAAGCAAGGCAGGCACGCTGGCAGGGGGGAGGATGATGTCGGAGTTAAGCAGGAGGTACCAGTCAGCAGGGACGCGGGCGAAGAGTTGGTTAAACGCTGCTGCGAAGCCGAGGTTGGTATTATTTTGAAGCCATTCCACGTGTGGAAATTTTTGTTGGACGAGGGTGGCGGGGTTGTCACGAGAAGCGTTGTCAATGACGATAACGCGGGCTGGCATGTTGGCGAGGGCGGCAGGAAGAGCGGCCAGAGCTTGGAGTAGTTCGGGGGTGGTATTGTAATTGAGGAAGGCGAGAACGAGGTGAGAATGCATACTGTTAGAGATCCCAGTAACGGCGGTCAAGGGAGCGGTACTGGACCGCCTCGAGGACGTGGGCGGGAGAGATGTCGTCGGAGGCGGCGAGGTCGGCGATGGTGCGAGCGACGCGGAGGATGCGCTCGTAGGCGCGGGCGGAGAAGCCGAATTCATCGACGGCCATTTTGAGAGTTTCCTGGGCTTCTGGGGAGAGAGGACAGAAGCGGCGGACGAGGGCGCTGGACATATGGGCGTTGCAAGTGATATTGCGGCCGGCGAAGCGTTTAAGTTGGCGTGCGCGGGCGGCTTGGACGCGCGCGCGGATGGCCGCGGAGGGTTCACCTTCGCGTTTGGCAGTGAGGTCGCGGTACTCGACGGCGGGCATGTCGATGTGGATGTCGATACGGTCGAGGAGGGGGCCGCTAATTTTGCGGCGGTATTTCATAGTGGTTTGAGGTGAGCAGGCGCAGGATTTGGTGGGGTGACCGAGGTAGCCGCAGGGGCAGGGGTTCATGGCGGCGACGAGGATGAAGCGGGCAGGGAAGACGAGGGTACCGGCGGCGCGGGCGATGGTGACGAAGCCATCTTCGAGGGGTTGGCGGAGGGCTTCGAGGGCGCGGCGGGAGAATTCGGGGAATTCATCGAGGAAGAGGACGCCGTTATGGCTGAGGGAGACCTCACCTGGTTCAATGCCGATTCCGCCGCCGATCAAGCCGGCGTCGGAGATGGTGTGGTGGGGAGCGCGGAAGGGGCGGGTGGCGACGAGTGGCTGGTCTGGGGTGAGCAAGCCTCGAACGGAGTGGATTCTGGTAGTGGCGATGGCTTCGTCGAGGGTCATATCGGGCATGATGGTGGGGATGCGGCGTGCGAGCATGGTTTTACCGGAGCCGGGGGGGCCGATCATGAGAATATTGTGGCCGCCGGCCACGGCGATTTCTGCGGCGCGTTTTGCGTGATCCTGACCGCGGACGTCGGCGAAGTCGACATCGTAGGAACGAGCGTTATGGAAGAGCGCGGGAGCGTCGACAGTAAAGGGTTCGAAGTTGGAAGGTGATTCAAGGAGGCGCACGACGTGGGCGAGGGAATCGGCGGGGTAGACAGCGAGTCCGTCAACGAGGGCGGCTTCGACGGCGTTGTCACGAGGGACGATGAGGCGGGGGATGCCTTCCGCTTTTGCGGCGAGGGCGGCCGAGAGGACACCGCGAACGGGGCGGAGGGTACCGTCGAGGGCGAGCTCGCCCATCATGGCCCACGAGTGGTCGGGAGTTGGCGGCAGCTGTTGCGTGGCGATGAGGATCCCGATGGCCATGGGGAGATCGAAGACGGGGCCTTGCTTACGGATATCAGCGGGGGCGAGGTTAATGAGGACGCGTTTGCGTGGGAAGACGAAACCGGCGTTACGCAAGGAAGATTCGAGACGTTCTTTACTTTCCTTAACAGCGGTGTCGGGGAGGCCGACGATGACGGTGAAGGCTTCTTGACCTGAGCTGCGGAGGTCCACTTCAACTTCGACGAGTTGGGCGTCGATGCCCACGGTAGTAAAGGAGTAGGTTCGTGCGAGCATCAGCGGGCTTTGATAGCGAGGATGGTCATATCGTCATAGAGGGGGGTGTCACTCATGAATTTTTTGACGCGGTGGACGATACAACGGACAGCTTCATCGGCGCCGAGGGCGCATACTTGCTGCAGAACAGCGGCGACGCGTTGGCGGCCGAATTCCTCGCCGTGGGGGTTGTGTGCTTCTGTGAGTCCGTCGGTGTAGAACAGGACAGTTTCGCCGGGGCGAATGTAATACTGTTCGTCAGAGAGAGTTTGCCTGAAGGACTCGTCGGGGAGCATACCAACCACGGTTCCAGAAGTACGACCGAGACATTGGGGAGATGAGCGGGGGCAACAGGAGAGAAGAGGTTCGTGGCCTGCACGGGCGTAGGTAAGGAGACCGGTTTGTTTATCAAGGATCGCGTAGATGGCGGTGACGAACATGTCATCGGGGATGAGCTTGAGCAGGTGGGTATTGAGAACGCGGAGCACAGTAGAGGGGGAGAGCTGGCCAGGAGAGAGTACGGCAAAAAGGGAACGAGTGGTTGCCATCACAAGGCCAGCAGGAATGCCTTTACCGGAGACGTCGGCCATGATGATCCCGAGGTGGCGTTCATCGAGTTCGACGAAGTCATAATAATCGCCACCGAGGCGGTATGCGAACTCATAGTGGACGGCGAGTTCATAGCGAGGGTCTTGAGGGATACGCTGGGGGAGGAGGTGAGCGAGGATAAGTTCTGCGGTGCGGAGCTGCATGTCGATCTGTTGTTTTTCCTGAAGCTCGCGGAAAAGGAGGAGGTGACTGATAGCGATGCCGGCCATGTCCGAGAGGCTTTGGGCGAGGTGGAGGTCGTCCAAATTAAAGGGAGACCGGTCCATTTTGTTAGTGAGGGCGAGGACACCAAAGGGGGCGGAGTTTGCGATGAGCGGGACGACAAGCAAGCCCCAGCATTCGGTGACAGTGTAGTGGAGACGCTGGCTTACTTCTTGGGGATTAAACAAGAGGGGACGGCGCTGGGTGATGGCCTCTACGAAGGGGGTTTCAGTAAGCAAGAAGTGGGTGTCGTGGAGGTAAGCGAGGAGGCGCTGGGGGTTCTGGAGAAGAGAATCGAGGAGATCCTGGGGGGCATTAAACACAGAGGGGAAGGCGCCGACGATTGCCTCCGCATGAACGGTACGATCAGAAGGCTGGTAGCGGAAGAAGGCGGCGCTCTGTGCGCAGAGGGAGCGTGCACTATAGTCGGTATAGAAGTGGAGAAAGGCGGAGAGGTCGAGGGTGTTTTGCAAGGATTCGGTGGCCTTACCGAGGAGGTTGAGGACACTTTCGTTGGTAGAAGCGAGGCGGCGGCGGAGGCGTCGTTCTTCGCGGAGGGCTTGGCGCGTGCGACGCCAGAGGAGGAGGAGAGTGATACCTGCGAGTGCGAGGGTGACATGGTAGATTTCCCAGCCTCGGTAGGTGGTATGGTCGCGCACGAAGGTGAGGACCTGTTCGAATGAGGGCACAACCTCGAGGAGGAGATTAGTCATTGGGAGGGGAGGCTAGCGCGGAGGAACTCGATGACATTGCGGAATTCCAGGGCGTTTTTGTCGTTGAGGGCTGCGAGCGTTTGGTGGGCATCGAGCATGAGGGAGGCGATATCTGTACGCGAATAGGTACCTGGTTCGGCGGGGCGGTAGTCAATGGGAGCGGAAGGGGGTGGGCTGGCGAGGTCAAGGACCATTGTCAGTCCGAGCGTATGGAAGACGTTGTAGACTTGTGGTGGGACATTAAAGAGTTTGATACAAGCGCGGCCGGAGCGCCGGCATTGAAGTGAGAGGCTGGTGAGGGTGCCGACGAAAGTGGAGTCGACACTTTCACATTCACTGAAGTCGATGAGGATGCCGAGGCGAGCTTGGGATAGTTCGTGTTGGACGAAGTCGCGCAAGACGGGAGCGATTTTGAAGGTAGCACGGCCGTGGACGCGCACGTATGCGGTGGTGGAATTTTCGGCCACGTCCAAGCGTTCTGCTGGCATGGCATGCGCATCAGTGGGTTTGACTGTGTCCATTTGTGCCGCTGAAACTAACGGATTGTGAAGCGTTCAGTAGATATTATAACAGAGCAAGCAATCAATGTAAAGACTGGGAGAGGACGAGAACAGATGCGCGACGGGATGACACATTCACGTGGAAGGATGGCGCACAGGTCGAGCTGAAGCGAGGGGAGACTGAGCCTGCGCAACGGAGGCGGAGTTGTGTCGTGTTGTACAGGTCATTACAGAAGAAAGGCATAAACTGAGTTAGTGAGCTGGGATAAGGCGACGCGGGGACGGCTTGGTGAGCGCCGTAGTTTTGACTAAGGTGGGGGAATTTATTATAATGGTACCACAATAGAGCACGTCGTGGCTGGTGCCACGGGTGATAAACACAGCGTGGGGAGATTGGTATGGCCTGTTTGTTACGGATATCTGAAGCGGCATCGCTGGCGATTCACACAGTAGTGTATCTTGCGGCGCATCCGGAGAGACTGGTTTCGACGAAGGAGATTGCGAGGGTGTTACACGCGTCAGATGCGCATTTATCAAAGGTACTGCAGCGACTTGCACGAGTGGGTCTTGTGCGTTCCATTCGCGGGCCGCATGGGGGGTTTACATTGTTGAAGGCACCGGGGAAGATTGCGTTGTTGGAAGTGTATGAAGCGATTGAGGGGCCAATCAACTCGAGTGTATGTCTTCTGGAGCAGCCGGCGTGCAAGCAGGGACGATGTGTAATGGGCACAATTTTACGTGAGATTTATCAAGAGGTCGAAAAGTATCTTGCGCGCACTACAATTGCTAATTTGAAGGATATTTTTGCGTCAGGGCGCTGAGAGGGGTTATCTTAGTGAGGTGGCGGGCAGTTTTTTTTAGAGCCTGTTACGCAAAAGGGATCTCTTGCAGAGCGAATTTATAAAAATGAGCGACAAGCATGTGCGTGTGTCAGCCGAGCGTATGCTGGACAGAAAGGCTGCATGGTTGGGAGAAGAGGAAGGGTGCGGCTGCGTCAGAGAACTCTGGCAAGGAGGGCGAACAGCGCGGGTTGCGTTGAGCAAGGTACTTAGGCGAGAGGTGGAGAGCGTAATGAAACGCATGGGACGGCGCTGATACGGTGTGATGGGCACGCAGTTTTTCGATTGAACAGTAAAATAATCAGTGTGTTCGAAAAGGGCACCGACGGTTATGGTACTCGTGCGATCGCGTGGCTTTAATCGCTTTCGGAAGTGTTGGGTGTGGATCACGTATTTTACCGTGGGAGAACTGGCAGTGAGAGAGCACAGGCATTTTGGCGGGGGTGCCGAGGTCGGATGGTTCGACGGAATGCACGTTCCGGCAGTTTAGAGGTTGTTCGATTTGTTGAAAAGTGAGCGCCGGGGTGCCACGGTGTGTGGTAATGACGCAAGCCAAATAGGAGGTTGTAGAGCGGCAGGCTTCGGCGGTAGTTTCTTAGCTTGGCTCTGTTGGGTGAGCTCGGTATTTATTGGTGGGAGAGCATCAGTAAGTGGCGCAAACGTGCTGGGGGAGGACGAAACGCAGGGCGAGTAACGAGGTGGAGACGTGAGGAAAAAGTGAAGGTGGTCGCGATTTTTTGACGAGCGGAGCGCACAGCAGTACCAGTGGATCAGGTAAGGGGACGATGTCAGCAAGAGAGGGCCACGCGGAGATTTGTAAACAGGGAAATGCCCTGGCTCTGCGCAAGGAAGGCTTAGTTCGGAAGGACACGTGAGATTGATGGGCAATGCGCCGGGGAGAGGCGTTAGGGATTCAGTGCAGAGGCGTGAGGGGAGCAGTTGCAGACTCGAGACACTGTCGAGGACAAGAGATGCACGGACATGTGTGTTCGCGCGAGCGATAGAAGGAAGCCGCGCAGGATGTGTTACGGAACTGGATCAGTGGGCGTGAGGCTGTGTTTTCATGGTGACGGGGGCAAAGCAGAATGAAAGCAGAAGGCGAATCGGTAGAGTCGCTTTGAGAGACGGTATTGGGGTAAGGTATCCGGACCGCAACTTGCTGTGCCGAGGCCACGGTGGGCCGCATCAAGGTTGAGGATAATTTCCTGGCGTGGGGAGAGGTCGCAGGTGTGACGAGCAAGAAAGAGGTCATCGTCGGTGTAGTGACTGGCGTTGAACTCGAAGAGAGGGCAGCCATTTACGTGGAACTCGGCGCCGTGTTGGTTACGCAGGATTAGCCAGCGGACATCTGTCTTGTGGCCATGTTCCTGGGGCATGATGTAGGGTACGTATTGATCGCTGACAGTACTCTTGTAACGACCGACGATAGCGGCGGCTTTGCGGTCGGGGTAGTTTTCCCAAGGGCCGCGGCCGAACCATTCGAGTTCTTCGAAGCCTGGGGCGACGTCGAGCCTAACGCCGACGCGGGGGAGGTCGTTAATATCTGGGGCGACGCGGACCGTATTGACGACGTAGAGGACGCCTGAAGGGAGCAGACAGTACCGGTGGACGTGCAGGAAATCGGACCACTGGTTGCGGCCGGAGGCAGCATGAACGAGCTCGACGACGGGTAGGTATCCAGGGCGCTGGAGAAGGCGTGCACTCTTGAGGCGCAATTGAATGTTGTGGAGCCCCCACGTACGCCAGCGTGCGAGTGGCTTATTTTCTTGGCCGGAGGCGAGCTTGATGCCGTCGTTGTCGGTTGCAGCGCGCCATACATTGAGGAGGGGGCCGGCGAGGATAGGATTGCAGCTACCGTTGCTGTAGGCGATGAGCGAGCCACGTTGTGTGCAGAAGACTGCCTGGGCGGAAGGGGAGACGAGGATGATGCGGTTAGCGGTCTGAGTGGCGGTGACGGGCGGTGTGCCGTGGAAGCGGAGTTTAGGGGGGGAGAACGGTGGGGCGGTACGGGGGACGGGTAATTGCTGCCAGGCAATTTCATGACCTGCAGGTGCCCAGGACGTAGCGCGGCGGAGGAAGAAGCGGAATGTGAGGAATTGTTCACCTTGTCGTGGGAGGGGCAGAGAGAGGGGCAAAGTGAGCTCACGTTGCTGCCTGGGTGGGATTGCAAGTCTGGGAAGGACACCGCGCAGGACAGAGCGGCCTTCAACGGTTACCTCCCATGTTCCCCGAAGGTGGTCGAGGGAGAGGAAATCGTAGCGATTTTCGATGCGGATGCGGCCTTTGCGGAGGTCAACGGGCTGGATAGCAATAGGTTGAGCGAGATATTTGTATTCGTACAGGGCGGGGTGGGGCGTACGGTCAGGCCAAACGATGCCGTCACAGCAGAAGTTGACATCGTTAGGGGAGTCGCCAAAGTCGCCACCATATGCCCAGTAGCGTTTTCCGTCTGGGGTGGTGACTGCGATGCCATGATCGATCCACTCCCAGATGAAGCCACCTTGGAGGCCGTGAGTGGTGCGGATAGCGTGCCAATAGTCTGCAAGGCAGCCGTTGCTGTTGCCCATGGCGTGAGAGTACTCGCACATAATGAGGGGTCGTGGGTCTTTGGTAGTGCGGGCCCAGCGGACGATTTCGTTGATTTCCGGGTACATGGGGCAGACGACGTCGCTTGCGTGTCGATTAGAATCCCAGGAATGGCACCAAGAGGTGATGGCGCCTTCATAGTGGAGCAGGCGGGAGGGGTCTGCGCCGCGGACGTAGCCGATGGCCGCTTCATGATTAATTCCGAATCCTGACTCGTTACCGAGGGACCACATAATGACGGAGGGGTGGTTTTTGTCGCGTTCAAGCATGCTGCGGACGCGGGCGAGAAAGGCGTAAGTGTAGCGGGGGTCACGGCAGAGGTCGTGGTAATAGGCATGTGATTCGATATTTGCCTCGTCGATGACGTAGAGCCCGTGTTGATCACAGAGGTCGAGCCAGTAGGGATCATTGGGATAATGAGAGGTGCGGACGGCGTTGATGTTGAACTGCTTCATGAGGAGGATATCTTGCTCCATAGTAGTGCGGGAGACAGCTTTGCCTGTGGTATCGTCGTGGTCATGGCGATTGACACCTTTAAAGTAGACGGGGGCGCCGTTGATGAGAAGCTGGCGGTTTTTGATTTCGATGCGCCGGAAGCCAATGCGGCAGGCAGTGGACTCGGTGCCGTGAGGGGTGGAGAGTGTGAGGACGCAGGTGTAGAGGTGGGGTGTTTCGGCGGACCAGCGCAACGGAGCGCGGACGGGCTGTTCAAATGATGCGATGTGGCGTGGGAGCGTACGTCCGCCGAATTTGCCCTGAAGCGGCTTAGGGAAAACTGGGCGACCTTTAGGGTCGAAAAGTTGGAGTGAAAGCTGGCAAGGAGGCAAGGGTTGTGCAGCAAATCCGACAGTACAAGTGACGCGAAGGACGGCGTCGGTGTAGTTGTCGAGCAAGTCGCCTCGGGCGAAGACGTCTTGGATGTGGGGAGAAAGAGTGGAATAGAGGTATACTTCGCGGTGCAAGCCGGATTGCCACCAGTGGTCCTGATCTTCGATGAAACTCGCGTCGGACCAGCGTGTGACGAGAGCGATTAGGAGGTTAGGTTGATGGAAGGAGACGTGTTGGGTGATATCGAATTCCGCAGGGGTGCGGGCATCTTTGTTCATGCCGAGGGGCTGGCCGTTGAGGTAGACATAGAGGGCGCCTTCGCAACCGCCGAAGTGGAGGATGATGCGGCGATTGCGCCAGTGGTCGGGTAGGGTGAAAGAACGGCGGTAGACGCCGGTGGGGTTGTCTTCTGGGACGCGGGGCGGGCGTTCAGGAAACGGCATGACGATGTTGGTGTAATGGGGCTTGGCGAAGCCTTGCATGGTCCAGTTACCGGGGACGATGATAGGTGACCAGGTGGGGTAGTCAAAGATATTATCAGGGACGGCTGAGGGCTTGGGGAAGAGAGCGAATTCCCAAGTTCCGTTGAGGGGGAGCCAGAAAGGGGAGCGGGAGCGATCGCAGGAGCGGGCGGTGTCTAGTGATTCAAAGGGGTACAGGGTGGCGCGTGGGGGGAGGGTGTTTAGGCTGGGCAATTCTGGCATTTCCCAAGTGTTCCGGCCATTGAGCGAGAGTAGTGGGAGCATACGCTGAGGGCAGTAAGGGGTTATGAACTCTGAACAAAGGATGCCACGGTGCGGGCGAGCCCTTCGGAGAAGGAGCAGACGGGTTCATAGCCAAGAAGTATTTGAGCGCGACGGATGTCGGCGCGGGAGTGGAGGACATCGCCTGGGCGAGGTGGAGCGTGTATGGGAGCGAGATTTGTGCTCATGAGGCGATTAAGTTCAGCGGCGAGATGGAGGAGGGTAACACTGTCGCCACAGGCGATGTTAATAACAGAGCCGGCGGCAGAAGGGGCTGTGCAAGCGAGGAGGTTAGCGTGGACGACATTAGCGACGAAGGTGAAGTCCCGCGTTTGGGTTCCGTCACCGTAGATGATAGGTGGGAGTCCTTGGCGCAAGCGGCTAATGAAGCGCGGGATAACGGCAGCATAAGGTGAGTGAGGATCCTGCCGAGGGCCAAAGACATTGAAGTAGCGGAGTGCTACTGTTTCGAGGCCGTAGACGTGATAGAAGACGCGGCAGTAGTACTCTCCAGCGAGCTTGGAAACGGCGTAGGGGGATGCGGGAGCAGGAGTGAGGTCTTCATGTTTGGGGGAGGTGGCGACGTTGCCGTAGACCGAGGATGAACTTGCGTAGATTACGCGCTGGACGCCGGCCTGTTTGGCGGCCCAGAGTACATTGAGGGTTCCATCGACGTTTGCCGCGTTGGAGGCGAGGGGGTCCTGGACGGAGCGAGGGACGGAAGGCAAAGCGGCTTGATGAAGGACGAAGTGGACGTCACGCATTGCGCGTTCGACAGTCGTGAAATCGCGGACATCGCCTTCAATGAATTCGATATGGGAGAGGAAAGGAGCGAGGTTGTTTTTGGAACCGGTGGAGAGGTTGTCGAGCACGCGGACGGGGTGGCTGCGCTGGAGGAGAGCTTCGACGAGATGGGAACCGATGAATCCGGCACCGCCTGTGACGAGGTAACGAGGCATGAATTATTCCTGGAGCGTGATACGGTTGATGCGAACAGGGGTGAGGGGCTTGTCGTGGGCGTCACGTGGGACTTTGCTGATTTTGATTGCGACGTCGAGACCGTTGACGACTTTGGCGAAGGCGGTGTATTGACCATCGAGCCAAGGGCATGTGGCAACGCAGATAAAGAACTGAGATCCAGCGCTATCGGGGTGTTGGCTGCGGGCCATGGAGACAGTGCCAGGGACATGTTTGGTGTCGTTAAACTCGGCGGGGATGGTGTAGCCGGGCGTGCCAGTGCCATCGCCTTTGGGGCAGCCGCCCTGGATCATGAAATTGGGGATGACACGATGGAAGGTGAGGCCGTTGTAGAACCCTTTCTTGGCCAGGGCGATGAAATTCGCGCAGGTTTTTGGGGCTTTATCAGGCATGAGTTGAAGAGTAATGGAGCCCAGGGACGTCTCGATAATGGCCTTAGGCTGCGAAGGAGGGAGGGGTTGAGGCTGTCTCTTATACACAT
>JAOACZ010000238.1 GCA_026417575.1 bacterium | reverse complement strand
GGTGATGAGAGCGCAGTTTGATATACTATACAGGAACCATCTCTGGCCGCGCGGCTGGGGTCGCAAAGCGGCCCCCGTTCGGTTGCATTTATTTATGACCTATCACTGCGGCCGCGCGTATGGATCGTGTAACTTCTGTAGCGCGCACTCGACCTATCTTGTTTTCTTGACAACGCCACAGAATTTAAGTAGAATTATGCTGATCCACTCGCTTTCTCAGGGCGGCTAGCTCAGCTGGTTAGAGTGCCTGCTCGACATGCAGGAGGTCACAGGTTCGAATCCCGTGCCGCCCACCATCTTTTCTGCCCACGGAGCGCAACATCTTTTTTTCTATTTACCTGCTCACGCTTTACGCCTGCTGCTATCTTCTGACCTCCGTTGCGCACGCTTATCTAACACATACGACCCTAACACAAGATAGTCTATCTCTGTCTCCATGAAACAACGATACGCATCTTCAGGCGTACAAACGATGGGCTCTCCACGCACATTGAAAGACGTGTTCAACAAAACCCCACAGCCACTTTTACGCTCCCACGCCTCTAACAACGCGTAAAACCGCGGATTCGTGTCGCGGTCCACAGTCTGCACCCTCGCACTGTAGTCAACATGCGTCACCGCTGGGATATCACTGCGCACTTCGTTCGCCCGCTCCATTATCGTCTTTGTCCTGCCTTCCTCCACCGTGCGCCATCGCTCTGGTCGCACCCGCGCAACTAAGAGCATGTACGGCGACGGACGATCAAGCTCGAAATACTCCCCGGCCCGCTCCACACGACATGAAGGCGCAAACGGCCTGAACAATTCACGACACTTGATCCTTTCATTCACTAATTTTTGCATCGTCGGCGACCGCGGATCTGCTAGTATCGACCGGTTCCCCAGCGCCCGAGGCCCAAATTCCATCCGCCCTTGCACAAGCCCCACTACCCGCTGAGCCACCAACAGCTCAGCGATGTACTCCGCCCAGTCATCTTTCCCTAACAATCGTGCCGAATAACCCCGCGCTCTCAAAAAAGCCCCAATTTCTTCGTCACTGAATTCTGGCCCTAAATACGCTCCCTTCATTTTGTCATGAACTCCATCACACTCCCGACCACCACCAATGATGTGGTGCCACCCATAGAGGGCCGCTCCAACCGCACCTCCCGCATCCCCCGCCGCCGGCTGAATCCATACCCCACTAAATCCCCCCTCCCGCGCCACCCGCCCATTCACTACACAGTTCAACCCTACTTCTCCCCCCAAACACAAACTCTCTGCTCCGGTCACCTCACGCGCGTGCCTCACCATCCGAAGCACCACCTCCTCCGTGACCACTTGAATCGAACGCGCTATGTCTGCCTCCCGCGCCGTTAAATCCTCCCACGGCCGTCGCGGCGCCCCTCCAAATAACTCGTGAAATGCCTCCGTCGTCAGCTCCTCGCCCCACAAAAAACTAAAATATTTCACGTTCACTTGCAACGAGCCATCCTCCCGAACCTGTACTAGTTCCCCCATGATCTTGCCCACATAACGCGGCTGCCCGTACGGCGCCAGGCCCATTAGCTTGTACTCACCACCGTTCACCTCGAACCCGCAATATTGCGTAAATGCTGAATACAACAGCCCCAATGAATGGGGATAGCGCTGCTCTCGCAAGATTCGAAGCCAGGGACCCTCCCCTATCCCGATCGTGCTCGTCGCCCATTCCCCTGCAGTATCTACTGTAACTACCGCAGCCCGCTCAAACGGCGAAGGAAAATACGCTGACGCCGCATGCGCCTCCTCATGCGAAATAAACCATACCCCTCTTGCCTCCCCGCACCCGCTACACCTCAACTCCATTCTGATCTCCCTCCGCACCGCCAGCATCTTTTCCACACAGTCCCGCACCGCTGCCCCAAATGACCATACTCCCCGTGGGGCTACCTCCAGATACATCGCAAGAATTCGACCTAGTCTTCGAAACGGCCTTTCGTAGAATACCACCGCGTCCAACTGTCCCGCTCCAACATGTCCCGCTTCAAGACAATAGGCTATGGCTCGCCGTGGAAACGACCAGTCATGCTTAATCCGCGTGAATCGCTCCTCTTCCGCCGCAGCTATAATCTCTCCATCCCTTACCAACGCCGCTGCAGCACCGTGATCGTACGCGCTAATTCCTAAAACATTCATCACTACTCACCGCGTTCCCCCCTTCGTAGCATCATCCTTGTACACTCGCCAGAATGTCGCATCTCGCGCAGGAAATTTAAGCAGTAGGCGGTCTCTACCACACATCCGGCGTGCGATTCCCACAGGCATCACAACTAAAACGTACAGCACCGTCAATACTACCCAGATGACCTTGCGCACGGTCACTTTCACGAACCTTGCCACCTGCTCTCCCCACACCCACCTACCCACAACACATGTCGACTCACAGCTGTCTCTTCCCCGAACATCTAAATCACCATCGCTACCGCGTGTCCCCTCCAGACTATCTCAAGTATCACCGTGTCCACTTCAATGAACACTCCCCAATCTCGAACATCTCTCAGCAGCCCTTTACTAAACGACGTAATAGCCTATTCTTGCTTCCCCTGCATACCTTTACGTTGTGCTCTATCAACGCCACTCGTTGCGCCACACATGCCGCTGACCGTAACGCATCCGGGGGCGTGTTCATCACATAGTCCAACATCCGCTCCACACTCGTCCGCGCTACATGCAAACGTGTGTCGCTTGACGCATAGTAAATCAGCAGCTCCCCATTCTTGCGCGCCACCCACCCGTTCGAAAAAACTACATTCGACACGTCCCCCACTCGCTCCTTCCCCAAGGGCGCAATCAGATACCCTCCCGGTGAGTACGTCTTCCGCCATGGCTCCTCTAAGTCACATAAAAACGCGTCCAACACGTATCGTAACCCCGCCGCACACGACCGTACGCCGTGCGCCAAATGTAACCAACCATGTTTCGTTTTGATCGGCGCAGGCCCTAATCCGTTTTTCACCTCCTTGATCGTGTGATATCCCCGCTCGTCAATCAGCCGTTCCTCCTTAATCACCGCATGGCGTATGTCATCCGCCACCCCAAACGCAATCCCTCCCCCTGTCCCCGCTTCAATAAATCCATCCATCGGACGCGTGTAAAACGCATACATTCCGCCCACAAACTCAGGATGTAGCACCACGTTCCTCTGTTGCGGTGACGGTGTCTTTATGTCGTCTAATCGCTCCCACTCCTCTAAATCCTTGCTCCGTACAATCCCACACTGCGCTATCGCACTCGATAAATCTCCCGCACCCGCATTCGGATCCCTTCGCTCCGTGCAAAAAACTCCATACACCCAACCGTCTTCATGCTTTGTTAATCGCATGTCGTATACGTTCACATCCGGATTATCAGTCTCCGGAATAACCACCGGTCGCGGTCGAAAAACAAAACCGTCTACCCCGTTCTTGCTCTCAGCAATCGCAAAAAACGACTTGCGATCATACCCCTCAACCCGACACATAAGCACCACCTTACCCTCCCACTCCATCGCTCCCGCATTAAATACCGCGTTAATGCCAAGTCGTTCCATTAAATACGGATTCCGTTCCCGATCAAAATCGTAACGCCACGTCAGCGGCGTGTGATCACGCGTCAACACCGGCCATACATACCGCTCGAATACTCCGTTATTCCATGTCCGGTCCACCCGATTCTTCCGCCGATGTAATCGTTCGTGTTCACTGATCAGTTCTTTCAGACGCTTCTCATACACGCTCAAGTTCCTTTTTCTCATCCTCTTACACTCCTTGTTACGTTTACCTACCTCACACCTTCGTTTGCCCCCCTACTATCTCCGTCTCCCCCAAACACTACTCCCACTATCACTCCGCCTAGCACAAGCAGCGCACCCACATAAAACCATTCCGACGGCACCTCCTTGAATAACGCCCATCCCGCCAGTCCCGCCAAGCTGAATTGCGCCGGCACAGATAACGACAATGTCTGAGCTTTCGCATATCGTAATAAATACATCGCTAACGTGTGCCCTCCCACGGTCGGTACCATAATGAGCCCCAATAGTGCCAGCGGCGTCCATCCGCCTCCTACACGTACCCCCCCATTGAATAGACACGCAAAAGACGCTTGTACAATAGCCGCTACCATGTACACCGGCACACTGAATAATATTACATGCTGACTACCCCGATACTTCCTCCCCAGCACAAAATATAAGCTGCACCATATCGCTGAAAAAATCGCTACCAACGACCCCAACAAATCCTCCTCGCCTAACAATACTTGGTTGCCCAAAATCCACAAAGATCCCACCAACGCCAACACGCTCCCCACCACCTCCCACCGATTCAGCCTCTCACCAATTAACCACCTCGCTATCATCGGCACTATCAACGGCTGCAACCCAATGAAGAGCGTCGCATTCGCCACACTCGTATGCTGCAGCGCCCAACACCACGTCGCAAAATGTACCCCTAACGCCATCCCACTTAACAACGCCCCTTTCGTCACTAGCGGCAGCCGCCCCGTTCTTCTCCTTTCTCGCCACCACCACGGCGCTAACACAACCCCCGCTCCAAACACACGCCAGAAACCAATACTCGCTGCGGGTACTTCCGCATAGCGAGTCAGTACAGCCGCACTCGACGCAAAAAGCGTAATCAACACCCACGTCGCTATCACATGACCCCGCGTTACCCCGTCTACGCCCCTTCCGATTTGTCTCATAAGTCCTGTTCGTTCTGACCGTCCTTGTCGTCCCATTGTACTTTGCGTTCCCCCCGTCCCTTCCCCCTCCATGCTCGCCCCCGGTCAAGTGTCCTCAGAAACTATTCGTCCTGACTATTCAGACTCAACGTCATCACACTTCTATTCATACACTCGGCAATACGCTACACCGTTGCTACCCCCGCCAGTCATTCCGTTGCGTAGCACCGCAGCACCGCGCTGATAAAATAATACGTCATCACCCCCCATGCAGCTAGTTTTAACACCAAACTCAATACGCCACCAATAAACACTCCCGCCCCCGCCCGCAGTGCCGCCCCTATGTCCTTCCCTCCGCCCAGCTCCCCAATCACCGCACCCACAAGCGCTCCGACAATCAACCCAAACGGCGGAAACAACGCTAACCCCGCTACTAACCCCAACACAGCCCCCCATAACCCCCACCGTGTTGCCCCAAATTGCCGCGCACCTAGTATCGGCACAAAGTAGTCCACTACCGACACTACCGCAGTGATCGCTCCCGTCACCATCATCACTGTCACACTCGTCGGGCCCTCAAATCCACTCACTAATCCCATCAGCAACAGCGCGCCGAAACACAACGTCGGCCCTGGTAGTACTGGCAGAAAACAGCCCGCCAGCCCTAATATTATCAGTGTGCTCCCTACTATTACTGCTCCCGTGTTCATTCGCCTTCCTCACCTCGCCGCATTCCCCTATCAGCGTCTTCACCCCACCTCCCTCACCCCTTTTGCCACTCACACCAGCTCAACCAATGGCCGATTTTGCGGCGCCGCTTTCAACATCGCTCCAAACTCATCTAACGTCCTTGCAAGCTCTTGCAGCTCTCGCGTCTGCCCGAGTGGTATCTCGCCAAAACCATGCTGCTCTAACGCCTCTATCACCCCAACCACGGTCAACTGTCCCACATCTCGCCCTGGTTGATAACCACGCGTCTCACGTCCCGGTAACACTACCTCCGCTAATACACCGCACCCCACTAGCTCGTGCAGTAACTGCCGCACCAACCGCATCGGCAACTCTAATTCGCCCGCAATCTCCACCGCCGTCAGGGCCCGTTCCCCTCGCACAAACCGCGTCGCCAGTAAGTGCACTATCCGCAATACCAACAGCTTCCTCAATCCGTGGCTCACATTCATCGATTCGGGCTCATACTCGTACGTGCTCACGTTATGACACGCAAACGTTAACTCCGCCCCATATAATACAATCACCCAACTTGTGTTTAACCATATCAAAAATAACGGCAACGCCGCAAAACCCCCGTAAATCGCATTGTACCTCGCCACACCCACCTGAAACGCTACGTACACCCACTGCACTAACACAAAGATCGTTCCCGCAACAACCCCCCCAATCAACCCCGCACTTAGCTTCACCCGCGTATTCGGCAAAAAAAGATATACAAACGCAAATACTAACCATGTCACCACATACCGCGTCCAGTTCAACACCGAACGAATGTATGGCGCCACAGGGCCTAACGCCGCAATCCGCGACGTCAAGAAATCTACTTGATTGTTTAACATCACATTCAAACTACTTGACAGAATCAGCAACAACGGACACAAAAACATCACCGAAATGTAATCCGTAAACTTCCGCGTCATCGTCCGCCCTTGCTTCACACCCCAAATCTCGTTCAGTGATTCCTCCACGTTCGCCAAAAGCTTGATGATTGTCCACAGCAGAAATAATACCCCTACCCCCGCTATAAAACCACCGCTCGTCTGACTCAATAAATTCTGCGCAAACTCGACCGCCCGTTCAATCACCTCCCGCTGTGCTTCAAATTTCTGTAGCTCCGCCTGCAGCCGCTCCTCCAAACCAAAACCCTTCGCAATCCCAAACGCTAACGCCAAAACCGGCACGATCGACAGCAACGTGTAGTACGTTAGCGCCGATGCCCGATGCTGACACTTGTCCTTTTGAAAACCCCGGAACGACAGTACCAACACCCTCACTAACGCTATCAACCACGACTTGTAGCGCGGATACTCCTTCGTTCGCACACGCCAGATCTCATACGTGAAAAAACCCATCGCGCCCGTGACCGCCTTATGCAGCCCAGCTATCACCTTCTCCCGGCGTCCCGCGCGCCCCTGGTGGTTTCCGTCTCTCGTGCTCGTGCTCATGCCCGTGATTATACCAATTTCTCCAGATTTGCTACAATGTCACAACTAACATACGAACTACTACGATGAGCAAACACGCGCGCGAATTCTACCTTGGAATCGATGTTGGTGGTACAAAGATTTTGGCCGCGCTGGCCACCATTGACGGCTCCATCATCGCCCGAAAACGAATGCCTACCCCACGCAACACTAAAGCTGAACATGTCGTCGCTGCTATCGCTGATATCATCGCTGTCCTCCTTTCTGAACACAACCTCGCCCCCCGCAACCTTTCGGCTATCGGTCTGGCTATCCCTGGCACTGTCGCCCCAAACGAAGGCAAAATCATCTGCACTCCCAATATGCCGCTCTCCGGTGTCGTTATTTCGCCTCTCCTCGAAAAACGCTTTAAGGTCCCTGTCCTCATCGGCAACGATGTCAATCTCGGCACCCTTGGCGAAGTCTGGCGGGGTGCCGCGCGCGCTGCCTCTTCTGTAGTCGGCATCTTTGTCGGTACAGGTATCGGCGCCGGTGTCGTCCTCAATGGCCACCTCATCCCCGGCCACCGCAACGCCGCCGGTGAAATCGGCCACATGGTCATGCAGCCCGGCGGCCCACTCTGTGGCTGTGGTAATAGAGGCTGCCTCGAAGCTTTAGCCAGCCGCACCGCAATCGAACGCGATATCCGCAACGCACTCAAAAACGGCCGCAAAAGCGTCATTACCAGACTCGCCGATAACGACCTTACTGTCATCAAAAGTAGTGTTATCAAACGTGCTCTCCAACAGGAAGACGAATTGGTCACAGAAATTATCCGCAAAGCCTCTGAAACGCTCGGTTACGCCTGCCTCAATGTGCGCCACCTCTTTGATCCGGAACTGATTATCCTCGGCGGCGGGGTCATCGAGGCCTGCGGCGATTTCATCCTCCCCATCGTCCAACAGATCGTCGGCTTACACTCTATGCCCGGTAGCTCCGATAATGACGTCATCTCTATGTCCCATCTCGGTGACGATGCGGTTGTACTAGGCGCCGTCGCCCTCGCAAAAGCTCATCACCACCCCGATGAGCACCCCACACCCAGACCTGCTCCCCACCACCTCTCCTGCCGTAACAACACTGCTTACCTCGACAGAAAACCTGTCCAAGAGCCGCTCGCTCTCCTTCCTAATGGTAACATTGCCAAGGTCAACCTTAAGCGTAAAAATGCGACTACCTTCCTCACCCGCAAAACGCTGCTCCACCTTTGCACTTCTCAATGCCTCACTCTCGTCGTCGGTGCCGCCACGCCAGCTCACTTCTCTCTTACGCCAAAAGCCCGCGCCGCAGCTGAGAAGCACCGCATTTCTGTGTCCATCCTCACCATTGAGCAGGCTTGCCAGGCCTACCACACCTCCCCTTCTTCTGTCCTTCTCCTCTCTCCTTAAAATGTTCACCTAGCTCATCCACACCCTCCACTTGTTGCTATGATGTCCGTGCTTCTTCTCCTTGTTGCTGTCGTCGCGTTCTTCTTCGCCCACTCTCGCTTCGCTCCTCGCCTGGAGCGTCTCACCGATGTTCATACCCGTCATATCACTCCCGCTCACTCTCTTCGCGATAACATTGACTTCGTCCCTACCCCCGCTCCAATCCTCCTCGGTCACCATTTTTCCTCTATTGCCGGTGCTGGCCCCATCGTCGGTCCAATCCTTGCCGCTGCATATGGCTGGGGCCCTGTCGCCCTTTGGATCATCGTCGGCGCTATCTTCATCGGCGGCACCCACGACTTCATGGCCCTCCTCGCCTCCGTAAGACATCACGGTCGTAGTATTGGTGAAGTCATCCAACTCTCCCTCGGCTCGCTCGGTCGCGTGCTTTTCCTTCTCTTCTGCTGGTCGGCCCTTACCCTCGTCATTGCTATCTTCGCTCAGTTCGCCGCGCAAACATTCGTCCAAAGTCCCGGCGCCGCCTCCGCCAGTATCCTATACCTTGTTCTCGCCTTGGCTTTCGGCCTCCTGGTATACCGCTTCCGTCTCCCATTCACACGCGTAACCATAGCTTTTCTCCCCCTCCTCGCTCTCAGCATCTGGCTCGGATTTCGCTTCCCTGTCTCTTTTCCTCCATCCGGTCTCTCCCTCTTCCACCTCTCCCTCTCCCCTCAGACCCTCTGGCTCCTCATTCTCGCCGCCTATATCTGCGTCGCCTCAATCGCCCCTGTATGGGTTCTGCTCCAACCGCGAGATTACCTCTCTGCTTTTCTTCTCTACGCCCTAATGATCGCTGGCGTCCTAGGCATCCTTGTCGCCCGTCCTGCTCTCCGTCTCCCCATCATTACCTCGTGGAATCAGCCCCAGCTCGGCTCTCTCTTCCCTGCGCTCTTCGTTACCGTCGCATGCGGCGCTGTCTCCGGCTTCCATTCCCTCGTCGCTTCCGGCACTACCGCTAAGCAGCTCAACAACGAAAAAGACGCTCGTATCATCGGCTATGGCGCCATGTTGATCGAAGCTATCCTTGCCATAGTCGCTCTCATCACCGCCGCCGTTCTCTCCCAAAATGATTACGCTCATCTCGTTAAAAACCCCATCGCGATCTTCGCTCGCGGAATTGCTTCCTTCCTTCTGACCATCGGTGTACCCGCCCACCACGGCAATACGTTCGCAGAGCTCGCTGTCTCTGCTTTCGTTCTCACAACCCTCGACACCGCTACTCGCCTCAGCCGCTTCTGCCTCCAAGAAATTTGTGCCCGCCGTCACCCAGATGGCTCCCTTCGTGCCTCTTTCCTCGACCGTTACTCTGCCACCTTCCTCTGTACCGCTGCTGCACTCGCACTCGCCCTTAGCGGCGAAGCCTTCGTCATCTGGCCCGTCTTCGGTGCTTCTAACCCTGTCTCTTATACACATCT
>JAOACZ010000150.1 GCA_026417575.1 bacterium | reverse complement strand
CGTCTACTCCTCCCTAAACCCCCTCTCCCTCGTCGCCTGTGGCTCCATTGCCCCAGGCCTAAACTCCACCAACTTCCCCCCCTACCTCCACCATCTCGCCCGCGCTGCCCTCGCACTCGCCCTCGATGACCTCCACCGTACCCTCCTCGACCCAGATGGCCTCCCCATCCTCAAATATTACGCCGCTAATGCCTGGGCCGGTTACGACGTCGGTTGGCTCTACGCCTGGATCGCCGTGCCGCCCCAATTCACCTCCGATGCCTCCCGCCGCCTCCAAGCTCTCTTTCACTCAACTCTCCGCGATCTCGCCAACTCACCCGCCCTCCCCGCCGCTCGCGCCCGCGCTATCTTTGACGCCCAACTCGCCCTCCACTCCCGCAATACCCTCTTCGACCTGATCATCCAAAATTACCTCTTCGGTTACGATAAACGCCTCCCCCTCAGCTACCAAACCTACCTCACTAATATTTCACCACCTCAACTCTCCACATTTTACTCCCTCTATGCCCGCTTCCCTGTTACCATCATCGTCACGCCGCAGTAAACCTGCACCTCCCGCGCTCTCCGAAGACTTTATCCTCCGCCTTGCCGCCAAACTCTTCCCAGCCGGCCTCCGCCCCCTCCCCAACGTCCTCCTCGGCGTAGGCGATGATGCCGCCGTCCTTCGCCCTCTCCCCCACCGCACGGCTCCCATCTTCACCATCGACTCCCTCGCCTGCGGCACTCACTTCACCCCCAACGACCCCCCTCGCGCCGTCGCCTGGAAAGCCCTCGCCGTCAATGTGAGCGACATCGCCGCTATGGGCGGCCTCCCTGCATTCGCCCTCGTCTCCCTCGGCCTCCCCCGCCACACCACTCGCTCCTACGTCTCCGCACTCCTCCGCGGCCTCCATCGTGCCGCCGCCGCCCTCAATCTTTCCATCCTCGGTGGCGACTCAATCCGTGCCGACACCATCGTTATCTCTGTCGCCATGATCGGCTTCGCCCACCCCCGCCACCTCTGTACGCGCTCCGGCGCCCGCCCAGGCCACCTCGTCGCTGTCACCGGGCCCCTCGGAGGCTCCCTCGCCTCCGGCCGCCATCTCCGCTTCTCCCCGCGCCTCCAAGAGGCCCAATGGCTCGTCCACCATGCCAAACCCTCCGCAATGATGGACCTCAGCGATGGCCTCGCTCTCGATGCTTCACGCTTGGCTGCTGCCTCAAATGTCTCACTCCACCTCCAAAGTCACGCCATCCCCCGCCATCGCAATGCCTCCCTCTCCGCCGCCCTCAACGATGGCGAAGACTTCGAACTCCTCTGTACTTTCCCCCCTCGCTCCCTCTCCCCCAACCTACTCCGCGCTTACCACCAGCACTTCCGCAAGCCCCTTTATCTCATCGGCCGCGTCCTCGCTGGCCCCCCTGTCGTCTGTCTCGATGATAAACCCCTTGTCCCCCATGCCTTCGAACACTTCTCTCCCCAATCTTGAAACGCGCTCCCCGCGCGCCACACAGCGCGCCGCGATGCGCTTCGCCCTCTCACTCCATCCAGGCGATGTCATCGCCCTCTCCGGCCCCCTCGGCTCCGGCAAAACCTGCTTCGCACGCGGCATCATCGCCGCCCTCGCCTCCAATCCCGACCAATTCCAAGGTAGCCCCTCCTTCGCTCTTGTCCAGGAATATCCCTCACCCCTCGCCACCCTCTGCCACTTCGACTTCTATCGCATCAACTCGCCCGAAGAACTCCTCGCCATCGGATGGTATGACTATCTCTCACCTCGCCACATCTGCCTCGTCGAATGGGCCGATCGCTTCCCCCACCTCCTCCCCACACGCTCCCTCTGGCTCCGCTTCGACATCACTGGCCCCCACTCCCGCCGCATCGCCGTCGCCTCACACCCAAGCACTACCTCTAACCTTTCTCTCTACCCTTTCCCCACACCGCCCTCCGACAAACCTCATTCCCCCCCTCCGTGACCTACTCTCAGCCTCCCCGCTCCTCCACCAATCCACCCGCCTTCACCTTGAACCTCGCTCCACCCTCCCATATAACAACCACCCCGCTACCCAACATACTCCTTTAACGCTTCTCCTGTCCGTTTTTTCCATACCGATGTCCGTTTACACTCTTGTAGTCACTCCACACAGCCTGATACTATAGTTGCAGGTAGACTTTCGTTAACCATCACAACGTGACCCTATGGCAGCCTATTCGCATCTCTGTTTCCCGCTCCGCACTCTCCCCGCTCTCCCTTCTCTCTCGTCTCTTCCCTCCCTCTCAAAGCTGACCACCCCTCCCTTCACCTTCTTGTCAACTACCTCTTCCGCCCAACCTTCTCTTCCCGCGCACCGCTCAAGCTTCCATCCCCCGTCTCTGCTCGATCTCTCGCCGCCGCCGCCTCCCTCTAATCAACCCTCAGTGTCACGTTTGTCCATGTTTTGGTCACAAATAGTCATTCACTTTTCGTCATTGCTGTGCTATCCTATCCTCGCAATGCGACACCATATCGTTTTAACCCAAACATCGGGAGGCAACATGACACGCACACTTCTCTCCTTATTACTACTGTCCGCCATCACTCTCTTCGCCGCTGATAACTATTTCCTACCCAACGGTGGCGACTTGTCCACCCCTGCAAACTGGAGCCTCAACGCAGTCCCCACGATCAATGACATCGCCTATTTCACCAACATCGTCGGCTCCTTGACCTTGAGTCACTCCATGAACAACACTAACGCGCTCACCTGGGGTGGCCTCGTTGTTTACTGTACAACCGGGCCTTACACCAGAACTGGTTACCAGTTTAACTTCGGTACTGGAAAAAGCATCACCATCACCGGCGATGTACTCATCGGTACCCTCCCCAACGCTGGCGCCAGACTTAACCCCAACGCTGCCTCTATCTTTATCACCAATGACCAGAAAAACGCCACTGTCTACCTCGGCCGTGTGGATTCTGGCGCAGTTAGCGCAGCGGGTCAACTCGAAATATCAGGTCCCTCGACTGCCATCATTGACCGCGTCATTGTCTACGCAAACCAGCCCACTACCTCCGACAATCCTTTCCAGGGTTCCACTACACCATCCGGCTTCCTTCACATCAGAAACGGCGCCCACCTCATCGGCGGCAATATCCGTCTAGCAACCTTTCTCCAAGACAACGCGACTATTGTCCGTAGCGCCGGCTGGGCCACCGCGGCCTCCGAACTCCTCCTTTATAACCGTTTCATCCTCACTGGCACCAATACACTCTTCATCCATGCCATGTCTTCTGGCGGCCTCCGTCCTCTCGCTCACAACACCGCCATCATCATCAGCAATGGCGCAACTTTTTTCGGTGATAACTCTGTCTGGGAGTCCCGTGTCATCGCAGCTGGCCGTGCCTGGACAAATTCCTTCTTTCACGTCACGCACAATGGCAGCGTCACAACAACAGCTGGGGTAGCGGTGGGGCCGAGTATTGCCAACAACGAAACACTCTCGTATGGTAACTTGATGCTCGTCTCCGATGGCGGCAGCGTCTGGTGTCGTTTCGGCGACGTGGGAGGATTGACTGTTCAGAATCCAGGAGGCGATGGTCGTACCAACTTACACAGTGCTGCCAACCTCGCCATCGTCACCAACGGGGGCGTGTGGAATTGTCACTCGCTTCGCGTTGGCTACGTTGGTCCCACCGGCCAATTCTTTGCCGTTTCCAACAACACGTTAATTGTTGCAGCTGGCGGCTTGGTCTACACCACGAACGCCTTCATTGGTGTCATTCACAACCCCGCTGCCTTCTACTCATCCACAAATTTTGGCAACCGCATTGTGGTTCACGGCGGCACATTCAGAGTTGTCAACTCCGCCTCCAATGCTGTCCTTTTCATCCGCAACGGTCGGCTTGTCTGCCGCGCTGGCATCGCCGAAGTTGATCGCCTCAACGCTATCGGGGTCCCAGAAGCTACTGTCCTCTTCGAAGGAGGTACCCTGCTCATTAACAACGCCACAACCAACAACACCGGTTCCCCGCTCACCGTCGCTAATGGCACTCTCATCCTCGCTGCCGGCAACCACAACTTCGTCAACGGGCTCTCAATCGGCGCTGATGGCGTCCTCAAAGGCAACGGTCGCGTTATTGGAAATGTCTCCTCCAGCGGCACCATCGCCCCAGGTACCAGTATCGGCTACCTACCCGTCGTTGGTAATGTCACTGTCGCAGATCAAGGTATTATCCATTGGGAACTTGACACGGCCACTAACGACGTCCTGAACGTCACCGGCAATCTCACCTTCCTCGGCCAGGCCACCCTCCTAATCACTAATCTCGTGTCCATGGCACCGCCAAATGAGCCAAGGACGCTTTTCACTGTTAGCGGCACGTATTCCGGCCCCTCAACGTGGAACATCGTTGCTCCCCCCGGCTGGTCCGTTTCGCAAATCTCCGAAAGCTCGGGCGTCGTTTCTCTTCAAATGATTCCAGAGCCCGCTGGCGTCATACTCCCAGCCCTCGCACTCCTTCTCAGTCGCTCACGTAAGCGCTGAACAAACAGATTTGCAACAGCGAAGAGGGCGGCCAACCGGCCGCCCTCTTCATTTCTCACATTCCCTCACGCACTTCTCACTCCCCCTGCTCTGCTAACTCCGCCCACTGTTCAACCAGCGCTCGCGCCTCTCCTACTTTCTCTAACCCCCGCACCCCGCACCACTCCTCCCCACGCTCCCTCACGTACAAATACCCCCCTCGCTCCTCCGGTACAAATAACTCCCTCTCTCCTTCCCGTTCTATGTGCACGCCAATCAGCTCATTCCCCTCTAACCATCTCCGAACCGCTTCGTAGTATCGTAACGATCCACCCCCTCCCCTCACCCTCTTCACAAAAAACTCGACCCTCTTCCCTCCCCCATCAAAACTCGCTACCAACGCTCCATCCAACACGACACACCCTGACCCGTCACGCATCCGAAACTCAACCCGCCGCGCCCGCGGTTCCATCTTCCATAACCGCCGCACTTCCTCTGGTAATTCCCACCTTCCAGGCATCCTCTCATACAACCTCTCCCGTAACCACTCCCGCGCACCAACCCCTATCCCAGCCCCGCCCTCCTCGTCCCATACTACCCACCGGCCCTTCAACACCAACAATCCCCTCCCTACTCGCTTGCTCGGTCCTCCACGTACCACACTCTCATCCCTTCCCTCCCCAATACTCTCATACACCCCATACGCATGCCACGCCGAAGGTAATTCCACTACCCTAAACTCAATCCACCCACCTTCGCCTGTCATGTTCGTCCACACAATTCTTGCCACGCTTTTCCCCCCGTATGCGCGCGCCAACGTCTCAAAACCAGATTCCCACGCCCCCACCCCCACTAACGCCTGCGTAACACACTGAACACACGTAACCCCATCCCGTCCCATCCTTGCCCACTCCCCAAGCC
>JAOACZ010000138.1 GCA_026417575.1 bacterium | reverse complement strand
GACGTACTCTGCTCTAAATCTACCCCATCACCTGATACCTGGCGCCGTACCTCCCGCTCCAAAATCTTCATCGCCCTTCCCCATTCCCTTTTTCCCCCAAAAAGCACCGGCCACGTCGCCATCGCACTAAGCACCCCCGCCGCCTCCGCAATAACATGATTGTTCGCACTCGAATACCTCGCCCAGTGCGTCATAATGTAGCGCACGTGCTGACGAATCGCACGAAACCATGCAAATAACATCGTGTCGTGACAACACCTCGGCCGCCCCCGCCCAAACAAAAAACGATAAAGCCATGACCACGTCACCAGCCGTACCCCTACCTCTATTCCTGTCAGCCACCCCGGCCCATACGGATACTCGCACGCCGTCAGCCAACTCTCTAATTGCTTCAGTACCTCCTCCGCGTAACCTTCGTTCCCCGTCACGTAGTACGCTATCGCCGCCGGCATCAAATGCTGATGACGGTTCAACCACCACACTGCCATAACGTCCACCCCGCCATCCTCGCGGCGATAGTCGATCTCCCACCATGCTACCCGTGGATAACACTCACCATGTAAATAGTCCCGATACCAGTCTACCTCCTCGCCCAAAACTACTGTGCGCCCAAACAATTCCGCCCGGTGAGCACATACCTCGTCTCCCGCTGCCATTATCTCCTCCATGTACTCCGCACTCACCGTCAGCCCCTCAGCTCGCCCAGGAAGTCGTCCAACTACCGTATCCGCACCTGCCACCACTTCCGTCAACGGCGCCGGCAACGTTTCCTCCAAAATCCTGCGCCGTACCTCCTTCGCCATCGCCCACTGCCACCCCCGGTACGCTACCTCTCTCCACGGCATCGCACAAAACCGTCGCCACCGCCACTTCAAACTCCCCGGCCGGTTCATCTCATCCCTCCTGCACACGCGATATCACCGCCCGGAACTTCCCACTAGGCCCACGCGGTATCGCCTCTACATATTCACACCGTACTTCCATCTCACCCCCTACCCGCGCCCGAAATTGCTCCACAATCTGATCCTCATCGGATGGCCCATACCCCTCATCCCGCACTATCTTGATCACCACTCGCTCCCGCGTCTCCTGCTCGATTTGCGCCGCAATCACATGCCTCACCCCCTTAAATACATGGTCCAGCCGCCCTATCTTCCGCCCGTCCCTCGTCACCACTAAATCGTCAACCCGCCCTATGATCTGCTTGCAACCCGGACCCTGTCTCTTATACACATCT
>JAOACZ010000087.1 GCA_026417575.1 bacterium | reverse complement strand
AGATGTGTATAAGAGACAGCTGCAGTGTTGATCCGTTGGGTGTCTGTTGCTCCTCGCGGCGTTCCAGCGGAGACAATTATAGCCTTCCGGGCTGCGGGCGTCAAGGCATCGGGCTCGATGCCGGGCGGCCTGGGGGTAGCGAGAGAGTCAACCTGTGTGGGGTGTGATGCAATTGTGGCATATGGCCGAGTGCGCGTCAGATGCAGACACGGCGGGAGGGAGAAGCCTGTGTGAGGAACGCCCTGCGAGGTCTTTAGTCTGCGAATGGCAAATCTACTTCAGCGCCGTTGATGAGCAGTTTGCCATCGCGAAAGACCAGGTGGAAGGTGTACTGATCGTTTTGCTTGTGGAGGAGGGTGGTGGGATCAAGTGGCCAGTTGAGTGTTTCACTGCGGAGGGTGTCCTCAACGAAGCTTTGCGGCAGGGAAAGGTGGAGGTCGGCAGTGAAGAGCCTGAGTACGTGGTTGACGTTGAGGAACGAGAAAGCGGACAACTGAGTTCTTGGCTCGGCGGCGATGGTGCCACGGAGGGGGAAGGGGCCATGGGGCGTTGCTGCACGCCAATCGTTGAATTCAAAGCACGGGGCGGCTTGGAGGAATTGGGCGAGGAGTTCGGGAAGGCTTGCCATCATGAGACCCATCACTGCGGTGGGGTTGGCACCTGCGGCGATATTGCGTTGCGCGTCGTGCATGAGGTTTTGCAGGCGTTGTAAGGCGATGGCATGGAAGTTATGCAGAGCCGAGGGGAGGGTGATCGGGCCGTAGGTTGTATCAGCGACGACGAGGGTGCCCAGCGCGGCGAGCTGGGTACCATGCAAGAGGGCGTTTGAGCGGACGATCTCGCTGCTCATGAGCAGATTACTTAAGCAGAAACCAGCACGCTGATTGGGGGGAGTGAACGTGCAGGCAGAGAGTGTAAGAGCAGAGTGGGCTGGGGGCGGCTGGGGCACGTTTTGGAGTGTTTCCACTACGCATGTCAGGCCACACAGGGCGACACGCGCGCCCTCGCTTGCCAGAGTCAGCTGTGGGGTAGCGAGGCGGGCTTGCACGTATGAGAAGCGGTCATCGAAGCGGAGCGAGCCGGTGATGTCCGCCGGGGAGATGACAGTCAAGGCGTCAGCAAAAAGGTGGTCGCCGGGCGGGATGCTGAAGGCGGTCTCAATGCGACGATCGAGGTGGAAGGTTGTGTGGGAGGTGAGCGTGAGTGGGCGCGGGGCGATTTGGGCTGGCAGTGTGACGGTGATCACATCTCTGGAGGTGGCGAGAACGGGGCCGAATGGCTGGCGTGCAGCGAGGTTGGGGAAGATCAACAAGCCGTGGCGCAGCGAGCTTCGTGTCCGGATGACGCATCCGGTCAGGACATCGAGCTGTTCCTGAGGCAGGCCCGGAGCCAGGTGTCTGAGCAGGCTGCTGATGTCAATGCGAGTCTCGGCGGTGCTGGAGAACACGCCACGCTCGTAGCGTTCCAGTACGGCGGCGTCGCCATACTGGGCATTCAGACTGGCAATGATGCGCTGGTAGCGCTGCTCAGTCACGCGCCCGATCACGTACGGCACAGAGATGAGCAGGAGCAGGATGACAAGCGACGCGATGCGAAGGCGCGTTCGTGTTTTCATGGTTTCTCCTCCGTGAAGCTACACATAAACTAAACAGGGCGACAGGCACGCCGAGGCACCCGTCGCCCCACGTTATTCTCTGTGCACGAGCCACCGCATCAGACCACTCCTTGCGCCAGCATGGCTTTTGCTACTTTCAGGAAGCCGGCGATATTGGCGCCAACGACCAAGTTTCCCTTGGCCCCATATGCTTCAGCTGCTTCTAAGCATTGGTCGTAAATTGAGTTCATGATCTGTTGCAGGCGCATATCCACTTCTTCAAATGGCCAATTCATGCGCATGGAGTTTTGCGACATTTCGAGTGCGCTGGTGGCGACGCCGCCGGCATTAGCTGCCTTTGCCGGACCGAAGGAGACGCCAGCATCTTGCAAGATTTTGATGGCGCCGGGAGTGGTTGGCATGTTGGCGCCTTCGGCGACGGCGATGCATTTGTTTTTCACGAGCGCCTTGGCGCCCTTTTCATCGAGCTCATTTTGGGTGGCACAGGGCAGGGCCACGTCGCACGGTACGGTCCAGATATCTTGCCAGTTGTCGTAGAACTTTGCAGAGGAGTGGACAGCCGCGTACTCGCGAATGCGCCCCCGTTCAACCTCTTTGATGCGTTTCACCGTGTTCAGTTTGATGCCATCTTCGTCCACGATGTAGCCATTGCTGTCGGAGAGGGCGATGACTTTGGCCCCGAATTGCTGGGCGCGCTCAGTCGCATAAATGGCAACGTTGCCCGAACCTGAGATCACCACGCGTTTGTTAGTCCAGTCGGTGCCGCGGTCTTTGAGCATGCGGGTGGTGAAATAGACGAGGCCATAGCCAGTGGCCTCGGTGCGCACGAGGGAACCGCCCCAGCCGATGCCTTTACCAGTGAGGACACCGTTGAACGTGTTGGTGAGCTTTTTGTATTGGCCGAACATGTAGCCGATTTCACGCGTGCCGACGCCGATGTCGCCGGCGGGCACGTCGGTATCTGGGCCAATGTGGCGGAAGAGCTCGTTCATAAAGCTTTGGCAAAAACGCATGATTTCCATCTCGCTTTTGCCCTTGGGATCGAAATCACTGCCACCTTTTCCACCACCGATGGGTGTCGTCGTTAAGGCGTTCTTGAAAATTTGTTCGAAGCCGAGGAATTTGATGATTCCCAGATTCACAGAGGGGTGGAAGCGGAGGCCACCTTTGTAGGGGCCGATGGCGCTGTTGAATTCGACCCGGAAGCCACGGTTGACCTGCACTTCACCCTTGTCGTTTACCCATGGGACACGGAAGATAATCTGGCGTTCGGGTTCGACAATCCGCTCAACAATTTTGGCGCGGACGAACTCGGGATGTTTCTTGATGACCGGCTCGATGGATTCGACCACCTCGCGCACGGCTTGAAGGAATTCTGGCTCGGCCGGGTTACGAGCCGCGACGATGGCGAGAATGTCATCAACGAACTGGCTGCTCATACCTCATCTCCTGCTGATACTTTACGCAACGTGTGTTGCACGAAAGTGAGATCTCGTCTCACAAGTGGGCTTTATTGTACGTCTTTGCTGTAGAAATTGCAAGCATGGGTGGCGTGGAGGTGCTGGGATGAGCCGTATGCGGGCCAGTGACACAGCTTGTTCTGATGCGGCCGGTACTGGGCGCACGTAGGTCTGAGGGCAAAACGCGCGAGGACGCAAGGATGAAGGGCTGGTCTGCATAGCACGGTTCCACGCCGAGATGGGTAGCTGTGATCCCGTTGACGGCTTGGCAGTAAAACGCTACAATGGCGCACGTAGGCAACACAACCCGTGCATGTCGTGGCGATATGCGACCGCGGGTGGGGGCCGTAATCCTACAGCGGAGTAGTGCATGAAAGCGATCAAGAGGTTTCTGGTGCGGGTGGTCGTGTTCATTTTTGTGATCGCGGTTGTGTTGGTCGTGGCGCGCAATCATATTTTGCCACCTGTGATTGCGGCAGGGGTGAAAGCAGCGACTGGGCTGGGGGTTCGTATTGGTTCCATGGACATTGGCTTGGGTTCGACGTACGTTGACATTCAGCAGCTCCGGTTGCTGAATCCCCCTGGCTTTGTGGATCCTGTCATGGTGGAGGCGCCGCAGATCAAGGTAGACTACGATCTGCGCGCCTTGCTGCGTAAGAAGCTTCACTTGCACTCTGTCGTGTTCGCTTTGGAAGAGGTGCTTATTGTGAGAAACGCCGATGGCAGGCTGAATTTGGAGGCGTTAAAGGCCTTGCGCGAACGCGGGCAACCCCCTGCCGAGCCGCGGCGAGAGGGCAAAAAAATGGCCTTGGAGATTGACGAGTTAACTGTCCGGATTGGCAAGATAACAATTAAGGATTACACTGGTGGTGGTGCTCCGCGCGTGCAGGAAATAGTGTTGAATGTTGATGAGCGCTTTACGGACATCACAGACGTGAACGAGTTGACGGTAGCGTTGGTGATGAAGATCGTCACGCGGGCCGGGGTGGCTGGCATTTTGAACTTGGATGTGCGCGGATTGGCCTCGCTGGGCTTGACGGAGGCGGCCAAGGCGGCGGGTGGGTTGCTGGGCGGGGCGGTAACTAATGTGGGCAAAGAACCCGTTGAAGCGGTGCGCGACGCGGCGGACGCACTGAAAAAAGTGCTGCCATTCAGGCGGTAGGACAGTAGGGCAGGCCAGGATTGGTTATTGCAAGTTATGTCAGTACGGCGGCGTCTGGGCTGCGATGACAGGTAATGTTTGAGAGCGCATGAAGTCGTTGAGCGACTGTAGTCGCGTAAGGGAAAGGTTGAAGCCCTCAGACGCCATCGCGAACTGCTGCATGCGACAATGTGCGCGGATTGTGCGGTGAGGGATCACTTGGAATACTCGCGGCTCAGAACAGTCAAGTTGAATGAACGGAGAGGCCGCGGCGGTGGGTGATGGGCGGGCGTGGTGAATACGGTGAAGTGCGCTGAGCGGTCAGCTATGATACGGCGCGTTAACGTCACGTTTGCTGAGGCGTTTCTACCCCGCGTGGCGGAAGAAGTACTTGCCCGCGCGGAAGGGGGTACTGGGAAAGTGCTTGCGTGTGAGCGAGTCGTGGTGGTGGTGCCTGGGCAGCGCGCGGCGCGCCGCGTGCTGGAGCTGCTGTCCGAACGTGCTCACAAGGAGGGGCGGCTTCTCATTCCTCCCCGGGTATGCACCCCACATCAGTTTTGCGTGCTCATATCCTCCTTCTGCGGTGTTACGCAGATCGCGAGCGAAGTTGAAGAGCTTGCTGCGTGGATGCATGCTATCGAGGGCAACAGGGAGCTGGCTAGTCACATCATCCAGCGCGACGAGAGTGAGGTGCAGTGGAGTGAGAATACCGTCTTTGGGATGGCGCAGGCATTTCGCGCAGCGTATAATGCAGTTACTGGGGAGAATCTCACATGCGCCGAGGTGGTGGCCCAGTGCGAGGGGCACGATGTTGCACAGGCGCGCTGGAGGGGGCTCGATACGCTTGCGCAAGCGATGCGGGAGGTGTTGGCGAAGCACGGCTTGCGCACCTTTTACGCTGGACTGGACGAGGTGTTAAGGATCCTGGCGCGTGATCCTACGGCAGTGCGCCGCGCTGTGAGTGCGATTATCGTCGCTGGGGTAGTTGACCCTTTTGCCTACTTTACACGCTGCTTGCAGGCCCTAGGAAGCGCTGTGATCGCGATGAGCTTTGGCCCGGAGGACGCAGGATGGTTTGACGACACGGGTGGGCTGCGCTGGCGTGAAGAGCTGGTATTTGGGCTTTTGGACGATGTTGTTGAGAGCATCGTCTGCACGGATGCGGCGGCAGATCAAGCCCATACGGTGGTCGAGTGGTTGCGGGGCGTTGCGGGCGGCTACGCGCTGACAGACGTGGTGATTGGCGTGCCTGATCCTGACGTCAGCCGGGCGTTGCGAGCAGCGCTTGCGTTAGAGGGGGTGACGACACACGACGCGGTGGGTACGCCGTTTCTGGAAAGTAGCCTTGGGGTTTTGCTCACCGCGCTGGTGGAGTTTCTCGAAGAGCCGATGTGGAGCGCTGGGCTTCGACTTGTGCGCCATCCGGTGATGGAAGCTTTTGTGCGGCGGGGTGGGGGAGGAAGAGAGCTGACAGCAGCCGAGTTCGCACAAATGGTTGAGGTTGTGGAACAATATTTGACAGAGCACCTTGTGCCTTTCGTGACGCCAGAGCGCCCACGTGACGCCGACACCAGAGTGGAAGAAGCGGTTACGCGGCTTACGCGTGTATTGGGTGACATGCTTGCTCAGTTTACGGGCATGCGCGGTCTTGCTGAGTGGGTTACGCACTTGAACGAGTGCCTTGCCGCGTGGTATGGCGACACGGAGGTTGAGGAGACTGACGAGGACGAAGCCCTGCGGATATGGGGAGAGTTGAGCAGTCAGGTGGAGACGGCTCGTGTGCAGGCTCCTGGCCAGCTAAGTGCGCCGTCGGCCCTGCGGCTTTTGCTTGCCATGGCGCGTGGTTTGACTCTTGCACCTCCACGCACGGGACCCGCTGTTGATCTTGTTGGTTGGCTCGAGCTTGCCTTAGACGATGCGCCGGTGATGGCAGTCACCGGGATGAACGAGGGCATCGTTTCCGAGAGTGTGGTGACGGACGCGTTTCTGCCTGACAGTTTGCGTGAGCGCCTTGGGCTGCCGTGTAATCGCCGGCGGTGGATACGCGATCGCTACTTGCTTCGTGTGATCGTGAGGAGCGGCAAACGATTTCTGCTGACGACCGGTCGCGCGGCAAATACAGGCGATCCGTTGCGCATCAGTCGCGTGCTGTGCGATCTATCGCCGGCTATCCTGGCCGAGCTATTGCTGCGATTCTACGGCAAGAGCACGGCTGCACAAGCCCTGACACCGCAACGCACCTGGGCGCCTGCAGCAGCGCCGCTGAGCCTGGCGCCACCTAGCGATAAAAATCTTTCTCTTCCCGTCGCGTGGCTTTACGCGACTGAATTTGCAGTGTATCTCGCGTGCCCGTACAAATTTTATCTGCGTCGCACAGTCGGGGAGCCCACCGCGCCGCCCACCACTGAACTTTCATCCGTGCAATTTGGGATGCTGCTTCACGAGGTGCTGGCTAGCTTTGGCCGGCATGGCCCGCACCACTCAACCAATGCGAGCGAAATTGCGGCATGGCTCCACACCGAACTCACACGGCTGGCGCAACGTCAGTTTGGTCACACGCATACTCTCGCTCTGGAGGTACAGCTCGCAGCCTGTCGTCAGCGCTTGACGGCGTTTGCAGCACGGCAGGCGGCGCATGCGGCAGAGGGCTGGCAACTTCTCGCAGCGGAGACGCAACAGGGGCTGGATGCTACCTTAGATGGTATGCCGATTCGGGTGCGCGTTGATCGAATAGATCGCCATGAGCAGGACGGTGTGATCGCCATTCTCGATTATAAAACAGGCGAAGTTATCAAGCCCGACAAGAAGGCATGTGTTGGCGGGGACTGGGTAGACCTGCAACTGCCGTTGTATTGGCACGCCGCAACGTGTGGTGATCGCTTTTCCGGCGCAGTGGTGCGGGTGGGCTATTTTTTCCTCCCCAGCAGCAGCGCCCAAACGCGCGTGGAATTTGCGTCGTGGGCGCGCGAGGATTACGAAAGTGCGCTGGCGTGTGCCCGCGAAGTGATAGCGAAGGTGCGCGCGCAGGTGTTTGCGCGCACCGACGATCACCGCCACTGTGCCCGTTGTCCGTACAGCGATCTGTGCCAACGTAAGTGAACGATGAGCACCCAACCGACCACGCTGTCTCACGAAGCCATCATTGCCTCGGCTGGCACAGGTAAGACCGAGCGGCTGGCGCTGCGCTACCTGGCGTTGCTTCAACGGGAGTGTGATCTCGGGAGTATTTTAGCCCTCACGTTTACCAGGGTGGCCGCGGGGGAGATGCTCGAGCGGATAGTTGTCAAACTGGCCGAAGCGACGCGCGATCCACACGCTGCCCAACGGTTGGGTGCGATGCTACCTGGGGGTGGCACATTGACGTCAACGCGCGCA
Source organism: bacterium (assembly GCA_026417575.1). Classification (GTDB taxonomy): domain Bacteria; phylum Auribacterota; class UBA3054; order UBA3054; family JAPLST01; genus JAOACZ01. The sequence goes on along the minus strand of JAOACZ010000087.1, from coordinate 5,718 downwards.
GGTGAATTACTGCAACGGCTGGTGTTACAGCTTCCTCGCGTGCGCATCAGCACGCTGGATAGTTTTCTTTTGCACATTGTCCGCTGCTTTGCACTTGAAGTAGGCTGGCCACTAAATGTGCAACTTTTAGACGAGGCGGACGAGGCGGCGCTGCACAACCAGGCCCTCGCTGCGCTGAGCGCGCAGGCGCGGCGAGTGGTGCATCGCATGCAGAACTTCAATACGGTGGTGCAGTTACTTATGCAAGAGGAGGCACCAAGCCAGGTGGAAGAAAAGCTACGCGAAGCTTGTCTTGCACCCTATCGCGTGTATTTGCGCACTCGTGGCGAGGTCGCGCCGTGGCAGGCATTTCGTCGCAGAGCGATCTTGACTGACACAGAACTTGCTCAACTATGCGGCCCAGAGCTGGTGGGAGGGCCGACGAATGGCGCTTCCAGGTTTGAGAAGGAACTGGAGGCGGCTCTCGGTGATGCCCGCAACGGGGATTGGCCCAGCTACCTGCAGCGCACCATCGTGCAGAATGTCCTGGCGGGGAAGGATAGCTACGGGCGGCGTGCGTTCAGCCACAAGGAACGTGCCTTGCTGCAGCGCCTTGCCGCGCACGCCGTGGGTGTTCTTGTGAATCGCGCGATCGATGCGACGCAAGCTCTTTACACCTTTCTCCGCACCTACGACGCGGAGCTTATCAGCTTGAAAGAGCAACGTGGCGCGTACACGTTTGATGACGTGACGCGGAAGGTGGCCGATGCAGCCCAGATGTTGCGCATGCAGGAAGCAGAACTGTTTTTCCGTTTAGATGGCCATATTCGGCATGTTCTCATTGATGAGTTCCAGGACACCAGTTGGGAGCAATGGAGTGCCGTGCATCCTCTCGTGGATGAAATTCTGTGCGACACCTCGCGCAGGCGCAGCTATTTCATGGTAGGTGATATGAAGCAAGCGATCTACGGCTGGCGTGGCGGGGAAGCACGATTGATGAAAGCAATACTTGAACGCTATGGGCAAGCCATAGCCACGCGTGCCGTTGCGCAAAGTTGGCGCGCAGGGCAATGTCTTTTGGACGTTGTCAATGCTGTGTTTCTCAGAGCCGAGGAGTCGGAGTTCGGCGAGCGTCTTGAAGCCTGGCGCGCATTCACGCAATTTGCTGAGCATACGGCGGATCCTGCTGCACAGCGGGATCCTGGCTACTGCGAGCTACGTGTTGTCGCGCGCGACAACGCGGACGAACCAGCTCCTGATGACGATTCCCCACGTGCTGGGCAAGACCCATGCATGCGCGCGGCTGCAGCATTGCTGTGCGCGATGCGCCCGTGGGAGTACGGCTGGAAAACCGCCTTGCTCTTCCGAACGAACGCGGAGGCCGATGAAATGCTGAGCACGCTGCGTGCTGCCGGTGTGCCGTGCTACCTCCAAGGCAAAAGCCGCCTGTGCGATAACCCCGCTGTGCAAGCGGTGTTGAAGCTGCTTGAGTGGGCGGATCAGCCTTTTAACGCCCTCGCCGCGTTTCATGTGCGTACGTCCTTCCTCGGCGCGCACATGCCGTCCTCGCCAGAGCGGGCTGCTGAGTACTTGGCGGCGGTTCGTGGGGAATTACTGCGTCGTTCCTACGCGGAGTGGATCGAGCGACTTGTGCGGCCTTTCCTGCCGCAACTGAGTGAGGAGCATCAGCGGCGGCTGTTGCGCCTGATTGATTTGGCAGCGCAGTATCAGCCCCGTGTGACCCCGCGGCCGAGTGATTTTGTACGCTGGCTCGAAGAGGTCCGTCAAACCGAACCGCCCGCCAGCGAAGGGGTCGTTTGCTCCACCATTCACAACGCGAAAGGGAAAACCTACGACATTGTTTTTCTCCCCAACTTGCAGATCAATCCCAACCGTTACGCGAACGCCCCGGTGTATCTTGAGGAAGCACCCGCGCAGATTTCAGATCAGGCGGACTCTGCGGTGGCACCTGCCGAGGGAGCTGTGCCTGCCTCGCTCGTGCCACAAGTGCGCTGTGTGCTGTGCCGGCCGCGCACGCAGGAAAAGACCATAGGCATGGTGGATGCGGAATTTGAGGCGCTGCGCCAGGCTGCGGAGACGAAAAAGTGGCACGAGTACTTCAATCTCATGTACGTGGCCCTCACACGCGCTGCGCGGGCGATGTATCTTTTCTGTGATGATAAGCCGGAGAAGAACACATTTGCTCGCTGGGTACGGGATGCCTTGGAGTCCCGGTGCGCGGATACGTATCAACCGCCAAGTGATTTCGCGCATTTGTCTCATCGCGTGGCGTACTTCACCCCCGGCGGCAATCCCAGCTGGTATAAACACCAGTACATGAGGAAGCTCGTGTGCGCACCGCCAAAGGTGACGCAACCGCTGGGCGAGCTGTTCGCGCTCTCGATTGTGCGCCATCGCCATCAGCTGCGACCCTCGGCCCATACCCCGGCGTGGCGTGCCGCGGTATACTTCCAGCCAGCCAGCCGGGCCGCCGCACTGTTTGGCACGGCGTTGCATGCCGTGTTCCAGCAAGTTGAGTGGCTTGATAACGTGCCGCCGGATGACGAGCTGGTGCGAGTTGTGCAGCAGAGCGTGCCCGCGTTGGATCCCCCACGGTGTGCCGAGGTTGTCCGCACGTTTCACGCTGCATGTGCCCTGCCGGAGGTAGTGGCTGCGTTAACGCGGCCGGCGGAGCCGTGCGAGGTGCGCAGAGAGGTAGCGTTTTCGGTGATCGTACGAGAGGCCACGGTGCATGGTGTATGCGATCGTGTTGTGTGTTTTCCATCCTTCGCCGCGCCACAACGGATTTACATATGTGATTACAAATCGGATCTTGTGCGCGATGAGGAGGAACAAGCGGTGCATCGCGCGCGATACGCGACGCAGCTAGAGATATACCGGGAAGCGCTGAGTGAGGCCTACGGTTTGCCGAGAGAGGCAGTAAGCGCGGAGCTGTTGTTTGTCTGCCGCACGTACGCGACGTAAGCGTGGCGCAAAAGCACGCGCAAGGGTGCGGCAGCTATAGTTGGATCAAGAGCCGTCCAACGGCTGGAAAGTGAGAGTTAGTGCCGGGAAGGCAGCAACGGCGGCCGACAAAATAGTTCGGACAATGGGCATGCTGTGTTGCTGATGTTCTTCTCTACACGATACCGTCCTGGTTAGCGTACAATTGACGTAGCAGTGCGCGCGTAGAAATTACCCACACGATTCTTTGCGTCGTAGAAATTCCGAAAGAGATGCGGGGATGCGCGTTGGCATAGTTGCAGACGACTGCCGCCGCACGATCCACGTGGATCGCATCTTCTTGAGAGGCGCCGGGTGCGGCGATCATTTCGGCGTTTGCTCGGACCCCCAGGCTCACTTACACTCAGGAGTTTTCTTTGCTCTGGAAGGGCGTTGGCCACGGTGTCCGCATCTTTGAGATCTATTCGGCCGCCAAGTTCCGCGTACGTTCAAGCAACAATTTTGGTTGTTTGCAAATGGCGATTTGTGTCGGTTGAGTTCGTGGGCGGTGCGTTCGCATGAAGAAGGGGTCGCTGGGGGCGGCGCTCCTCCATAATGAAGCGGAAGGCGGATTGCGGGCGAGGCGGCGCGTGTGAAAATCCGGTCACCGAGGCAGGGCGTGGGTTCAATCAGCATTTTTTGTCAATTGCAAATGGCGGTTTGTGTCGGTTGAATTCGCGCGGAACGGGTTGATGTGAACATGCGGTCGCCGAGGCCGGCGCCCCTCCCTAGGATGAGGTTCGCGTGAATTGTGGTCAGGGTTGGTTTCACGGGGGGGTGCGGTCGCTGAGGGCGGCGCTTCAATGAACCGTCTCTGTCGAATGGAAATGACATTTCGAAGGGTCGTGAGTGGTGATGCAGGGATCGTGACCGTTGTGTGCGCATTGCGCACAAGAAGAACGGCTGTGAAAGTTGAGCACATCGTTAAGTTACAATTCTAGGCCTGACCCCGGCATGCAAGAAATGGACATCGCGTGGGGTGCAGAGGGTCGGTTTCAGGCGCTGTCGCGGGGACCGAGGCAGGCGAGCCTGCGTAGAAAAGAAAAATGAATGCAAAGTAGCGGACGCGATGGTATGCAGGAGGAGAAGTGCCTGCGGTGTGGGAGGGAATTTTGCTACAATACAGGCCATGAAAGAGCGATGGGGGAGTGAGACCGGATGTTGAACTTGTACTGGGTACGGGACGTAGCGGGCTGCAATTGTCCGAGCAGCGAGGCGGACGTGCAAGCGCTGGCACAGCTTGGGTTCAAAGCAATCGTCTCGCTCACGGAGCAGCCGTTACCGGGGGAGTGGGTGAAAGGGTTTCGGGTGATCCACGAGCCGGTGGCTGATTTTACAGCGCCGAGTGTAGCTCAGCTGGATCGGATTAGTGAATTCTTGCTGCGCTGCGTGCGCGAGGGCCAGCAGCCGGTGGTGCATTGTACAATGGGGCGCGGGCGGACGGGTACGGTGTTGGCGGCATATTTGATTGCTTGTGGGGCGACGCCAGAGGAAGCGATGAAGGAAGTGCGAGCGGCACGACCGGGTGCGATTGAGACACCAGAACAGGAGGCGTGTTTGACGGAGTACTACGCGCATGTACACGCGACGTGAAGGGCAGGAATGGAAGGCGAGAAGAGAGCGTGCGCGGAGGGAGACTCGAACTCCCAAGAGCTTTCGCCCACTAGCACCTCAAGCTAGCGTGTCTACCAATTCCACCACCCGCGCAAAGCCCTGTTACGGCAATTTTTATTATAGTGGTTTGCGAGGCGAGTGTCAATGGTAAGGGGTAGTTCAGTTAGAGGTGCTTGCGGATATGGGTGAGGTGACGGAACTGACAAGGAGAAAAGAAGAGGTGCCGAGGAAGGAGACAAAGGAGGGGAGTGAAGAGCAGCTGTCGGCGTGGCGGACATACGCGGTGGAGCTGGCAAGCGAGCTGCGCACGGCAATAGGGCCGTTGCTGGGTGTGGGAGCGGTATTTGGGTTGTTTGTGGTGGTCGCTCCGGCGCAATTTTACAGTGTGTACAACATCAAAACGATAGTAACGCAGAGCGTGATAACCGGCATTGGTGCGTTGGGGATGGCGTTAGTGATTATTAGTGCGGGGATCGATTTGAGCGTGGGGTCGCAAATAGCGTTAGCGACGGTAGTGGTAGCGCGGGTGCTGGGGTGGTGGGGGGAGGAACCGAGTAGCATTGGAGTGGTAGTGGCCGTGCTTGCGGCGGTGGGGGCATGTGGGTTGTGCGGTCTGTTGAACGGGGTGCTGACGGCGGGGCTGCGGATTGTGCCCTTTATCGTGACGCTAGGGAGCATGCAAATAGCGCGAGGGGCGGCGAAGTGGCTTGGACACGAACAAACGGTTTTAGCGCCGGAGACGTGGCTGAACTACTTAATGGATGTGGATCCGCAGCCGGCGTGGTTGCTGGTGGCACCGGGGGTTTGGTTGTTAGGGGGGCTGCTGTTGGTGGTGATGGTGTTGTTACGCTTCACCGTGTTTGGGCGGTACGTCTTTGCGATTGGGGCGAACGAAGCGACGGCACGCTTGTGCGGGATACGCGTAGGGTGGCACAAGACGCTTGTGTACACGTGCTGCGGGGTATTGACAGGGATTGCGGGGGTATTGCAGTTTGCGACGTTGACGGTAGGGGACCCGACGGCGGCAAACGGGATGGAGTTAGACATCATTGCGGCGGGGGGGGCCGGGGGGGGGTCGGTGGGGGGGGGGGGAGGGGGGGGGGTGGGGGGGGGGGGTGGGGG
>JAOACZ010000064.1 GCA_026417575.1 bacterium | reverse complement strand
GGCGACGGCTGTGCCGTGGAGTGGTCGCAGACACCTGTTTTGCCGGCCGATCCGGCTCATACATGCGACGGGAGACCCGTCGCCATACGGTCGTGATGCGCATGGTGCGCGCGCAGGTGGGTAGGCGCCGCGGAAGCTGTGCTTCCGATGGTAAAAAGCGGCAGCTGCGCTGCCGCACTCCACACTAGTCCCCGGAACTGGGCAAGTACCGCACGTGACGTGCCTCATCCAATTGCGATAATTCCCGCACATCGCGCGTATAACCTACCAATGGAGTACCACACGACGCCACGTGAACGAATCCTCAATCTCCTCGAACGAAAACCTGTCGACCGCACCCCCGTGGGTCTATGGTTTGTCAGCGACGTCCTACAAGCCTTGTACCAGATCACCCACACGGACAACGAACTGTCATTGTGGCGCGCCCTCGGCATTGACAAGTGGGCGTGGGCCAATCCCGCCTGTTCTGGCCCCCTGGCCCCTAAAGAGCACGGCGCCGCCTTCGTCAACCACTGGGGCATTCAATTCAAGCTCGTTCAATCCGGCCCGCTACCTACTCCGAATCATCGGCCTTCCCTTGGTCAATTACACTCTAGACATGCTGAATGATTATCCCTACTGGTCGGATCCCGACAAATTTAACTATGAACAAACTGCCGCCACGCGCGCGCCCTCGCCCAGGAATTCGCTACCATCGGTCCCAGGGTCTCATTCTTCGAAATCTATTGCAACATCCGGGGCCTTGAGCAGGCCATGATCAACATCGCCTTGGAACCACACTTTGTCACCGCCGCGCTCGACAAGATCGAACCGCTTCAGACCACCATGCTTGAAAACATGCTCGCACACACCAAAGGCGCGCTGGACGCTAACTTCATACTTCATAACATGGGCAGTCAACAGGGTCTCTTGATCTCCCCCGCCATGTGGGAGGCCTTCATCAAACCACGCTTCACACGCTGGTGCGATTTGATCCATGCCCACGGTGTCAAGCTCTTTCACCATACTGACGGCGCTGTTCGGCCCTCGATCCCTCACTACATCGAAATCGGCGTGGACGTTCTCAATCCGATTCAGCACAAATGCCCGGGCATGGAGATGGCTGGGCTGAAACGCGACCTCGGTTCCGCCTTGTTTTTCTATGGCGGCGTGGATACCCAGGAGGTCCTCCCCTTTCGCGATGCCGATGCCGTGCGCGCCGAAACTTCCGCGTGCTTGGACCAGCTAGGCGCGGATGGCGGCTTTATTTGTTGCTCCTGTCACAAAATCCAAGCCAGCACACCAGTCGAAAACATCCTCGCGATGATTGAAACAGTCCACTCCCACAGAGCGTGACGGCGCGCTTACCAACACTGCGCACGTGAATATCTACTCGCCACCACAATGCTGACCCGCCCGATCCATCCCCTTCCCTAATCTCAGTACCTCCCCTTCTCCCGCGCCACCTCATACATCGCCACCACATTCTCCGTCGGCGTGTTGTCCTGCAAACAATGCCTCGGCGCAAAACAATATCCGCCGCCCGGCATCATTATCTCCAGCGTCCGCTCGCAGTACGCTCGCGCCTCCTCCACCGTCCCTGTCGCCACCGGCCCCGCCGTTGAAATGCACCCGTGAAACACTAGCCGCCGCCCAAATGTCCTCTTCAAATACTCCGACGCCATGTTGACCGCCTCCGGCTGCAACGTGTCCACCGCCCGTATCCCCATCCCTATGAATTCCTCATACGCCCAACTGCTCGACCCGCACGTGTGGATCATCACCGGCACATCATACGCTTTCGCCACTGCTACTATCCGCTCATGCAACCGCTTGATGTTCCGCCGGTATAAATCCATCGCCACAATCGGCGCAATCTGCGTCCCCAAGTCTTCGCCCATCCACACAAATGTCAGCTGCCCTTTCGCCGCCTCGATCGCCCGCTCCAACATCCCCACCTGCACATCCACCCGCCGCCGCGCCAACAACAACCCCGCTGGATCATCCGTGATCAAATCCACCAACGTCTGCTCCATCCCTCGCAGCATCCCATTCGTGTTGATTACATCCGCGATCCCCGCATGGCCAACGTACAACGCCTTGTCCTGGTGCGCTGCACACTGCGCTGTCACCCACCCGTAGTCACACTCATCCGCCGTCGGCATCGGCCACGCTGCCACTTCTTCCTCCGTCGCATTCTGCAACGAAAAATCACAACACCCCCCGCTCGCATGCTCGATCCACCGCATGTGTATCCCCCACTCATTCACCATCACACCCCGCTCCGGTATGTCCGCATGCCGCTTCGGCACGATATACGGCGGAGTCACACCCACAAAATCAACCCCCAGCGCCTCGCGCAGCCCCGCGTCATCCCCAGC
>JAOACZ010000032.1 GCA_026417575.1 bacterium | reverse complement strand
GGGCGACGGATATCACGGAAAAGGATGGCGGCGTTGGGTGTGGCGACGCGTGCAGCTTCGTTGAAGAACGGGACGGGGTCGCTGAGGTGATGGATGAGAGAATTTGAGACGACGGCGGCGAAGGCGGCGTCAGGGTAAGGGAGTGATTTCGCGTCAGCACGCTCGAAACGGAGGTTGGGCAGGTGAAGAGCCTGGGCGTTGGCGTAGGCGAGATTGAGCATAGCGTCGGAGAGGTCTACGCCGACAAAGGAAAGGTAGGGAAGGTGGTGAGCGAGCTTAATGGTGATCGCGCCTGGGCCGCAGCCGACGTCGAGGACGGTGCCACTCGTGACGCCGAGGCGCAGGAAGTGGGTGACAAATGAGTCATCAATGCGACTGAGGTAGGCCTGGGCAGCTGCGCTGGCGTAGCTGGTGGCTTCCAGCTCGGAGTCCATGACTTCTGGTTCGAGGATGCGGGGCATGAGGTGAGACGACGAGTTAGGACGGAAGCAAGGAGAGGACAGAGACGAGGGCTTGGATTAAGAGCTTGTCAGCGCCGGCGGCGAGCGGGGTGAGGAGGGAAGGGAACCAGCGACAAGAAGAATCGGCGCCATAGCCGCCTTGAGCTTTTGCCCAGGAGGTGGGGCAGTAACCGTAGAGGCCGTTTGCGTAAGCGGCGCAGAGCAGGATACGGGGAGCGGCAGCGGCAACGAAGGCGCGACCGATGTCACTGTAGAGCTCGAAGGGCGCGCCAGCGATGAGGAGATTGCCGATGTGGAGGAGGTGGAGCTCACAGGGGAGCAAAGAGGGTACTCGATTGAGGTCGAGTGCGGAAGAAAGTTCGTGTGCCCATGCAAGCATGGCGGTGGCGGAGAGTTCTTCGACAGGATTGCCAGGAGGGACTAGGGAGGCTGAGCGCTGAGCCTCGAAGGAGCGGATCAAAGTAAGGAGCGTATCGCGTGACGGTGGTGGGTCGAGGGGCAGGAGCAAGGGGAAAGTGTAGGCGGAAAGGGGAGCGAGAGGTGCAGGGTGTGATGAGCGGAGCGCATTATCGGCAGCGTCAGCGAGGAGGGTGCCGATGGCGTCGCAGTCATCAAAAGTACCCAAGCCCCAGCCCCGCTGTTGGTAGACGAGGGGATCAATATCGCCACAGGCGCCTTGGAGGTAGAGGGAAACGCCGCCGTGGCGTTCGGTGATAGCGCGAGTGGCCACACCGGGGAAATCAGCGGAGAACAGAAGGTTGCGCGGGCCGAGCACCACGGCGTGGGTGGCATAGTTGATGATGGTGGCAATGCGTGCGCCGGAGTGAGATTCGATCGCGATGACACGTAGGGTATCGTCAGCGTTACGAGAGGGATCCTGGCGGTTGTAGCCAATGGCGGGAACAGTAGTTGAGGCAGCGGTGATGAGGGCGGGTTGAAGGCGCGGCGGGAGCGCAGCGGCGAGGTCAACAATCGCAGTTATGGTGGAGTCAAGCCAAGACTTATCAACGATACCCATGACGCCGCGAAAGGGCATAGACGCCGGAGCGGAATGGGTGTGGGTACAGCAAAGCATGACGGCAAGTAGGGGGATGTCAAGGCGAGCGGCGACACGTGCGCGGATGGCATGGGCGCAGGCTGGGGTGAAGCCGATAAGATCGCAGGAAATGAGCACGAGGGAGATGATGCCGTCGGAGAGCATGAGGGCGCGTGCCATGAGAGGGTCGTGGGAACCCACGGCAGGTACCACGCGTGCAGCGAAGCCGGACATGAAGAGTCCGGGTGGTGGGGTGATATCAACGCAGCCAGCGGCGGCGAGGAGAGTCCTCATGAGCGGAGTTCATCGAGGTGATCAAAGAGTTTGAGGATTGCAGCGATCAAAGCATCGATGGCGGCGGGTTCGGCGAGGAGGATGGTGTGGAAGAGCCAGAGAGTGTCTTGAACGACTGCCTCGCAGACCGGGCAATGGACGGTGGTATAGTCGACAGGGAGGCCATAAAATGGGCAAGAGATAGGGCAACTGGCGGGGCCGCGGTCCCAGGTGCGCTGAAAGAGGGGATTTTTGTAGAGGGGGCGGTCGTAACCGATCATGGTGGGAACGCCTTCAGCAGCGAGCGCATCTTTGAAGCGGGCGCGAGAGACCTGCAGGGCAGCGAGGTCGAGGCGGAACGGGAAGAAGTGGTAGGCGCGACGAGTGATGCGTGGGTCATTTTGAATAAGGCGGAGTGCGGGTAAGTCGCGGAGGCCATCGAAGAGACGCTGGGCATTGGCAGCGCGGCGCTCGTTTTGCGCGGGGAGGCGCGAGAGCTGAGCGAGGAGGAGGGCGGCTTGGAACTCGGTCATGCGTAAGTTGCTACCGAGGAGGAAGTGCTCGTACCAAGGTTTTCCTTCGCGACGGCCGCAATTGACGTAGCTGCGGCACTCGCGAGCGAGTTCAGCATTGTTAGTGAGAATGATGCCACCTTCAGCACTCGTGATGTTCTTGGAGGCTTGGAAGCTAAACACGCCACAATCACCGAGTGCGCCGACGCCTTTACCACGCCATTGGCTGCCCCAGGCATGGCAAGCATCTTCGATAACGTAAAGGTTGTGTTGGCGAGCAATGGTGGAGAAGCGATCCATGTCGGCAACGTGGCCGGCGAGATGAACGGGGATGATAGCTTTGGTTTTAGGGGAGATTTTGCGTTCGACGTCATCAGGATCTAGGCAGAGCGTGTGGGGTTGAATGTCGGCGAAGACGGGGACAGCGTTGACGCGGAGGACGGCGCTTGCGGTAGCGAGGAAGGTGTAGGGAGGGACGATAACTTCGTCGCCGGCGCCGATGCCGAGGGCGAGGAGAGCCGTTTCGAGGGCGGTAGTACCGCTCGTGGTGGTGATACCGAACTCGGCATCATGAAACGCAGCGAAGGCACGTTCGAACTGCTGGACGCGGGCGCCGTACCACCATTTGCCTGAGTCGAGGACGTCGAGGAGAGCGCGACGTTCAGAGTCGTCCCAGACCGGCCAGGTGGGCCAGTTGACCGTACAGGCAGGGGGGCCGCCGAGGAGGGCAAGAGAGGGCATGTTAGTGGGGGGACATGGGGGTAAGCACTGCATCGCAACGCAAGGTCAATTCAAGGGTGCGGAGGGCGTCATGGAAGGTGCAAGGATTGGAAGACCAATCGCCGGAGCGAAGCATGGCGAGGAACTGCTCATTCTCGAAGTGGTAAAGGTGGTTTGGATTGTAAGAAAGGAGTGTATCACCGGTGGGTGATTGGATCTGCAGTGTACCGGCGAAGAGGTCGAGACGGAGGAAATGTTTTTCGGCGGAGAAGGTGATTTCGTTGCGCCATTTGTCTGCTACCCATGAGTGGACATGCGTGGCGGTGATGCCGGCATGGAAGAAGAGCGTGAGAGCGATTGTTTCGTCTATGGAGTAGGAGGGCGACTTAGGGGATACGGGGTTTGCGGCGATGCCCGCGACGTGGGAGACCTCGCCCAGGAGGGAGCGGAGGAGATCGAGATTGTGGGTTGCTTGATCAACGAGCGCGCCACCGGAGAGATTCTTATCGAAGAACCAGGCGGGAAACGAGCGATCAAGACTCATTGGGCAGGCATAGAGTGAGGTGACGAGGTGGACGCGATCTTCGGCAAGGACACGGCGGATGTGTGGGATGAGGGGGAGGCATCGGAAGGGGTAGCCGATCATGATGCGGGCATTGTGATGAGCGAGCTGATCAGCGATGAGGCGTGCTCGGTTGAGGTCGCGTTCGACAGGTTTCTCGCAGAAGACGGGGATGGCGCGCGCGGCGCAGGCGATGAGGGGTTCGAGGCGGACTTGGGGTGGGGTGCAAAGCCAGACAGCGTCGAGCGACTCGTGCGCGAGCATTTGACGAAAGTCGTGGTAAGGGGTGCCACCGAATTCGCGTTGGCGCTGTTTGAGGTTGTCTGGGGAGACATCGCAGAGAGCAACGATGGTGACATCGGGCTGCGTTTTTAGGTAGCGAAGATGGACAGTTGAAATCCTGCCGGTGCCGATGAAGCCTACTCGGATCATGCGTCACGTGTGAGGGGTAAGAAGGCGATCGAGGTAGTGGATAGTATCGAGGATATCACGGTGTTGGTGATTGCCGGAGATTTCGCGTTCGATGATGTATTCGCCAGTGAAGCCGATGTCTTCAAGGCGGCGGACAAATTCCGGGAAGCGGACGCGGCCCTCGCCCACTTTTACTTCGCGGCCGAGCTGCATGGGATCGGTAGGATAGAAAGCGTCCTTGGCGTGCACGTTGCGGACATAGGAACCAAAGACGTCGAGGGCGTCAATGGGATTGCCTTTACCATAAAGGATTAAGTTGGCGGGGTCAAGGTTGATACCAAGGTTGGGGGTGTTGACAGAGAGGATTAAGCGAAGCAAAGTGACAGGAGTTTCCTGGCCGGTTTCAAACCAGAACTGGAGGCCGAGCTGATCGGCATAGAGTGCGATGTCGCGCACGGTGGCGACAAGCTCGTGGAAGAGGGGGTTGGCAGGTTCTTCGGGTACGAAGCCGACATGAGTGATGATAGCAGGGAGGCCGACGAGATGCGCAAAGTCAGCAGCGCGCTTGAGGGAAGCGACGCGTATTGCGCGATATTCCTGGGGCAGAAGGCCGAGAGTACGTGGACCATCGACCAGGTTCCATATGGCGGGGCCAGGCCAGCCAGCCCAGAAAGCGGTGACACGGAGGTCATATGTGGCGATTTGATTTTTCAGGCGAGCGGCGCATTCTGGTGTCCACAGCGATGGCTCCCAGCTGACAAGTTGACAGCAGCGGAGGCCTGCGGCAACAAGGTGATCAAAGCTTGGGCCGTTTTGTTGAAGGCGGACCATGGTACCGATGCGGGGATTCATGTGTGGGTGGTGGCGATGGTTTAGCATAGCTATTATAGAACGAAGTGGGAAGCTGATGCAAGGACAAGAGGTTGCGGAGATGAGAATAGAGGCAGGCAGAATGCAAGGAACAACGGGGGTAGTGTAGCAGGAATAATGAGCAGGTTGAGCTACGCGTTTTTTGCGAGATGAAGTCCGAAAGAGACGAAGGTTGCCATGCAAACATTTGTGGTTTCTATCGTAGCGGGGAAGGAGCGCCGGTCGCAGCAGGCACTGTAAAGATCAGGCTTACTTTAGGGGCAAGAAGGCGGATGCTCGGGGAAACAGGGGCATATAGGTGCGTTAGCAAGTTTTTTTGAGGAGGAAAGCGATACCCTGTGGTACTGGCTTGCGACGGTGATGATGGGATGGAGGGGTACAAACGTGCGTGAAATTGTCGTGACGGTTTTAAGGTGAGCAGGGGAGTGTCTGGTCAGGAATGGTTTAATGACGTTAAGAGATGACGCAGGATGAGTGCGGCACGTATGGCTGATTCAGCCGTATTGTTCCATTTAGCCTCGACAGAGATGCGGGCGTTGTATTTGGCACGGCGGAGTGCAGAGATAAAAGGTAAAAAATCGCATGGCTCTTCGCCGGGGAAAAGGCGTTGTTTGTAGGTGGCGAGATGGACGTGCGCAAGAAGGGGTGCGGAGGCCACGATGGTCTCGGAAGGCTCATTGGCGGCATGCCAGTGGTAGGCGTCGACGAGGAGGCGGAGGGCAGGATGAGCGGCTTGGTGTAGGAACTCAGCAGTTTCAGCGATAGAAGTGAGGATGTTGCATTCACGTGGATTGAGCGGTTCCACGGCGATGAGGAGACGATGTGCGGCGGCGAGGTCGCCCGCCATGCGAGCAAAGTCGAGTAGTTGTTGCCAAGCAGTGGCACGTGGGAAGTCACTAGGGACAGCACGCGCGGCGCCGGAGCCAAAGGCGATCACGGAGAGACCAACTTCGCGAGCGCGCCGGCACACAACGGAGACATAATGTTTGAGTTGAGGCAGGTCGACACGGGGCCCTGTGAGTTTAAAGGTTTTGGGCAGAAAGCAATTTGCGGCGCGACACGGGAGTGGTGAGGCGGCGATGGCAGCGCGCATGGAGGCGAATTCGTCATCAGAAGCGAGCGGATTGAGATGGGACTGGACATTGATCTCAAGGTAGTCGAAACCGGCAGCAGCGAGAACAGTGGCTTGTTCTGGACTACCACAGACACCAATTTTCATAGTAGGAAGATGAGGTAGAAGTGCACCGACGGGAAGGATTGCGAGGAGAATAAGAAGGTACGCGGCCGAAAGGATGAACAGAGGAGCGAGTGGCGTCGTGAAACTGGAAGGAGAGAATAAGACAGGGGGCAATCACATTGGCTGGCTGGTAGCTTCGAGAGATGATGAGCAGGGTAGCGCATGTGGTTTGAAACGTTGACGAACGAGAAGCATAGTGAAGAAGAGCGCGATTGAGCAAGCGGGTTCGGGGATGATGGGGGTGACGCTCTGCCACGTTTCGCCGAAGCGGAGTTCGTCGAGAGCAACGTAGGGGGTGGGACTTCCGGCGGCGCGCAGGCCAAGGCGGTTGAATTCAAGATGAGGGATACCGGTGAGGATGGCTGATGGGGTAGCAGGGGGTGTTGGGGTGAGAGAAGGATTAATCCAGAGTTGTAAGGTATCTTCCGTCTCACCAGAGATCAAGCAGGCCACGAGGAATGCGGTTCCGGCGTCAGCGGGGTTAGTTGATGTGGTGTAGAGTAGCGGAGTTGAGCCTGGTACCCACGCTCCGAGGAGACCCGAGTCGGGTACACAGCCGATGGCAAGGAGGCCTTCATCGTTGGGCTCATTGTTGACGGCGAAATCGATGCCGTAGTCGTACGGGGCGGGCGATTCAAGGCGGGCAAGGAAGCTGACCCAGTTGGTGGTGCCGGGCTTGCCGAAGGTGAGATTAGGGTTGACGAGGTGCATGTTGCCATCAAGGGCGAGGATGCGGCGCGCGCGGGCAAAAGGAGTCTCTTCAGTAGGTCCCCAGGCGCCGTAGGTCCAGCCGAAGGGTGTAGTCAGGAAGCGATTGTTAGCGCAGTCGAGGTCGCCGAATGCGAGGCCTGGGTTGGTGACGGCGATTTGGGTGAAGTAATAGGTACCGGGCGGAATAGTATTCCATGTTTGGGCCTGCCAGGCGGCACCCCAGCCGTAGCCTCCAGCGCTACCAGCAAGGATATTGGTTTTGGGATAGGGCGCGCCATCATAGGCGATGAGGCGGGGTGCGCCGCGGAGGGTTGTGAAGGTGGTTGGCTCTGACCATTCACTCCACGCGGGGTTGTTTGTGCCGAGGTAACGGACCTGCCAGGAGTAGCGAGTGGACGGACTAAGGAGTCCTGGAGGGACTTGAACGGTAGTGAGGCCGCTGGTAGTGAAGGAGCGTTCGACGAGGCCGAGAGAGGTGAATTTAAACTGTGAAGCGATATGGAGGTCGTTGGGGCCAGCTCCGTTAAAGGGTGAAGTTTGGAGCAGGGGGGTAAGTGAGACGTCAGTGGCAGCGTTAGGTGGAGAGATATTGGTGGGAGTACCAACGAACTTGGGTGGTTGAGGACCGAGCGGAAGTACGTCGAACCATTCAGAACCGATGCGCAGTTCGTCGAGGGCGACGCGGGGTGCCTCGCTAGCGCCGAGGGACATCAGGTCGACGTATTTGAATTCAAAGCGGGGCACATTTGTGGCCAGGTGCGCCTGAGCCTCGTCAGGCTGGGTGCGGGTTTGGGGGTTAATCCACATGTGCACGATTGCGTCGGGCTCAGCGTAAATGACGCGGGTGACAAGGAGGGCAGTACTGCCGTCGATGGCATTCACGCTTGAGACGGCGGTGACATTGCCTTTGCCCATGATGCCCCAATTATTTTGGCCAGTGGGTTTACCGATAAAGAATTCAAAGGGGAAGTTGTGTTGTTGGGTGAGGTTAAGGGAGACGCCGTATCGTTGCGAGGTATCGCCACTTTCGTACCGGGCGAGGAAACTGAACCAATTTGTGGTGCCGATTTTGCCGAAGAAATTACTGGGTGAAAGCCAGGCAGCACGCCCGGACGTGCTCATGGGGCGGGTATTGCGGGAGGCGACGGTAATGCGTTCTTCAAGGTTTGTTCCGAACTCTGCGGTCGTGCCGCGCTCGGTGGTGCGGAAGCGGTTGTTAGTGACCAAGAGGAAATCAGGTGAGGACCCGAATTGGTAGGTGAGGCCAGGAGCGGCAGATTCCACGCGCATCAGGCCGTTTGCGACGTAGGCGCCAAGCCATCTGCCCGAGAAACCGGTGCCACCGGAATAATAATGGATCCCGGTGGGGAAAAGGGTTTCGGGATATGTACAGCCGTCATAAGCAAAGAGCATCGCGTGGGCCATAGAGGAGGTTAATGAAGCGCAGAAGGACAAGACAAGAAGTGAAGGAACACGATTCATAGGAGGGAACCTGGAAAGTTAAAAGAGGAGAGGTTAAATGTACGGACAGTGAACAAGAAAACTCCGGCAGGATTACTTAGAGACGAGGTAGGGAGCGGTAATGAATGTGGAGAGACAGTGGCAGGGTTAGAAGAACCACCGTTGATTTTAGGAAAGCGGAAGAGAGACAGGAAAATGTTTGGAGGAACGCGACCATGCTGAAAAGGATAAGAAATGTGGCAGGAGTGAACTCCAGGGGAAGGAGTTAGAAGAGCTGGGGGTGCATGAAATGGGTTAGTGGAGCGACAGGTGTGAAAGGAACGGCTGTGGAAGGAAACGTGATGTTGGGAAGAGGTAACTGAGCGGCGTAGGATAGCGCGGTTTGGAGTGAGCTCATGTGGAATGACATCGTGGCGGATGCGGGCAGTGAGGTAAGACATGAGAGGTGAAAAGCAGCGATGCACTTGGATTCGTAGTACGTTAATCAACTTTGGAACAATATAACACAGAGGGCTTGGGTTGTGAATGGAGGAAACAGACAGACACATGGACAAAACGGACAGGAGGGGGGAGCTTAGGGCTCAAGGAGCTCAGGAATCATTTAGGAGAAGTGAGGGGGTTGCTACGTGTGAATGCGATGGCCAGAGAGCTGGAGGCGGGTCCAGTGATTGAGGAGACGGTCATGAGTGTGTTCCATCCACCAGAGGAGGCGTGTCTGGAGGCGGGCGAGCTCGCTGGCGCAAGATGGATCGGTGACGCGGTTGTGAAGTTCAGCGGGATCGGAGGCGAGGTCGTAGAGCTCATCTTGGGCAACCGGATTCCAAACGTATTTCCAGCGGTAGTCACGCACCATGCGTTGGGAGAACGCGCCGAACTGGTTGCCAGCATAGGAAGCGAAAATATCCTGGCGGGGTTGAGCGGATGCATCGCCACGCGCGAGGGGGAGGAGGGACTGGCCAGCGAAGGAGGCAGGGAGGGGTAGGCCCGCGGCGTCACAGAAAGTGGCAGCGAGATCGAGGGCGTTAGAGACAAAGGCGTTGCGCACAGTGCCTGCAGGTAGAGCGGCTGGCCAGCGTAAAATAAGCGGGACGCGTATTACGTCGTCGTACATGACGTAGTGTTTATCGATCATTCCGTGGTTACCGCACATATCGCCGTGGTCGGCGGAGTAAATCACGAGAGTGTTATCATCAAGACCGCGAGCACGGAGGCCGTGTAATACGATACCGATGGCGTGATCGAGGCAGGTGATGGTGGCGAGGTAGCGGGCGACGGTGGGAGCCCAGTCGTGCCAAGAGAGGTTGTGGACTTGCCAGGTGTGACGCATTTGGCGTTGGATGAGAGGTTTATGGTGGCAGGGGTCGGTAAAGCCAGGCCAGGGGGGAATGGAGGAGGGGACATAAAGCTTGGAGAGTTCAGCTGGAGGGACGCAGGGGAGATGTGGCTCGGTGGTATGCCAGTGAATGAATAAAGGTTCGTTTAGTTCACAGGCGATATCGAACCAACGGAGGACTTGCCGGGCGCCCCAAGCTGGTGGGGATTGGTCGGGGGAGATATGGGGGTCGTCAGCTCCAAACCAGTCGTGAGGAGGCACGGGAGGAATACCTTGGGCTGCGCGCCACTTTTTATAGTGCCATTCGGGGATGTAGTCGTGGAAGCCAAAGAAGTGCGGGCCGCGATGGGGGTCAACATGCCAACGGCCGACGTGAACGGTGTGGTAACCGGCAGCTTGGAGTAGGGAGGAGCAAGTGGGAATGGTGTTATCAAGGGGCTTAAAGGTTTCGCCATCGTAATTGAAGATGACACCATGCTGGGAGGGCCACTGACCGGAAAGGAGGGAGCAGCGGGCGGGGACGCAGATGGGGGATGGTGTGAAGGCGTGGGTAAAGGAGACGCCCTCACGGGAGAGCTGATCGAGGTTAGGGGTACGGACGAGCGGATGGCCAGTGTGTGCCATGCAATCGTAGCGATGTTGGTCACTGTAGATAAGGAGAATGTGAGGTTTCATGCTACGAATTGTAGGCAAAGAGTGAACAAAGATCAAGAACGGAGGCGACGATGCTGCTGGGAGAGGTTGCGGGAGCTGGGACGGTTGACGTCATGAACGTAAACTATGTCGTGAGCTGCTTTTTGTATGGAAGTAATGATGTCGACGTGGAATGTCGGCGTGGAATGTTTTTTTATTTCGACAGAAAAAGGCGGTGATGGAGGAGGGATCAGCCATGACGAAACAGGGCACGGAACAGTCTCGGCATGTCATGAATGTAGTTTTAGGGACGCAAGAGTATGAAGCGGGCGAGAAACTGATGGGGTGCGGGTGAGGCCATGGGCGTTCATCGTGGCGAAGAACGGCCGGATTGCAGCTGGCGTTTTGTGTAGCACGGATGTCGCAGGGGGCAGCGGAGATTACGCAGCGGGAACGATGGAAGCAGAACGGTGTGTGTCGCGTAAGAGAGCTGGCGCTGACGAATCGAGGGATGCAAGCCTGCGGCGGGGCAGCTTTGGAGGCCTACAAGGGGGAGCGGGCGGAACGGCCATGCGCTAACAATCTCCGCTGAGATGACGCTCTCATTTGAGTAAGCTAGCAGGTTTGTAGAGTTTTGCAACAACTATCTGGAGGCCGGTGATAGGTCATACATACATAAATGGGACCGAACGGGGGGACGCTCCGCGGCCGCAGCCGCGCGAGCGAAGGAGGTCCGTGGACAGTAAATCAAATGCGCTCGCCACTGTCATTTTCCTGCGGCGTGCCCGTTGGTGTTAGTACGGCGCAGCGCGGGTCTGCGGCCAATGTGTGCCTGCGGCGGTTCGCCGCGCCACCCCTGTCACCGTTGTCACCGCTGCCGCGTGCTATGGCGGCGATGTCCGCGCTCTGCTGGGCACGGGTGCGCGAGTGCAGCAGCCGCAGCAGCAGGCGTTCTTTTACTCCTGCAGCGTCAGCGGGACACGCTGGCGCGCCAACGCGGTCAGACGCACTTTGACGGCAGGAGGCACGTTCTGATCCGGGCGCTCCACGGGTCGTTCCAACGCGTGCACGGCGCGGATGTTCCGACTAGGTGACCTTGCGTGATGGGTGTTTGCTTATGCAGGCAGGCGTGCTGCGCGGCGGCCGTGTGTTAAGGTGCGCAGGGAACTCTTGACGGTTGGGCAATTCATCAGCAGGAAGAGGCGCAGTACATTGGCTGACACTGCCAGCTGTTGGTGCGCCGGTAACTGTGCGAGCAGGCGTGGCGCCCCCACATGGAGCACCACGGCACAGCTATACGCGTGGGCTTATCAGATGATGCGCGGCGGATCTGCAGAGGATGATGATATGTCACGGGCCGCTCGCGCCGCCCGCCGCGCGAGGCGTATGCGCGGCCACGGTGAATTTGCACGATCGCGTGCGTGCTCATGATGCCGGCGGCATCACAGGATGGGTCGAACAGCCGGGTCTTGCCTTTGTTGCTCGTGCTGCGCAGATACAGCCGTCGCATGTGTTTGACAATCTTGTCGGGTATCACCGTGTCTACCCTGGGCTCATCTACTCTTATGTGTGCTTTCCTCATCCAACCGTTCTTATGGTTTCGGTTGGATGAATTATGACCGATCCACTGCTCGTTCGGTTGGATTTTTAATGGGCTATCGTGAGGTCTTGACAAATAACCTTGTATATGCTATACTATGGCAGCTCTTTGGAACTAGGCGTGCTCACAACACCACAGGTGACCTCATAATGGCAGTTAAGGAGGTGATGCGATAGACACAAAATGCCGTAGGGCGCCGAGGTGGTGTTTAAGGATAGAGGACGGAAGTGAAGAACTTCCATGTCGGTTATCCAGACGTGAGCATGAAACCAGCAGGCGGCAGTACACGCAGCGCAAGACGGATGCGATGGCGTGAACTTGTTTGTGATGTTGAGGAAGCAACATAGGTCGATAACATCGGCCGTCTTGGTGTAGCGGAGAGGGTCTGAGCGTGCTGCTGGGTAGTGCTTGCGCGAGGAGGACTGCACAGTGAATGCAGAGGTTATTGAAATCAGCGGAGATCTGCTGATCAGCTTTTGACGCGTTTGGAGCGTCGTATGGCCCCGCCAGTTGGCGGGGCTTCTTATTTTAGGGGTTGTGTGTTGGACAGCGTCTCGTGTGAGGTATGAAAGGGTAGCAAAAGCGCGGCAGGAGGTTGGTAGCGAGTGCAGGGGTTAGGAGAAGGGATGAGGTTGCACTCTTGGGGTAGATATGTTATAATTAAGCCGTGCTAAAGAAAGAGGCGATTGCTGGTTAACCTCTACGAGACGTGAGATGCGGTTTTGCTGGAAGGAAGATCAGGGGAAGGGGAGGCGGGGGGTGGCGCTGGTGAGCGTGTTATCGGTGCTGACGATCTTGGCGGTGCTGGCGGCAGTTTTTGCACTTTACACGACATTAGATCAGATGTTGAGTCGGACGGCGGTGGCGCGGCTGCAGGCGGATTTAATAGCTGACGCTGCGCTAGAGCATGCGCTCAGTTTGCTGCGGTTAGACGTGATGGAGCAGCCGGCGTGGGACGATCTTACGGAGCCGTGGTGCACGCGGTTCAAGGTGGGGAGTGGGGGAGGTGTGGATGTTGGGGGGGCTGGGGAGGGCGACGCGCGGTGGTTCTATGTGCGGAACGAGGAGGGGAAGATTGTGGGGCGTTACGCTGTGGTGGTAGAAGATGAGTGTGGAAAGATCAACGTAAATGTAGCGAGTAGTGTTGGAGGTGTTGGGCAGCACCAGGGGTTTGGTGCATTTGAGGTGGCGTTGACGGACGGGCGCGGGGCAGGGCTGCCGTTTTCGTTGGAGTTAGCGCGCAAGGTGGTACAGTATCGGTATGGACGGGATGGCAGGCCTGGGCAGGCGGGAGTGGATGACAATTACAACGCTTCGACGTATGCCAACGATGAGATTGACAACAATGCGAATAGGATAGTTGACGAGGCAGGTGAAGGTGTTGATGAGCCAGAAGAATACACGCCGGCAAGGCCGAAATGGGATGATCGTGTGTACGCGTCGGTAGACGAGATTGTAGAGCGGTGCGTGCCGAGGGCGATTGGGAATCGTGCTGCGCGGCGGGTGCTAAGGCGGTACGCAACGGTGCATAGTAGGAGCCGAGATGCCTTTTACGATGAGCGAATTAGAGGATGGCGGCGGCAAGCGAACGTAAACGTAGCGACGCGCGAACAGGTGCGGCGGATCATGAATCGGGCGAACGCGGAGGCGCGGTTCGAGTCGAGCGCACGGAACTTGGCGATTCTAGTGGCGAACGTATTAGATTACCGCGATGAGAATCATGTATTAACGACGTCGCGGAGTGAATATGGGGTGGAGGCGGTGTGTTTTAACGAGGTTGTGTCGTACGATGGGAGTTGGATACGCGAGACGGACTGGTCAGGGTGGTGGTTTCCGACGAGTAGCAGCGCGGAAGCAGCTGAGAATCATGTTTTGTGCTACAACCACTACTATGGTGCAGACAAATATGGCTATGGGGGAGCGACGGTACGGAATCGGTTTCGGATAAAGGAGGTATCACCACCGGAAGGTGGGACGATAACGGTGACATTGGAGCCGCCGCGGACGCCGTCGATTCGGCTGGACGCGTTTTTGGAGTGCGAGGCACAGACGGGTGGGTGGCCTGTGAACTTGTGGCGGGATGGGCTTGCGTGGGTGGGCGAGATGAATGCGGCGTACACATTGGAACAGCGGGGAGCGCAGTGCGACGTGGTACGGAGCGAGGCGGGGAAGCGGCAGGTAACGTTGAGGTATACAACGGACACGCTAGCGATTCTGACGAACAACGCACCGAAGACGATTTGTCTACGGAACCGATGGAATCACACGGGGGCGATGTGGACTGATCGGCCGCAGCAGACCGAGATGTACTGTTTTCGCTTACCGGAGAGGTACATGAACAAGCGGTTGTACTATCAGGTGATCAACGCGAATCACTGTTTCAAGCC
Organism: bacterium; assembly: GCA_026417575.1. Lineage (GTDB taxonomy): Bacteria > Auribacterota > UBA3054 > UBA3054 > JAPLST01 > JAOACZ01. The sequence continues at coordinate 13,901 of JAOACZ010000032.1, read as the reverse complement.
CGAGTATGGGTACGGGAGGTCGGTGGTGCGGGAGATGGACATGGATGGCGACGGCAACCGCTATTCGGTCACAGAAGAGTTACGCTCGGCAGATGGCACATATCGGCTCCAGTATTTGTACAAGGATGGGAAGGCAGTGCGGCCGAACACGCGAGGGTATATTGCGGTGACATTAACGTCATCAGAGAAGTGCCGGCCGGCGGGCGGGGTGAGTGGGCGGTACAACAACTACAGTGATGCGATGTATTTTATTCGACCGGACGTCGTGGAGCTGATTAACATTTCGCACCGGCCGATCAGTTTGCGGAACTGGCGAGTTGTTGTGAATACAGGTGTAGAGGCGAATGAACTAGCAGTGATAGACACAGCACGTTACTACCACCGTGGCGGGCGAGGGCGATATGATGATCCGAATCCGCGGATTGACGCTGGAGGGTATTTCTATTTGACGAACAACCGTGAAATTTTTGGGATAGACTACTGTGACGGGAATCACACATATGGGAACAACCAGAACGAGATCATTCCGGTGTTTGAGTTACCAGATCAGAACTGGGGAATTGAGTATAAAATCACGCGGGTGCGGGGCGATTACATTACCGTAGAGGGGGCGGATTGGCAACCAGACCAGTTAGCGGGGGAACTGATTGAGTATGTGAGCAATCGGCGGCCTGCGAATCGAGATGCGCCCAACGGGCAAATCAAGCGGATTTGGAACAACACGCGAAACACGATTTATGTGGGGGGGAGTGATGCAGAGGGGAGCGGTTTGCAACCGGGTGATCGGGTACGGATTAAGGGGCTGCCGCGGCAAGGTGGGTTTGTGTCGTTCACACTGAAGAATGAGTACAATCAAATCACGGCGCGGACGACACAGTACGGGTCATTGCGGGAGGAGGAATTCGGCTATTCGACCGAGAAATACGATCCGACGCACTACACGTGGGTGAAGTCATCACGGCCAACGATAGGGGGTTACCCACGAAAAGCGCGGAACAATTCGTTTCCGGCGAGCAGCGGATACGTGCCACCGCATGTGAAGGACAACCGGTTTGTGTCGATTGGGGAGATTCAGAAGGTGCGGAAGGCGTCGGACTGGGAAAACATAGGGATGAGCGGGCGGGGGACGCCGGAGACGCGTACATTGAAGGCGATTGCGCGATATTTTACGACGGCGGGGGTGCGTCTGGACGCGGAGGAGGCGGGAGCGTATGTGGGAGGTGAGTGGCGGCCGGCATTTGGGGTTGCCGCTGGGGGGAGTCTGGCGAGTGGTTTTCGTGCGAAGGGGGTGCGCTGGGAACCGAACATCTGGGCGGGGCAGAAGCTGCGGATAATGTCAGGGCCTTTGGCAGGGGAAATGTTTTTTATCACCAATAGCACGGTTGACGGGATTACGGTAGCTGGCTACTCAGTGCCATCAGACAAACGTTTTACGATTGAGCCAGGGACAGCGTTTTCGGTTGGGCCGGGGTATTCCACACCGTTGTACTACACACGCCAGAACGGAGCGCAAGGGGTGTGGGAGTGGCAGCACAAGGAGCTCGAGGCACTGACATATGGACTATATATTTTTGGGCTGAGCGATGCGATCAAGACGACGGAATTCTTGGAAGAGAACTGGAATGCGCGTATAGATGTGGAGATTTGGAACTTTGCGCGTGGACGGTATGACAGGCTGCCGCGAGGGGAGCGAGCTTCGGCGGTGGGTGCGGGGGACGATGTGTACCAGATCATACGTTCGCCTGGCGGGCAACAATATGACAAGTCTGACAGTTTCTACGCGGGGTTAGTGTTGCCGGAGCATATTTCGGCGCAAGGAGGTATCCGGTTGCGACTCACAGCACGGGGGTTAGGAGGAGCGGATGCGAGCGGGTTTGCGTGGTTTGACTATGCCTTCTTAGCACCTGCAAGTGTGACTGGTAAAATCAACATCAACACTGCGCCGCCACGGGTTTTGGCATGTTTGCCGCACATCACTGCAGAACTTGCGCACAACATCGCGACAGGGACGGATGGAAGCGGGCAAGCGCGCTTACTGCCGTATAAGAATATCACGGACGTGTTAGACGTGCGGCACATGACAGCAGAGATATTTGCGGATATAGCGAATCTGATTACCACGCGGAGTGATCAATTCCGAGTACAAATCGTGGCGCAAGCGATCGAGCAGCCAGGAGGATCCGGGCGGTTTAATGCTGCGGCGGGCGATCGGATCACATCTGAGGTGCGGCGAGACGTGATCGTAGACCGTAGCAATTTGACGGACGATGACCCGCGGGATTTACGGTTTACGATTGTGCAGACGCGTTAGCTGAGGGGCAGCTCAGCGAAGCAGGTGGGGTGTAGGCCGTAAGTGGGTTTGGCGGCGTGCTGTGCGAAGAGAAGAGAGCCATGCGGCGCAGGCTAACGAACACACCACTGAAGAGAAAGGCTCGGGGATGGGCACGATGATAAATGGATGGGTGCTGGTGTTAGTGAAGGAGGTGCCATCGCTCCACGTTTGGACCACGCGAAAGTAGCACTGGCTGGCCGAGCCCAGTGACGGCGCCTGCCAGGCAAGGTTAGTTAGGGTGGCATGATCGCCTTGGGCGAGCAGTATCCACGTGCCGCTCAAACCATTCGTAGTCAACCACACCGCGTTTGATGCAGCCAGCCCGCTGACCACTCGCCCACTGTTCCACAATATGTTCGTCCACATCCCGCCGGTGATAGTGAAACTGCCTTGGGGATGTGTAATAAGGACGCCACACTCAGGATAGATGCGCAATTTCAAGGGCTGCGCGACAGCATTGGCGGCGAGGATATACAAAATATCCCCGACGCGGCACATCTCCGAGCCGCCATCCACAGCAAATGGCAGGGATGTGACGCTCCAGGTGCCCGCCGCGATGTCGTAGATGCCCAACTGGTTTGCGGTGGAACTTGCCGTCCATCCAGCGCCATCGCCGGGACCACTGCCAGTGCCACCGCGCAGGGCAAAGATTCGCTCGCGTCTGTCTAAAAATAACCAGCCAGGCATGTATTCAAGCGCGCAGCCCATGCCTGGATTGAAGGCGTTCATCGGTAGGTGCTGGAGAGTTGGTGTACCAGTTGTGTTGATGCGCGCGAAGACGCCGCTGGCCTGCTGACCATTGTCGTGATGCTTGAGAAAGTAGAGGTAATTCGTGGTGATGCACGAATCCCACGGGTGCGAGGCGCCCCCATGCATGTCTCCTACGGTGCTATGTGCTGTGGGCTGTTGCCAGCTGGTGATGTGCTTGATGCGCGACCAGCCAATCCAACCGCCGAAAATTTTTGTGGCGTCCACGACAGCGATACCGGCGTTTACACCCCACTGATCGGGCTCGGGCATTTGCCCGCCGGTTGTCCAGGAATTCGCGGTGGTATCGTAGCGGTACACGACGCGCGCGCCGCCATTGCTCACGCCGAACGTCCAGAGGTAGCCGTTCCAGTAACACATGTCGCCCACGCCGCTGTTTCCGTCGATCGGTCCGGTCAATGGCAGCGCGGCGCGCGCTTGCCAGAGATTTGTATCGATGGTTCCTTTAGGAATTCGATAGACAGGGGACGGAGTGGCGTTCCCGAGGGTAAAGTAGAGGTAGTTAGTGCTATCTGCGCCGAGCGCCACGTGTCGGTCGCGTGAGCTGCTCACAGGGAGGTCCATGCTGAACCACTCTTGGTTTATTGCGTAAATGCCCTGCGTGTTCAGCTTAAACGGGGCGGAATAATTTGTATACATGATGCCGTACACATCTTCAGTGATGATCATCACACGTGCGTTGGTGGAGGCCGCGTTGGGCAACGTCCATTCGTATTCATTCTGGAGGTTGAAGATGTAGTCTTCGCAAAGGGGAATCCAGGGCGAGACGCCGTTCGTCAGTTGGTAGGCGATGTACGTAGCGCGAACGCCTTGCGGCAGCGAGGGTGCCTCGATGTTCCAGCGAATCCATGCGCGTGCAGTTTTGGCCTTGTCGAACACGCTGTCTGCGGTGGGGCTTGTGATAGTGATGATAGGTGTCACGGTGTTAGTGGGGACCGGCAGGATAGTCACGTAGACTGTTTGTGAGTAGGTATTGTGATTCCAGGCTTCACCGGAGCCGCCAAAGGAGAGGTACCATACACCCGTCACTCCGCGGCCATAATTATTGGCGGCGTTGATAGTGCGTACATACGCTCCTGTACCGGTTTGCATATCGTCGTAGGCAAAACTCACACTAGACGAGCGGTATACGGGTACGTACGACTTTCGCAATAAGAAGCGCACGGCACGCCCGGCCGTGGCGTGAATATAAATCTGTGTCGTGCCGGGGGGAGCGTAGATACGATAGCTAAACCAGCCGCGCAGGTCAGTGTTTTGATGCGAGACAAGCTGATGCGAGCCGATCGGGAATCCAACATGGTTGTGATTCCAGAGATAGGACAACCAGTTGTTCATGTGGCCTTTACGGAAACGGTTGGCAGGGTTGGCGAAGCTCGAACCCATGTAGCGGGGAATATGGTTCCACCACCACATTTGAAACTTGTCGTCTTCGTAGGCGTAGGGCGAGGAATAGGTGAACCAGTCGGCATTGTTCATGAAGCGTGGTGTGTTTGTCATCAAGGGATAACCATACCACTGGTCTGCAGAACATCGCACAGGAACTGGCGAATCATACTGGTAGTCGGCTGTGGAATTGGGGGCATAATGGGTGTTGCCGCAATGGATCGGCTGTCGCGTGGTCGCGTCGGTGAAATTCGTACAACGTGTGAAGAGGACAAAATCGTTTACGTTTGTGTATGGCGATTTAGAGTTATCGTAGCCGAGGGTGCTGTCGAAAAACCAAGACGCGAGCCCGGACTCGCCGAGGCCATGCCCGTAATTGTGGAGCCCGGAGCCTTTGCGTTCGGTGTAGCCGATGCCGCCGATGACGACCAAGCGTTCGTTCGTGGTGGCTAAACCACTGGAGTTACACCAGTAGGCACCACGGCCGGCCATGAGGGTTTCCCACATGCCAAAGTAGGGACCGCCAGGGGTGAAAATGGTATCAACCTCGCCCCGATCGACCATGCCGAGAAGGTGTGGAAAATCATTTGTCAACATCACCCAGTAGCCCAGGTCGCCCATCTTCGCGTCTGGGGTTGGCGTGCCACCCCATTTCCAACCACTGGTGTATTCGATCCAGTAGTGCTCGTTGTCAGTGCGGTAGCGTTTCTCGCCCCAGCGGTTTGTACAGCGGTAGGTTCCGGAGTCGGTGGCCATAAAGTGGGGGAAAAGGTTGACATTGGTCCAATGGACGATCTTGAATTCGACCGCGTTGTCCCATGCTGCCGCGCATGCTGCAATGGCGTAGGCAACGACGTCAGTGGGAGCGTACCAGTTGCAAGCGCGCCAATAGGGGGCATTACATGGTACGCCGTTGGTGGTCTGGAGGATTGGCTCGTAAGCGGCGACGGCAACTTTGACAACGCGCCGGCCCGTGGGGCGATGACCGGTGACTAAGGTAGCAGCGCTAGGAAGAGCGGTGAGGAGGAGGAAGAAGAGAATGAAGCGCATAAGCGAGTTCCCGCAGTGTGAGACATTGTAGCCTAGTGTTCCGCGAGGTGTCAAGTAAACCAGTGCGCTGCGTTAGTATACTGAACCGGCTCAGGCTGTATGATACGGGGACGAGAAGTGCAGGAGGGCTGCGTCGTAGTTTAGGCCGTAGGCCGGTTGGAAATCTTTTGGCGCTGGCGAATCAGTCTGTACCTGATGAGGGAGCCAGGGTCGACATGTTGACATTGAGAGTTGATTAGGGTAGGATTAGTTAGCCGTTGCGTCGCCGGGGCGCAGCGTAACCAAACAGAGGAGCAAGTGATGCGCGGAGTGTTGGTATTAGCTAGTGCAATTATTATCTTATTGTGCCTTGGGGGTGTGTATGCATGGAGCGCCTATGTGCCGGCCTTGCGCGACACGTATGGCTATAGCTCGACGCAGACGCAGGTAGTGTTTGGGAGCACGATTGCAGTGTTTACGCTGGTGATGACATGGGCAGGCCGTGTTCAAACGCGCTATGGGCCACGGCAGAACGCTTTACTGGCAGCGCTGTTGTTTGTGGGTGGGTATGGGCTAGCGGGGATGTCCGGGGGGAAATTTTGGCTGTTATGGTTAGGGATCGGTGTGGTAAGTGGGGCAGCGATAGGGTGTGGGTATGTCGCGGCGCTTGCGACACCTTTACAGTGGTTTCCGCGGCATAAGGGGTTAGTGACGGGGCTAGCAGCGGCGGGTTTTGGCGGAGGTGCAATTGTGACGACGTGGGTGGTCGAGTACATGATACGAGCGCAACTAGGGCTGGGGCGGGTGTTTGAGTTCAAAGGGATGGGATATGGGATCGTGATAGGGGTATGTGCGCTGGTTTTGAGTACACCGGGGGGGAGCCAGATTGGAGGTCAAGTGGAGAGGGGGGCGGTTGCGAGGGTCCTGGGGGAGCGATTGTTTTGGACATTAGTGGCGGGGATGTGGAGTGGGACGTTTGCAGGCTTGCTTGTGATAGGAAACCTGAAGAGCATTGGAGTGGGAGCGGGGTTAGGTGCGGGGCAAGCGAATCTTGCGATTAGCTTGTTTGCTATAGGAAACGCGGCAGGACGGATCATATGGGGGCGGTGGTACGATACGTGGGGATACCGGGTGATCCCGGTATCGTTAGCGTTCTTAAGTCTCAGTTTGGTGATCTTACGAGTTTTGCCCACGAGGGGAGAGATTTTTGTATTGACAGCATTCTTGATTGGTTTTGGGTTTGGGGCGTGTTTCGTGGTGTATGCCGCGCAGGTGGCAGCATGCTATGGAGTGACGCAATTTAGCAAGGTGTATCCGTTGGTATTTATGGCATACGGAGTAGCGGGGATCACTGGGCCACTGATGGGGGGATGGTTACATGACTTGTGTGGTGACTACCGGCTGGCGATTTTGATAGCGGCTGCGCTTGTGTTGGGGGGTGCAATGGTTTGCCGAAAGGAACCAGTGCGGAGCAGGAGTGGGCAGTGATTCATAGGGAGGCCAAAACAGGTAGCGTGGAGCAAACGCGGCGAGGTTAGCAGGGGGACGGGGGTGGAGATAATTGGTTGGGACGTGGAGGCGGGGATGCGAGTGATTCACATGACGGTAGCGTATGACGGGAGTGAGTTTCATGGGTGGCAAGAGCAGCGTGGGCTGCGGACGGTGCAGGGGGTGTTACGCGAAGTGGTGGAACGAGTGTTAGGCGAGTGTCGGGAACTTCGCGCGGCCAGTCGTACGGACGCGGGGGTGCACGCACGTGGGCAGAGTGTTCAGTTTTACACCGAGCGTACGTTAGAGTGCGAGCGAATTGCGCGCGGGTTAAACCGTTATCTGCCGGCGGATGTGGCAGTGGTCAGGTGTGAGGAGGCGCCGCCAGATTTTTCCGTGAGGTGCAATCGTGGAAAGCACTACCGCTATGAGATGTGGCTTGCGGAGTACGACGATCCCTTGGAGCGGCGGTATCACTGGTGGTATCGGTATCCTCTTGATGTTACAGCGATGGCAGCGGCGGGACGAGAGATGGTGGGCACGCACGAGATGAATGGACTGCGGATGGTATCGGGGAAGGCACGAGAAGAGACAGTACGGACGGTGGATGCAGTTACGGTTACGGCAGCGTTGCCGCGACTGACCATTGACATAGTGGGCAAGAGCTTTATGTACAAGCAAGTGCGGGCGATGGTAGGGGTGCTGGTGGCAGTCGGGAGGGGCCGCATAGCGGTGAGTAGCGTGAGGGACGTTATCGCTGGGCAAGCTGGGCCGCGGCGATTTGAGGTAGCTCCGGCGCACGGGCTAACGCTAATGGAAGTGTTGTACTAAGCGATGTTTGGCTGCAGGCCGGGCGCGGTGGTGACAGCTCGTGTGGCGCAGCGCGAACGACAAAAAGAGCAGATTGCAAGCGACAAAACGTGTTGACTATTGCCAATGGCGGGGGGTCGTTGGCGACGTACCGGGCAGCTCGTTACGATGGCCTTAACGAGGTGAGATATTTGCAAAAGAAGCGACGGGCCCCGGCAGTGCGAGTGTTCATACGATAACGAAGGCGTGGCGGGAGGGGTGCGCGGCCAAGAAGTGTTTGCACGGTTACCACTTTTGAACGTGGTAGTACTTTCGTGTCTTATTGTCTTTCTCTTGGTAGACCAAAACGTCGTTAATCCAAATTGAAATATCCCAGTAGCGGACGTCGGCGTCGATGCGGGCCTGAGAGCGGTTTTCGGTGGACCGCCAGTAACCTTGCTCAAAGGGCGGGGTGCGGGGGTTGAGGCGCGCTCGTGAAGCGTTTGTAATGATTTGGGTTGCATTGCACGAGACTTTTTGCCTGAAATCGGACTTAGACCGAACGTCGCCCGTGATTTTGCGGTCATAATGAAGGGTGGCCTGAGCACGAATTGTGTAGACGCGGGATGGGGCAAGATTGTCGAGCGCTATGGTGAGGACGCCATAGTACTGCCAGAGGTCGGCATCATCCCATCCAAGTTTCCGTAAACGTTGTTTTTGAGAGGGAGTAAGGCGAACTTTTTCCCCTCGTTTGATGCTAGTGCTGACGTTTAATTTGATCTGTGCTAGATCGAGGGTGGGGCGTGCGAGTCCAGATAGAGTGGTGGAACTTGTGTCTTTTTCAAGGAGGGAAGCACGGGCGCCACTAGCTGCGTGGTGCAGGATTTGAGTATTGAGATGGATACGGGCGTGGGCCTGGGTGAGGAGGCGGTGATATAACCCGGGGTTGATTTGCTTGATACTCTGGTTCGAGAGCTGGTGCCAGGCGTATGTTTTAATCCCGGCTGTTGTTTTAAAGATTAGGTTCGTATCGTCCATTTGCACGACACTGCCAGAGACTTGGTGACCATTGCGCAAAGTGACAGTGATGCCAAAGAGTGACGCTGCGGCCAGCACACAGGCAAGGGTTAGGATAACACATGGAGGAGTGTGCCAAGGAGTGACAAGGTCTTGGGCAGTCTTCGTGGTATCAGGCTTGACACGTGCGTTGCGATAGTACAGAAGAATATCTCCTAGCACCATCAAGCCATTGAGCGTGTAGAGTACGATTACCGTGTCCGGTGCGTAAAACAGCTTGTGCAATACGCCTGCGACGTAGCCGACGAAGATCACGTACAAGAAAATGACGCTTTTGCCCGCATTTGAGCGTGAACGCCAGGATTTTAGCAACGAAAAAGGCCAGGCGGCGCCAAAGCAGATCAACATTACCATTTCGAAGATACTGAACTGGCTCATCCACTGATCTCGATGCCGTGCATGTCTTTCAGAATAGCGGCGATTCGTTGTGAGACCAGCGCCGCGTTGGCCTTGCCACGACTCATTTGCATGACGGAGCCGACGAGCTTGGCGACGGCCTTTACTTTTCCCTTGCGCAATGAATCGAGAACGTCAGGATTGGCGCGAATTGCGTCCACAACCCACTGATCAATTTGAGTAGTATCCGAAACTTGCGCCAGGCCCATTTCTGCAACAACAGCATTTGGATCTATGCCTTTCTCGAACACAGCTGGAAAGACGACCGTCTTGGCGGAAGTGGAGCTCAAGGTACCGGTTTCCACGAGGTTGATCAGAGCAGCGAGTTGAGGGGGTCTGATTTTGCATGCGCCGATGCTGGTCGAGGTTTGGTGGAGTGCGCTAAGGAGATTGTTGGCAATCCAGTTAGCGGCCAGTTTGGGAGAGGCACCAGCAGCAATGGTATCCTCGAAGTAGGAAGCGAGTGCGGGATCCGACGTCAAGACCGTGGCATCGTACTGGGAGAGGCCAAACGCACTGACGAAGCGCTGTGCGCGGTGTTGGGGTGTCTCGGGGAGGTTGTCCCGGAGCCGGGCGAGGTACTCGGGAGAGAAGGTCATCGGTACTAAATCAGGGTCGGGGAAGTAGCGGTAGTCGTGTGCCTCTTCTTTCGAACGCATTGATAGAGTTTTGTCCGTCGCGGCATCGTACAGGCGAGTTTCCTGCACGATGGGCGTGCCGGTGGCCAGGAGGGAGGATTGGCGTTTAATTTCGAAGGCGAGGGCTTTTTGGACTCCTTTAAAGGAGTTGAGATTTTTGATTTCGACCTTGGTTCCCAAGGTAGAAGAGCCAGCAGGGCGGAGGCTTATGTTGGCGTCGCAACGCAAACTGCCCTCTTCCATGTTGCAATTGCTGATTCCGAGGTAGAGCATGAGGAGACGGAGGGAAGAGAGATAGGCATACGCCTCTTCGGGCGAAAAAATCTCTGGGGCACTTACAATTTCGAGGAGAGGGGTACCTGCACGATTGAGGTCAACGAGGGAGGCACCTGGGGCGTGAACAAGTTTTCCTGCGTCCTCTTCGAGGTGAATGCGGGTGATGCCGATGCGGCGGGTGGTCCCACTGACTTCTATTTCAAGGGATCCGCGGGTACCGATTGGGAGGTCATATTGCGAGATTTGGTATGCTTTGGGGAGATCGGGGTAGAAGTAGTTCTTGCGGTCGAACTTAGAGAAGGAAGAAACGGAGCAATTGAGGTACAAGGCCGCTTTGACTGCGGCTTCGATCGCCGCCGCGTTTGGGACCGGTAATGCGCCGGGAAGGCCGAGGCAGACAGGGCAGACGTTTGTGTTGGGGGGATCGCCGAAGCGATTAGGGCACGCGCAGAACATTTTGGTTGCGGTGTTAAGCTGGACGTGGACTTCCAGACCAATGACAGGTGCGAAGTCAGGCATGGGTAGTGGGCCTTGAAAACGACGTCGCACACACGGGTGGACGGCGCAAATGAAAATCGGTTAGTTGCTGCCATGCGTGCCCTACTCGGAGGAGCATCATTTCGTCGAATGGCTTAGCGAGGATTTGCAGACCGATTGGCAAGCCGTCTGGGGAGAATCCGCAGGGGACACTCAAGCCTGGAATCCCGGCCAAATTTACTGACACGGTGAAGATGTCAGAGAGATACATTTGGAGAGGATCGTTTAGTTTCTCGCCAAGAGCAAATGCGGGCGTAGGAGAGGTGGGAGTAACGATTGCGTCGACAGTATCGAACGCACGGGTAAAGTCCTGACGAATGAGCGTGCGCACTTTCAGTGCTTTAAGATAGTAGGCGTCGTAGTAGCCTGAGGAGAGGACGTAGGTACCGAGGATGATTCGTCGGATGACTTCCTCGCCGAAGCCGCGGCGGCGGGTGTGAGAGTACACCTCATCGAGGGTTGTAGATTCGGGTGCGCGCCAGCCGTAATGGATACCGTCGTAACGCGCGAGGTTGGAGCTGGCTTCGGCCGTCGCGATGATGTAGTATGTTGCGATCGCATATTCGGTGTGTGGGAGTGAAATTTCGACACAGTCAGCTCCGTTGCGAGCGAAGAGATGAAGCGCTGAGCGAACAGCGGTCTCGACAGCGGGATCAAGCCCGGCGATGAAGTACTCTTTAGGGACACCTAGGCGGACACCGCGGAGGTCCTGGAAAAGAGCTGCGGGGTAGTTTGGCACGGGCAAGTTTGCGGAGGTCGCATCGTGGGGATCATGACCGGCAAGATGGGGGAGGAGCAATGCGATGTCTTCGACTGTGAGAGCGAGCGGGCCAATTTGATCGAGAGACGAAGCGTAGGCAACGAGCCCGTAGCGGGACACACGGCCGTAGGTAGGCTTCAAGCCCGTTACGCCGCAGAGAGCTGCAGGTTGCCGGATCGAGCCGCCTGTATCAGAACCAAGTGCACAGGGGAGCATACGAGCGGCCACGGCAGCGGCAGAGCCGCCGCTAGAACCACCGGGTATGCGATTGGTGTCCCACGGATTTCGCGTAATAGCGAACGCAGAATGGTCGGTGGAGGAGCCCATGGCAAATTCGTCCATATTGAGTCGCGCCACTGGGATGGCGCCGGCACGGCGGAGCATGGTAATGACGGTAGCATCGTAGGGAGGCCGATAGCCTTTCAAGATCTGCGAGGCACATGTGCACTCCACATCTTTTTCACAGATGACATCCTTGATACCGATAGGAAGGCCAGCAAGCGGGCCAGGATCTTCACCTCCCGCGCGCTGACGATCAATGGTGTCTGCCTGGGCAAGAGCGCGCTCGGGGTCGATGGCGATGACGGCCTGCAGCTGAGGGTCAACTGTTCTGATTCGCTCCAGCGCGGTGGTAACAGCATCACGTGCGGAGCACTCCCCGGTGCGCAGCGCATTCAACCACTCGCGTACGGTTTCCATCACTCTATCACTGGAGGTACGAGGAAGCAGCCTTCGTCGGTACAGGGAGCAGATTGGAGGGCGGCCGCATTCGATAGTGAGGGTAGGGGGTCGTCAGAGCGGCTGACGTTTGTGAGCGGCAGGACATGTGCCGTGGGTTCAACTTGACTGGTGTCCAGCTCGTTCAGCTTGGCCACATAGGCGAGGATTTCCTGAAGTGGCGGAACAAACCTGGCGAGGTCGGTCTCGTTCAGTTCAATCCTTGCAAGTCGAGCGAGGTAGGCAACAGTTTCGGGAGTGATCATAGGATGAAGCCAGGCACAGGATTATTGGGGTGGGATGTAGAGAATCTGACCTTCGCGAAGATAATCCGCGCGGCGAAGGATGTCGCGGTTGGCGGCGAAGATGATATTCCACTTGTTGCGGTCGCCGTAGAGACGCTGTGCGATGGAGGCGAGGGTGTCACCGCGGCGGACGCGATAGGCGCGTGGGGGGCGGGCGTAGGGACGGGGTGGGGTAGGAGAGGTGGGTGAGGTTTGCTGCGCATAGGTGGGTGGGGGGGGTGGGACAGAGGGTGGTGACGGGGTGCGGTATACATCAGAGTAGCCGAGCGGTTGGTAGAGTGGCGCGCCGGATGGCGTTGTAGGCGGCGAGGGTGAGGTTGCATACGGTGGTGGGGAAGGATAGCGAGAGGGTTGAGCACTCGCGAGCTGTTGACGTTCGAGCTGCTGGATGCGGGCAGCGTATTCGCGGAGGAGTTGATCTTTGCGCTGCAGCTCGGCGAGTAGGTCAGGTGGTGCAGCTGGTTGGCTGGTGCGCTGCGAGGCTTGCAACTGCGCGATTTGGCGATCTTTTTCGACGAGTTGGCGGTTGAGCTCGTTGATGAGCTCCTTGATGTTCGCGTCAGAAGTGCGAGGCGTCGTTGCACCGCTCTGGCCAGCGGCGACAGCTTCCAACTGGGCGATGCGTGCATCGCGTCGAGCGAGGAGGGCTTTTTGGTACTCGATGGTTTGCTGCATCTTAGTGATCTCTTCTGACAGATCAGTTAGACCGGCCCGTGCGGCGGCTTGTGCTGCTGCGGTCGCGCCGGCGGTGGATTGGAGTGCTTGGAGCTTGTGTTTCAACTCAGCGTTTTCCTTGCGGAGGGCTGCGAGCTCGGCGGCTGCGGTGGTACCTGTTACGACTGAGGAAATACCGCGCTGTGCTTCAGCGAGCTGTTGTCGCAGGCGGACGAGTTGCTCAGCATTTTGCTGGGCTGTGCGTTCAAGGTTTTGTACGCTGGCGCGCCAGGTATCAGCTTCTTTGCGAGCTTCGGCCAGCATTTGGGTCAGCTCGCGTTCACGGTCTGTGGGAGTGTAGGAGGTGTTGGCGAAGACGTCGGCGATATCGCGCAAGTTGCCAGCCTTTTTCAGGCGCTCCGCGAGTGCGTTGCGTTCCTGGGTGAGTTCTTCTACTTTATCTTGCAGTTCCGTATTGGTGGTTTTCAACTTGCGCAGCTCATCTTTGAGGGCGTCGAGGGCACGTTGATGCTGTTCTTGGAGAGATTTTTCGCGCGCGGCGAACTCCCTTTGGAGCTGGTCGCGTTCCTTGGCGAGTGCATCTGCTACTAGTTCGCGGGCGGGAGCGGGCGTAGTTGCTGGGGCAGTGGGCTTCGGGGCCGGGGTTTGAGTGGAAGCCTGCTCGGCAGCCAATGCGCGGACGTCAGAAAGCCAGTTTTGCGCCAGCTGCTTCATACGAGGATCTTTGGTGA
>JAOACZ010000028.1 GCA_026417575.1 bacterium | reverse complement strand
CTGCAACACCACCTCCGTATCTACATACCCTATCTTCAACCCCGGCTGTGCTACCCCGCTTACCACCACACCCCACGCTACTACCGCACTCGCTAACACGCTCAGCTTCATACTCACTTCCCCTTCAAAATGTTACAAAAGTGCCAAAATCATACCGCAAATCTCCTTTCCTGTCAAGGCACAATCCACGTCCCCGTCTCTCCACGTAGCGCCTTCCGCGCCCGCCCCAACGACGTAATCACCGCCGCTTGCCCCGTCGTCTCCACAAACTCAACCGCCGCCATCACCTTCGGCCCCATCGACCCCTCTGGAAAATGCCCCGCCCTCCAGTACCGCCGCGCCTCCCTCACTGTCATCCTATTTATTGCCTTCTCCTCCTCAGTTCCCCAGTTCAAAGCCACCTTCTCTACATCCGTCAGTATCAACAAGTAGTCCGCGTCCACAAGCCGCGCTAATACGCATGCCGTCCAATCTTTATCAACCACCGCCTCCACCCCTCGCAGCATCCCACGCTCGTCTCGCACCACAGGAATTCCTCCCCCTCCGCACGCGATCACCACTACGTGGTTGTCCAATAACTGCATAATCGCTTGCGACTCTACGATCGCCACCGGTCGCGGTGACGCCACCACCCGCCGCCATCCTCGCGCCGCATGCGCAGCCACTTCCTTTATCACATAGCCCCGCCGCCTCGCTAATTCCTCCGCCTCCGCCTTCGTATAGTATGGCCCAATCGGCTTCGTCGCTCGCAGTAACCCTTCCGAACCACTCTCCACTTCTACCTGCGTCACCACCGTACATACCGGAATCTCTCGACCGCAATACCGCTGAAACCAATACCACAACCGGTTTTGCAACATATACCCAATCTGCCCCTGCGTCATCGCATCACAAATATCCAACGGCTGCCCCGCTACTAGCTCCTCGACCTGTTCCTGCTGGATAAGCAAACTGCCCACCTGCGGCCCATTTCCATGTGTAATTACTACCTTATAGTGGTGCTTCACCAAATCCGCTATCTGCCGCGCCGTCACGTCCACATTTGCAAATTGGCGCGCTAATGTCCCCCTCCCCCGCGCCGGCATAATCGCGTTGCCCCCCAGCGCAATCACCACTACCCGCTTGCTCATCCCTCCACTACCCGGTTTCGCTCATCCACAAACACCACCACCGGCTTGTGTTCACGCCGCTCTTCCTCGCTGTATAACCCAAAACTAAAAACTATCAGTAAGTCCCCTTTGTGCACCAAACGCGCCGCCGCGCCTAACACCCTAATCTTCCCACTCCCACGCTCCTCTGGCACCACGTATGTCTCAAATCGCTCGCTATTGTCTATGTCCGCCACCAGCACCCTCTCGTACGGCACTATTCGCGCCGCCTCCATCAGCTCCTCATCTATCCCAATTGACCCCACGTAGTGAATCGCACACTCCGTCACCCGTACCCGGTGCAGCTTCGACTTCAATAAATGATAGTACATGCTCTCTTCTTCTTCTGGTGCCAAAATGTTATAATGCCTCAATTGTACTAAATCAACGCCTCTTTTTCAACGTAATGAATTTTGAACTCCTCACTGCCTTCCGCTACCTCGTCCGCTCTCGCAGCCATAAAGGCTTCGTCTCCTTCTTTACCTTCATCTCCATCCTCTGCGTCACTATCGGCGTGGCTGCCCTTATCGTCGTTCTCGCTGTCATGACCGGCTTCGAACGCGAACTCAAGGAACGCGTCATCGGCATGTACGCCCATGTCACCGTGCTCGGCCCCGGCCGTGACGCTCTCGCTAACTGGCACGTCCCCGCAGAAGCCGCACGCTCCCTCCCTCACGTCCTCTCCGCCGCCCCCTACGTCACCGGCCCCCTCCTCCTCGGCTCCCTCCACCGCATGCGCTTCCTCTTCATCCTCGGCGTCGACACACTCCTCGAACGCCAAGCCTCCGACATCCAGCGCTTCATCACCGTCGGTTCTCTCGACCTCACCGACGACCAAATCATCATCGGCGACCAAGTCTCAAAACAAATGGCTCTGCGCCTCGGCGACAAAATCCAACTCACCACTGCCGCCAGCGTCCGAACCCCCTCCGGCTCTTCCCTCGTCCCTATGCATAAAGAATTCACTATCGCCGGCTTCTTTCACACCGGTAACTACGACTACGACGCTAACTTCGGCATCGTCACTCTCAAAACCGCCCAGCAGCTCTATAGCCTCGGCTCACGCGTCCACGCCCTTAAAATACGCCTCTCTAATGTCGACTACGCCCCACTCGTCCGTGATCAACTCCAACAAATCCTCGGCCCTAACTACAGCGTCAGAACCTGGATGGACCAAAATCCCGCCCTCTTCAGCGCAATCCAAATGGAAAAACGCGTCATGTTCATCATCCTCCTCCTCATCAGCGTCGTCGCCGCCCTCAATATCGTCTCCACCCTCGTCATGGTCGTCCTTCAAAAAACAAAAGAAATCGGCATCCTTCGCGCCCTCGGCGCCACCAAATTCTCTGTCGGCGCTATCTTCACTGCCCAAGGCTTGATCATCTCACTCACCGGCGCTCTCCTCGGCATCACTGGCGGCGTCCTCCTCGCCCTCAACATCGACCCCATTTCCAAGTTCATCGAGGCAAAAACAGGCTTTACCTTCTTCCCCTCCAACGTCTACTATCTCGACGCAATCCCCTCCCAGGTCGTTCCCAGCGACGTTTGTATCATCGCAACAAGCGCAATCATCCTCAGCCTCCTCGCCTCCCTCCTCCCAGCTGCCCTCGCCGCCCGCCTCGATCCTGTCCAAGCCCTCCGCTACGAATAAACCACCATCAACTCTTCACCTGCCCCCCCTCACCCCGCTAACACCCGCTCTAGCTCAGCTTGCAACTTCGCCCTGTTCGCCGGCTGCATCGGAACAAGAGGTAGCCGATATCGTTCCTTGATCTTCCCCATCATCGCTAACGCAGCCTTCACCGGCACCGGATTCGTCTCGATAAATAATGCCCTAAACAAAGGATAAAGTTGTCGGTGCAGCCGCTCCGCCATCGGTAGATCCCCCTTCGCTACCGCACGCGTCAACGCCACCATCTTCTCCGGTATCACGTTCGCTGCCACCGATATCACCCCGCACCCCCCTACCGCCATAATCGGCAACGTCAACGAATCATCCCCTGACAACACGTCCACATTGCAACTCGTCAGTATCGCCGACGTCATATCTACCGACCCACTCGCTTCTTTCACCCCAACAATGTTCTTGATCTCCGCTAATTGCGCCACCGTCTCCGGTAAAATACTCACCCCTGTCCGCCCCGGTACATTGTAAATTACCACCGGTAACGACGTCGCCTCCGCCACAGCCTTGTAATGCGCGATTAACCCCGCTTGCGTCGGCTTATTGTAATACGGCGTGATCACCAACACCCCATCAGCCCCACCCTTCCCCGCATGCCGTACCAACCGCAGTGACTCCGCTGTGCAATTCGAGCCCGCCCCCGCTAACAC
>JAOACZ010000018.1 GCA_026417575.1 bacterium | reverse complement strand
ACGACGTTCCAGAAGACGCCGATGACAGAACCGGCGTAGCGGCTGCGGAAGTCCTGAATAACGAGATCCCAGAGGAGGCGGCGATAGAGCCAAAGATCACGGAGTGAATTCATGAGAGGCGGACATACGGGTTAGACCGTTGTTCGTGGCCGATGGTTGTGGTGGGCCCGTGGCCTGGGTAGACGATAGTGTGGGATGGGAGGGGATAGAGGCGGGAGGTGATAGAAGTTTGGAGGGCTTGCCAACTACCGCCGGGGAGATCGCAGCGGCCGACCTCCTCGCGGAAGAGAGTGTCACCGCTAAAGAGGAGGGGCGGACTCGAGGCGGAAGAGGGGAGGTAGAAGCAGACGCTACCGGGCGTATGGCCTGGGGTGTGAAGGACTTCGAGGCGGAGGGTGCCACAGGGTATGTGGTCAGCGTCATTGAGGGGGTGGTCAGGGTGTGGGGCGATGATGTGGTGGCCGAGGAGAACGGAGAGGTTGCGTTCGGCGTTTGGGAGCATGGGAGCGTCGAGTTCATGGACGAAGAGAGGGACCTGCCAGGTGGCACGCAGGGCGGCTACTGCGCCGATGTGATCACCATGACCGTGAGTGAGTGCGATGCCACAGGGGTGCCAGGCGTGAGTGTGGATGGTGTCTTGGATACGCCGCGCGTCGGCACCGGGGTCGATGCAGAGGACGGCGCTGGTAGCGAGGTCAACGAGGAGGTAACAATTGGTTTCGAGAGGGCCGACGGTTAAAGTGAGGACATGGGCAGGGGTGCGAGAGGTCATAGGAGGATGGTTGGTGTGAGGGGCCATAGGCATGGGTTAGAAGGCGATACGAAACTCGGTGAAGCGGTCGGAGGGGGGTGTGGGGTGGCGTTCAACTTCGCGGATATAGTCTTGATGTGGGCCATGGCAAATGTCTTGGATGAAGGCTTCGACGACCGTGTGTGGGCCCTGGGCGAAGACTTCGACGCTTCCATCGGGTTGGTTACGGACATAGCCGGTGAGGGAGCGGTAGGGCTGGGCGAGGCGCAGGACGGTATAGCGGAAACCGACGCCTTGGACATGGCCACGGAAGATGACACGGAGGGCAATGGGGGAAGGGGTGGTCATGCGTGGTGGAGGCGAGCGCGAGTACGGAGGCGCAAGGCGTTAAGGCGGATGAAGCCAGTCGCGTCAGCCTGGTTGTAGACAGAATCTTCTTCGAAGGTGGCGATGTGGGGATCGTAGAGCGAGCAAGGGGATTTGCGGCCGACGACCATGCAGGAACCTTTATAGAGTTTAAGGCGGGCGACGCCGGTGACATTTTTTTGGGTTTCATTGATAAAGGCTTTGAGGGTTTCCATTTCTGGGGAGAACCAGAAGCCGTTGTAGACGAGTTGGGCGAATTTGGGCATAAGGGAATCGCGTAGGAGCATGGTTTCACGATCCATGGTAATGGACTCGACGGCGCGGTGGGCGGCGTAGAGGAGGGTACCGCCGGGGGTTTCGTAGACACCGCGGGACTTCATGCCGACGAAGCGGTTTTCGACGATATCTACGCGGCCGATACCGTGGCGGCCACCGATTTTGTTGAGGGTGTGAAGGAGCGTGAAAGGATCGAGGCGGCGGCCGTTGACGCTGATGGGGACGCCTTGTTCGAAGCCGATTTGGATGTACTGAGGCTTATCTGGGGCGAGCTCGGGTGCGACGGTAAGTTGGAACATATCAGCAGGTGGCTCGCGCCACGGGTCTTCAAGGATGCCGCTTTCGAAGCTGATGTGCAAGGCATTGCGATCTGAGCTGTAAGGTTTAGCTTTTGAGACAGGGACAGGGATGCCGTGCTGCTTGGCGTAGGCGATCATTTTGCTGCGAGAATTGAGGGTCCACTCTGGATGGCGCCAGGGGGCGATGATTTTGATGTCGGGTTGGAGGGCATAATAGGTGAGTTCGAAACGGACTTGGTCGTTACCTTTGCCAGTGGCGCCGTGAGCGACGTAGGCAGCGTTTTCTTGACGAGCGATTTCGATTTGGCGTTTGGCGATGAGGGGGCGCGCCACGCTGGTTCCGAGCATGTATTGGCCCTCGTAGTACGCGTTCCATTTGACGAGCCACCAGACATAGTTTTCAACGAATTCCTGGCGGAGGTCTTCAATATACACTTTGGTGGCGCCAGTTTTTAGTGCCTTGGCACGGAGATGAGAGAGTTCCTTGCCTTGGCCGAGGTTGGCGGCATAGGCGATGACATCGTAGCCGCGTTCGATCAACCATTTAAGAATGACCGAGGTGTCCAAGCCGCCGGAATAGGCGAGCACGACGCGTTCACGAGTGGGCATAGAGGGAGCTCCCAGGGTAAGCGAGTAGGTTACAGGTTACCATTTGCGCACGTAGTGATAAACTGGTGGTTTTCCGTGTACGGCTTCGTAGACGAGGACATCATCAATCCAGATAGCGATATCCCAGCCGCTGGCGCGTGGGCCAGACGAGTCTGAGTATGAATCAAGCAAGCCGTGGTAGGTCGTTTTCGTTTGCACATAGGGGGGAGTTTCATAGCGTAACTCGGCGGTATACTTGCCGTGGAGGAGAGCGTGTTTGATGACGGGCCTGCCTGCGAGAAGCTTGTCAGAGCCATGCGGGTCGCGAAGGTAATGAGTGTAGAGTACTTTGACACGGTACTGACGCGAGGGATCCAAGTCGTCGAAGCGCAGGGTGAGGACACCACGCACGGCGCGGTCATATGATTTCATGAGTTCGGAGAAAATTCTGATTTTGTGTGATTGTGTGTAAGGCTGAGCCGCTTCTGTGGTGGAGACGAGGAGGCGGATTCTTCCGTAGAGGAGCTCGAGGGCTTGTTCTTTGGGCAACCACTTTCCGTGGAGATTGACGAAGCCTTTTGCGCGTAGTTCAGCTTCGGATTGTTTCTTGCGTTCTTCGGCTTGTTTGACCAGGCGGTCGTACAGTGTGGGGTGGAGTGATTTGATGGTTGAGGGAGTACACGCGCGCCATTGTTGGGTTACAAGAGCGTCTGTGGTTTTGAGGACGACGTGCTGGTCGTTGAGGGATACGGGGGTACCGGTGATGGATTGGCCGGTGCGCAAGTAGACGATTGTGTGGGTAGGAGGTTTAGCGGAGCAGAGGGCAGTTGCGAGAGTCACACTCATGGTGAGGTGTCGCTGGATGGGCTGTTTTGGGAGGCAGGGGAACATTTTTTAGAGGCAGGAGGCGGTAGCGGCGAGTAGGGAGGCGTGGGCGGTGGTACAGGGTTCGCGGAGAAGTGGGGTGAAGGGCACGCCGGCTGCGAGGGCCGCGCCGAGGCCTGGGGTGCCGGTCAATGGGATACCTGCGGCAGCGCAAAGCTGGCGGGTAGTGGAGCTGAGGGAAGGCTGGTGGCTGTCGACGAAAGCGATGCGGAGGGAGAGGCCGCGGGCGTAAGCTGCGCGCTGTTGTTGGTCGAGCCATTCGGGGGTGAGGGAAGCGATTTCGACGAACACGATGGCGCGGAGGTTTTGGTTGGAGGAGAGTTCGGTGAGCACTTGTTGTTCAAGTGTAGGCAAGCTGCAGCGGCGGAGAGCGTCTGGGGGGCCTGCGACGATAGATCCTGGGGTGAGATGGGGGTTAGTTGGGGTGGCTTCAACGAGCATAAGGAGAAGCGGGCCGTAACGAGCGCCGAGCTTAACAGCGAGCTGGATGAGCGGCATAAAAGGTACGAGGATGAGCATAGGAACGTAGACTAGGTAGGAGCAGCTGGAGAGGAGCGTAGCGAGGAGGAGCGCGTGGGCAGTGTGGGAAAGCCTATGAGTGAGTGTGGCGTTGTGCATCGAGGTATCCCTGGAGAATGAGTTGAGCGGCGAGCTGGTCGCGTTTATGTTTGCGGGTACGGCGCGAGGCGCCAGCTTCAAGGAGGATAGCGTCGGCCTGAACGGAAGTGAGGCGCTCATCCCAGAGAGTAACAACGATTGGGCGGCGCAGGTGGCGGTGAAAATAGGTCCGGAGGAGCCGGGCGCACTCTTCTGCGGCGCGACTCATGGCGCTCGCAGCGCCGGTAAGATGGATGGGGTGGCCGACGACGACGGTACCGATGCGGCATTCAGGTTCGGGGTCGCGTTCGTACTCGAAGACGATGTCGAGGACAGTGCGGGCAATCTGGCGGGGGACGCCGCCTGGGCGGGTTGGGAGAGGTTGGGCGGTGAGGCGGAGTGGGTCGGAGACTGCGAGGCCAAGGCGTGAAGTACCGATATCAACTGCAAGGACACGCATTGGTAGGCAGAATCAGGTGAAGGGACGCCACGCGGGGTTCTGGAGCAGGCGCTGGACAATTTGTTTTACATCCTGGGCGCGTGTCTTGGGACAGACCAGCACGGCGTCGCTTGTGCGCACGACGACGAGATCATGGAGGCCGAGGACGGCAGTGATACCGGGGCCATCGTTTTGGACGACACAGCCAGTGGAATCGATGAGGAGTACTTCGCCGCGCACAGCATTACCTGCAGCATCATGTGGCCAATGATCTGCGACGGCGGCCCATGAGCCAACGTCATCCCAGGCGAAGAGGCCATGAGCAACAATGACATTGCGGGCTTTTTCCATGACGGCGTAATCGATGGAGATGGCTGGTGCGGTGGCATAGAGTGCGGTGACGGCGGTGTGTTCGTCTGGGGTACCAACGCTGCGAATAAGGTGTTGAACTGCGCTGTGTGTCTCGGGGAGGAATTGCTGGAAGGCAGCGAGCATATCGGCAACGCGAAAGACAAACATACCGGCGTTCCAGAATGCGCGTCCGGTGGCGATGAGTTCTTCAGCACGGGGAAGGGGAGGCTTCTCGATGAACTGTTCGACGCGCGAGAAGGCGGTGGCGGTGTGAGTGGGGAGGCCGTCGCTCGCAAGGATGTAGCCGTAACCAGTTTCTGGGCTGCGTGGGGCGATACCGATGGTAAGGATAGCACGTTCGTGAGCTGCGACGGTAGCGGCGTCGCGGAGAGTTTGGGCGTAGCGCGCAGCATCGGGGATGACGTGGTCGGCGGGGACGACGGCGAGAACAATATCCGGGGAGTGGGCTGCGACGAGGGCGGTGATCAGGGCGATGCATGGGGTGGTATTTTTGCCGAAGGGCTCGGCGATAATGTTGGCGGGGGGAAGTACGGGGAGCTCGCGCTGGATGTCAGGCGCTTGGTCTTGGGTAGTGACGACGTAAATGTGCTCGCCTGGGACGAGGTGGAGATTACGTTGGACTGTTTCAGCGATGAGGGAATGTTGGCTGGCGATGGGGAGGAGTTGTTTTGGGCGCGCGGCGCGGCTGGCCGGCCAGAAACGTTCGCCTTTGCCACCGGCCATGATGCAGACGCGCAGGGGTGGAAGCGGAGAGCTCATGATGGTGGGGAGAGAAGTGTCTGGGCTAGTTGTTGGACGAAGGATTCAACGGTGTGGACCATCATATCTGAGTCACCTCCCTCAGCGATGCGACGGACGATGGCGCTGCCGACGACAACGGCGTCGGCATATTTAGCGATGGCGGCCACGTGAGCAGGCCCAGCCACGCCGAACCCGACGGCGACAGGGAGGGGGGAGACTCTGCGGATGCGTGCTACTTGGTCTGGTAAGTCGGGGGGGACGGTATCACGTTCGCCTGTTACACCTGTGCGGCAGACGTAATAAATGAAACCAGATGCAACGGTGGCAATAGAGCGTAGGCGCTCATCGCTACTGGTGGGAGCTGCGAGGAAGATGGTGTGGACGCCGGCGCGATCGAGTTCCTGTTTAAGCGGGGCGGCTTCTTCGGGGGGCATATCGAGGGTGAGAACGCCGTCAACGCCTGCTTCGGCAGCGGCGTCGGCGAAGCGCGCGAAGCCGTAACGGAAGACCGGGTTGAGGTAAGTAAAGAAGACAATAGGGACTTGGGTGAAGCGACGGAGGTTGTGGACGAGGGTGAGGACGTCGTGGAGCGTCACGCCGTTGCGCAGGGCACGTTCAGCGGCTTCCTGGTTGGTTTTACCGTCGGCGAGGGGGTCGGAAAAGGGGATGCCAAGTTCAATGAGGTCAGCGCCGGCGCGTTCCAATGCGAGAACAAGTTGGTGTGTGCGCGGGAGGGGGGGGTCACCGGCAGTGATGTAGGGAATAAGGCCGGCACGCTTGCTCTGGCGCAAGCGTGCAAATTGGGCATCTATGCGATTCATCGCGACATTATAACAATTTAGAGAGAGGTGGGCAAGCACATGCACGTGATGAGAGTGTCGGTTTAGAAGGTTCGAATGGCGAAGGGGCGTGAGGACCTGGATCGGCTCACGTATAGTCCCCAAGGCGATAAGAGGGAGTAAATGTGGAGGTTCAGGAAGAGCGAGAGTGAGACGCCAAGTGGAGGTCGTGAGTTAAGCAACAGTGGGGGGCTTCGATGTGTTGTGATGGAGGTTTTGTCATCGAGAGGGCTGACGAGCGGAAAAAGAAATCGGGAACCAGCGGAGTGCGTAAAGTTAGAAGTGACGGGTTTGACCTCGGATGAGGGGATGCGTCCGAGTGGCGCAATTCGCATCAATGTTCATGATGGAGGGGCGCGGGTGGTGGGTGGTGGTGTGAGTGAGTGAAGAGGGGGGCCGCCTAGGCCGGCGGCTCTCCATAAAAGGGGGTTTTGTGAATTGTCGCGTAGGCTGATTTCATGCGACATTGCGGGCACTAAGGGTGGTGCCCCTGCAGGCAACAGTGAAAGGGAAATGGTGAGGGCGGGGGTGTTGGATGGTGTGAGTACGCGGGAGCGGTCGTGGGGGAAAGCGGGAAATCAATGAAGGATTTTTGCTGTGTGCTCACGACATTTTGCGTTGATTGGGCAATGCTGGGGTTTGTGCGACCGGTGAAATAGAGTACCGGGACAGCTATGCAATAGTTTGGGAGCAGGGAACGAGCGTCTAGGTTGTGTCAAGTGCTAAGGGCGGAGAGGCGGGGATTTGCCCGGAGGAGTGCTTCAGCAGTGTGGAGGTCTTCAGGAGTGTCAATGCCGACGGTGGGATGGTCGACTGGGACGCAGAGGATTTTCAAGCCGTGTTCGAGGGCACGGAGCTGCTCAAGTTTTTCAGAGCGTTCCAGGCGGCCTTGGGGCCAAGAAACGAACTGACGGAGGGTGGGGGCGCGATAGACGTAGAGGCCGATGTGAGCGAAGTACTGCGCGGCGCCGGTGGCGTCACGATCGAAGGGGATAGGGGCGCGGGAGAAGTAGAGTGCAGAGCCATCGTTGGCCATGACGACTTTGACTACGTTGGGGTTGCGGATGGAGTCGGGGGAGGAGATGGGGTAGACGAGAGTAGCCCAATGAGCGTGAGGGTGCTGCTGGAGAGCGGCGAGGGCTTTACGGAGGTAGGGAGGTGGGAGGAGGGGTTCGTCACCTTGAAGGTTGACGATAAAAGAGATGGTGTGGTGCGGGTCGAGGAGATCGAGTGCTTCGAGGATCCGGTCGGAGCCTGAGGGGTGATCTGGGCGCGTTAAGACTGCGCGGCCGCCGAAGGCGTGGACGGCGTCATAGATGCGGGGATCATCGGTGGCGACGCAGATGAGCGCGTCGGGGCAGGCGGCGGTGGCAGCGGCGTAGACGTGGCGAATGACGGGGTGTCCGGCGAGGGGAGCGAGGGGCTTTCCGGGGAAACGAGAAGAGGCCCAGCGGGCGGGAATGATAACGGCAGCGGAGGTGGTCACGGAGTGGAGTGGCCACCGGTGCGGAGGATGAGAGCCGCGGCTTCGGCGAGGGATTCGGCGAGGTATTCAGGTTCCTCCCAATCTGGGTCGTCATCGCTGGGAGTGTCGTCAGGGGAGACGAGGAGGACGGTTTTGGAGCCGACGGCGTGGCCGACTTTGACGTCGCGAATCAAGTCGCCGATGACGACGGAGCGGGAAAGCTGGAGGCCATGTTCTGCGGCGAGGGCGCGGAGGCGCTCTGGGGAGAGGGGCTGGACATCAGGGGTAGGTCCTTCTACTTTGCTGATGAAATGGACTTTATCTGGGGACAAGTGGGCGGCGGCGAAGGCCTTACGCAAGCGCTGCTGAATGGCGCGGACATAGGCGGGGTCGGGGACGGGAGCACCGGTGCGACAGACAGCGACGAAGAGTTTGTAGCCGGCGGCGTCGAAGTCTTTAAGGGCTTGCAAGGCGCCGTGCTTGAATTTTACGCGGTCCATCTGGTCGAGCACTCCGTGGTCTTCGAGGAGTGAGCCGAATAAATCCAAGAAGACGGCTTTTGCTGGCATTGAGTCCTCCTGGGGGGGTGGGAGACTAAGCTTTCATGACTTTACCGGCTTTAAGGCAGCGTGTGCACACGCGGAGGTGAGTGATTTGGCCGCTTGGCAGCTTGACACGGACATGTTGGAGGTTTGGGATAAAGCGACGCGGTGTGATACCTGTGGTGTGCAAGCCGATGCCGCCTTTCTTTTTTGGGATACCGCGGCGGACGATACTGCGGCCGGCGACGGGCTTTTTACCACATATAGCGCATTGACGGGCCATAGTGTGAACTCCTGTTGTAAGAGTTAGCGAGAAACGATCACCATTGTTCGCTAGCGGCGTCACAGATCTCGCGGGCGAGGTCGCTACATGCCTGTAGGATGGCCTCGCGACGCGACTCGGTGAAATCGGCGCCGGGAATGAAATCATAGCGGCCGCGCACACCGGGGAGCTTCCAGACGACCTCGCCGGTGCGCGCATTGAGCATTTCGACGTCGGCGGAAACGGTGGCGACAAACTCGACGGGGACGCCACGCAGCGCCTGACGGGTTTCCTCGGTACTAAAGCGCACGGCGTTGAGGGTGACTTCGGTAATTTTGACCTGCAAGATGCCATCAGCCTCTTCTTTGCGCGGGACTACATGATAGCTTTGTTCGCGGGTAAATTCGTTAATGAGGAGGCTGGTGACCTCCAGTTCTAGGTGTGGCTCGCGGGTGACATTCTTGACACGCGGGATGTGGATGGTGTGGATGCCGTCTTCGCGGGCGGGTGGGCCGAGGCGGTAGCCGGCGATGGAGACATCTTTTGCGAGAGGCGGTTTACCGTCGGGGACGACGGAGGTGCCACAGCTGGCGAGCAAGCCTGTGAGTATGGCAACGGCGCAGAGCGAGCTGATAGGGAAATACGTCATGGGACTCCTTATTGAACGCTGCGGAGGCGCTCGCGGCAGTAATCGATGCGATAATTGACGATATCGGACTGCCAGGTAGGCGCCTTTTCTTTTATTTTAAGCAAGCGGTCGAGGGCATTACCATAGTGTTGCTTTGCTTCCGTATGGAGGCCTTGTTGGAGGGCGGCATCACCACGTTTGATCAGGTAGTAGATACCTGCGTACTCACGTTGGAGTTGTTCGTTGTTGAAGGGGGTTTGGCTAGCTTCGGTGGTGGGTTGGTCGTATTGGGCGCGCCGGACGCGGCCTTCTGTGCTAAATTGGCGAGTGGTGAGCTCGTCGCGGTCTGCCTGCTCGCGGATAGCTTCGACGCGGCGGCGAGTAGCAGCAGCGCGGGATTGTTCCTCGCGGCGCGCGCGGGCGAGCTCGGGAGGCTCGGCGGCGGGGGTGGATTGGGAAGAAGTGGCGGGGGGTTCAGGGGAGGAAGGCGGAGGGGAAATTGTGCTGGCCTGTGCTGCAGAGGCAGGCGGTGGTGAGGTGGGGGCAGAGGGTGAGGCGGCGGCTAGGCGAGGCGGGCGGGAGGTGGAAGCAAGAGACTCGGTGCCCAGGACAATGAAGTCAGAAGGGGGGGTAGAAGGTTTTTGCGGGGCAGGGGAGAGCTGAGGCGGTTGTGAAGCTGGTTGGGGCACAGTGGAGG
>JAOACZ010000098.1 GCA_026417575.1 bacterium | reverse complement strand
GTCAGATGTGTATAAGAGACAGTTGCGGTGGTTGTGTTGCGGGCAGGTAGTGAATGCATGTGCGGGGTCGGTAGCGTTATTGCTGACGACGACGGGGCACGAGAGTGAGGCGTTGAAGGGGGTGACGTTGGGGGCGGTGATAAACGTGATTGGGAATGCGATCTTGATACCGAGGTTAGGGATCACGGGTGCGGCGATAGGGACGGCGGTGAGCACAGTTGTGTGGAATGTAGCGTTAGCGGTGTACGTGTATAAGCGTTTAGGGATCAATCCGACGATATTTGGAGGGCTGGTGAGGAGAGGAGAGGGGGTGCATGAGTAGGCCGCCGGTAATAGTGATAGGGATGCACCGCTCGGGGACGAGTTTGGTGACGCGGGTATTAGAGGAGCTTGGGTTGTTCATGGGGTGGCGGAAAGAGAGTAACGATGAGGCGTGGTTTTTTCAACGGCTCAACATATGGCTTTTGGCGCAAGCGGGTGGTAGCTGGGAGTGTCCGGGGGCGATACAGCATATTTTGGGGGCAGAGGATGTGCGGAGGAAGGTGGTGGAGTATTTAGAGCTG
Source organism: bacterium (assembly GCA_026417575.1). Taxonomy (GTDB): domain Bacteria; phylum Auribacterota; class UBA3054; order UBA3054; family JAPLST01; genus JAOACZ01. Next base: position 3,726 of record JAOACZ010000098.1, on the reverse strand, counting down.
ATGATGAGCTCACCGCGGGTAGTGAGCTATCTTGGGGTTGGGAGGTATGTGCGGGTGAGGACGTTGAAACGGATGGATGAGCCGTGGGGGTGGAAGGATCCGCGGAATACGTTTACGTTACCGTTATGGTTAGAGGTTTTTCCTGGTGGGCGGGTGATTAATGTAGAGCGGCATGGTGTAGATGTAGCGGAGAGTTTACGGCGGCGACACGAGTGGGGCTATGGGCGGCTAGCGAGGCGGATGGATGTGATGAAGCCGGTGCTGCGGTGGTGGATTGGGACGCGTGCATTGCTGCCGAGTGGGCGGTGCAAGACGCTAGAGGGGGGTTTTACGTTGTGGGAGGAGTACATGAGGGAGGCGCGGAAGCATGTGGAGGAGTTAGGTGAGCGGGCGATGGGGGTGCGTTATGAGGATTTTCTTGCGGGGCCAGAGGGGTTGGTGCATAGGCTATGTGAGTTTTGCGGGTTGAGCCCTGGGGAAGAGCGGCTGAAGGCAGCGGTGAAGGGGATAAAGCGGGAGCGAGCGTACGCGTATCGTGAGCAGCCGGAGTTGGTGGCGTATGCGGAGGAGGTAAAGGAGAGACTGGCGAAGTGGGGATATTAGGAGTATTAGAATTTGCGTGTTAGGTTTGGGAGTTGGGTGATAGGGGGTTAGGGGGTGGCAGGGTGTAGGGAGGTGGGGTTGGTCAGAATGACATGAGTGGGCAGTAGAGCGTGGTTAGAGGTGTGTCGCAAGAAGTTCTAAAAGAACTACTTACGTTTTGATGAGCGAGTTGGCATGTTCCGTGCAGGCGACGAGGCATGAGCAAAGGGGTGATAGTAGGATTAGTGGTAGTAGTGATGAGCTTGGGGCGGGCGGAGGTGACATTTCGGGTGTATAGTGGGTGTGGGACGGTGGAAGTGAGCGAGGTAGAGGAGGAGGGGACAGTTGACTTGACGGTGAGCGCGGAGTGGCCGCAAGGGGCAGAGACGTATGTGATATACACGCCGATGATGCCGGAACTGAGTGGGATGAAGGTGATGGACCATATACCGTTTGGTGAGACGCTGAGTGAAGTGACGCAGGTATTGCAGCGGATAGTGCACCAGTTCAAGCTGGTGGTGACGAATGCAGCGGGGACGAGGGTGGGAACGGGGCCGATCATAGTGGAGTATCGGCGTGGTGACGGTGGGGATAGGGAGCGGCGGGAGTTAAGTGGGTTAAGTTTGCGGGTGGTGAAGCGGCGTGGGGGGTTAGGGAGTGGAGTGGTAGCTGGGGCGCTTGGAGTATTAGCAGTGGCAGCAGGTTTGGTGGGGGTGAGCTCGTATGGGCGACGGAAGAGGGGGCGCGGAGAGGGTAGGGAGGAGGTGAGTTTAGAGAGCAGGTATTTGGAGGAATTGGAGGGGAGCAAGCGGTGGCGAGTGGAGGGGGAATTAGGGAAGTATTTTGCGGTTTTGGAGCGGATACTGCGGGAGTATTTGCGGGAGAAGTATTGTATAGGGAACATTGAGGAGTGGGAGGTAGGAGAGAGGGGGCATGGGGCGTTAGATGAGCGCAGCGTAGGGGTGGCGAAGGAGCTTGTGGGGTTGTCGCAGCGGGTGCGGTATGGGGGGCACGTGGCGAGTGTGTATGAGCAGCGGCGGATGTATGAGTTTGTGAAGGAGCTTTTAGAGCGTAACTGTCCTCGGCGAGAGGCGCCGGAGGAATTGAAGTATGTAGCGACGGAGAAGAGGCGATGACGGACGTATTGAAGATTAACGAGTTAGTGAAGGAGCAAAGCAGTTTTGTCGAGCGGGTTCGTGGGGAGATGCGGAAGGTGATAGTGGGGCAGGAGTACATGGTGGATCGGCTTTTGATTGGGCTCTTGTCGAACGGGCATATTTTACTGGAGGGGGTTCCGGGGTTAGCGAAGACGTTGGCGGTGACGACGTTAGCGCGGACGATACAGGCGACGTTTAGTCGGATACAATTCACGCCGGACTTACTACCGGCGGATTTGATTGGGACACTGATTTACAATCCGAGGGATGGAGGTTTTACGACGAAGAAGGGGCCGATCTTTGCGAACATAGTGTTAGCGGATGAAGTGAATCGTGCGCCGGCGAAGGTGCAGAGTGCGTTATTGGAGGCGATGCAGGAGCATCAGGTGACGATTGGGGATCGGACGTACGCGTTGGAGGAGCCATTTTTGGTATTAGCGACGCAGAATCCGATTGAGCAGGAGGGGACATATCCATTACCGGAGGCGCAGGTAGACCGGTTCATGTTGAAGCTGAAGATCACGTATCCGAACAAGAAGGAGGAGAAGGAGATCCAGGCGCGGATGGCGCGGACGAAGGCAACGATAGATGTGCAACCGGTAGTGACGCCGAAGGAGATCATGGCGGCGCGGAGCGTGGTTGACCAGGTATTTATGGATGAACGGATACGTGACTACATTATTGACATAGTGTTTGCGACACGGGAGCCGGAGGCGTACAAGCTGCCGTTGAAGGAGTATATCCAGTATGGGGCATCGCCGCGAGCGACGTTGTACCTAACGATTGGGGCGAAGGCGCATGCATTTGTGCATGGGCGTGGGTATGTAACGCCGCAAGATGTGAAGTCGGTGGGGCTGGACGTGTTACGGCACCGTGTGATCATATCGTACGAGGCGGAGGCAGAGGAGATGACAGCGGATGACGTAGTGCAGAAGATATTTGATGAGATAGAGGTACCGTGAGGGAGTAGGGGTGGGTAGGAGAGAATAGGCGGGAGTGCGGTTTAGAAGAGTGTGGGGAGAGAGGGATGCTGAGCAAGGAGCTGATACGGAAGATACGGCAGATACAGATACGCACGAGTCATCAAGTGACAGAGGTGATGGCTGGGGAGTACAAGAGTGCGTTTAAGGGGCGGGGGATGGAATTTGAGGAAGTGCGGGAGTATCAGCCGGGGGATGATGTGCGGACGATAGATTGGAATGTGACGGCGCGGATGGGGCATCCATACGTGAAGCGGTATGTGGAGGAACGCGAGCTGACGGTGATGTTGTTGGTGGACGCGAGTTCGTCGGGGACGTTTGGTTCGATCGAACGGAGCAAGAACGAGGTGGCGGCGGAGATTGCAGCGTTGCTGGCGTATTCGGCGATTAGAAGCAACGATCGGGTGGGATTGATTATTTTTACGGACCAGATTGAGAAGTACGTGCCGCCGAAGAAGGGGCGCTCGCACGTTTTACGGGTGATACGGGAGATTTTGTATTTTGCGAAGCCGGAGCATGGGGCGACGAATATCGGGACAGCGTTGGAGTATTTGCGGCGGGTATGTCCACGGCGGAGTGTGGTATTTGTGATATCGGATTTTTTGACGGAAGATTACAGGGAGGTGATGCGGTTAGTGTCGCGGCGGCATGATGTGATTCCGGTGACGATAACGGACCCGCGGGAGCGGGAGATGCCGGATGTGGGGATAGTGGAATTAGTGGATGCGGAGACGGGGGAACGGATTTTAGTGGACACGCACGATGAGCGTGTCCGGAAGGCGTTTGGGTATTTGGGGAGGAAGGAGGAGGAGGAGCGGAGGCAGGAGTTTCGTCGGATGGGGGTGAGGCCGATTGAGGTGCGGACGGAAGAGTCGTACGTGGACACGCTGGTACGGTATTTTAAGGAGCGAGAGCGGGCGATGGCGCTATGAAGGTACCGGAGTACATGCGTGGGGAGGAGCTGGGTGGGGGGCGGGGGTTGGGTTGGGTGTGGATGTGGGTGTGGG
>JAOACZ010000164.1 GCA_026417575.1 bacterium | reverse complement strand
ATTGAGGTTTTTGCGCGGATAGTGAATGAGTGGACGCAATATATAGATCCGGGCCGACGCGTATGGATTGACGAGTTGTTGGTGGACCAGCTGTACCTTGATGTTCCGCGGCCGTGGAAGATACCGTTTTCAGTGCGAGTGGGGCGACAGGATTGGTTGTATGGGGTGGGGATGCAGATAGCGGACGGGACGCCACTGGATGGAACGCGGACGTTCTTCTTCGATGGGGTACAGTTACGGTGGCATGTTGATCAGTTTTTGCGAGAATGGTGTGGAGTGCAGAGGCTGCCGTATGTGGGAGTGCCAGTGCCGCGAACGGATGCGGATTTTTTGTTTGCGGTGAATCGGAATGAGAACTATGCGTCGTTAGGGACGGGGAAGCGGAGTCGGATCGCGCGATGGCGTGATCGGAACGCGCGTTTAAACGATCGGGATGAGTGGTTGTATGGGTTGTACGTGACGAGTTTGCTTTGGGACAAGAGCACGGGTATGGCGGCGCGGGCATGGTTTAACCGGCTGCAAGTTGAGCCGTACTATCTTTACAAGACAGAGTTTCCGTATATGACGAGTGACCCATTCGAATATACATTCGAGCGGGACGCGTGGATTCACACGTTTGGCTGGCGATGGACAGGGGGTATTCATGAGAATGAGACACATGCGTTGAGGTTTGAGAGTGAGTGGGCAGGGCAGGTTGGGGTGTACGGTAAGTATCAATCAAACATACGTGAGATGGCGCGGCGGGGGTTGTTGCCTCATGAATTTGCGCGGAAGTGTCAGACCATGGCGGCGTTAGGGGGATATGGGGCGTTGATCGAGCATGTGAAGCGGGTGCCGTTGACGGATTATCGGATGCCGTTCCAACCGCGTATCAAGGGCCTGATAGGATATTTAAGTGGTGACCGTGGGCAAGCGGACGGCGGGCTTTCAACGGGGTGGCACCCGTTGTTTAGTCGCACGGATGAAATTTTTGGAGAACAGAATGTGATTTACAGCCAGGCGCTGGCGATGGAATATGGGAGCAAGTGGTGGTCTAATTTACAACTATATCATTTTGGTGTGACAGTGAATCCGTTCGATCCCCTACCGGTGCCGGTGGGTGCGCCGTGGTATGTACGGACGAGCTTGGAATCGCTGAAAAGGATGAGTTACACGATAGCGTACCAGCATTTGCGAGCGAACACGCGCCCATTTCGCGGTGCTGGGGCGTTTGGGGATGGTTACAGTCGTGGAAATGCGCTGATAAATCGACTAGAGTGGCCATTGAATGACTATCTGACGTTTCGTTTTATATATGAGAGTTTTTGGCCGGGGACGTATTATGATGGCAGTCCGGTCGAAGAAATTACGGTGCCCGGGCGTAGTTTTTATGGTGTGACGCGCGGGTATCGTGCGCCGGCGTATTTTGTGCGGTTTGAATTAGGTTTGGTGTTTTGATGACAGGGCGAGGAATACTTGTTGCATCGTTGGTGATGTGCGGTGTGGCGTGGGCGGTCATAAATCCTTACACGGACCAAAATTTTGTGCGTTCGCAGAGAGTTTTTGACACGGCGAGCGTAGCACGGATAGAAATCACAATGGACCCACATGAAGCGCTCCTATTGTTAGAGCCGGACCGGGTCAAGCGGGAGTTTGGACCGCCGCCGAAGGAGGTGGTTGAGTCGATCCGGCAGCCATGGTGGTACTACACAGACGTGTTGTATCGATGTAGCATGGTGTTCAGCAATCGACTGTTTATGACGCGGCTGGACAATATTGGTATTGGGTTACGAGGGAACAACTCGCGGCGGTTACCGAAGAAATCGTACAAGCTGGATTTTGATCATTTTGATCAGCGACTACATTTGGAGACGTTACGGAAGGTAAAGCTGTTAGCGGAGGCAAAGGACCGAAGTTTGATACGGTCGGCGTTAGCGTCGTACGTGGGGCAAGAGATAAAGATTCCGATGTATCGGGCGGGATTTACGCTTTTATACATAAATGGCAAATGTGTTGGTATATACCTTCTTGCGGAGCAAGAGAACGGAGATTTTTTATCGAGTCGTTTTGGGACGAGTGGGGGGACGCTGTACAACATGCGGAAAGTGACGCGTTGGCCGCGCTGGCCGCCGCGGGGAGGGATGGGGATTTTAGAGGAGGCGAGTTTACTTTTGCGAGAGGGGAATGACTATGACCGTTACGGGCGCGGGTTGGTGTATGAGTTAGATCGAGACAAGGCACGGGCGGGGTATGGGCCTCTGTCAAATTTTATTGGGTTTTTGAATCTTGCGCCAACTGACCAGTTCGTAGCCGAGATTGAGCAGCGGTTTAATGTGGAGGGGTTTTTGCGGTATCAGGCGCTAGAGATTTTGTTGGGGAACGGGGACGGCTATTGGTTTGCGGGGAACAATTATTTTTTGTTTGACGATCCGCTGACGCGGCGGATGGAATTTTTTGCGCGTGACATGAGTAACACGCTTGGGATTGATGAATTAGGGAAGCGGACGATCAGGCCAGCGAAGGATTTTTGGGATCCTCAAGACATCAAGAGGTGGTTGCGGATGAGCACGGTAGCGATGGACTGGTCGAGTCGTGACGTGCGTGCCTGGGGGCCCCGGGGAATAAAGTGGGGTGGAGTTCATCGTTGGTACTGGGGGCCGCTGGTGCAGGAGAAGCCGCTGGTGGACCGGCTGCTTGGGGTGCGGCGGTATCGGCGGATGTTGCATCAGTACTTAGCGGACATAGCTGCGGGGCCATTTGCGCCGTCGAATATGGAGGCGCGAGCGCGTTACTATCAGAGGCTGCTTGCTCCTGCGGTTGAGGAATACGAACGTAATTGTTGGAAGAGGGACGAATTAGGGTATGACTTGACGCGGCGGAAGTTTGATGCGGCATTTGAGGAACCAGATCGATATCGGCCGTTGCAGATCATCGATCCTATTTGGGGTGGGTTTGTGTGCATGGGAGTAATCCCGTTTGTGAGCAACCGCGTGGCGACGTTGAAGGAGCAGTTAGACGAGATGATAGTGGGGTTGAACGAAGTAGTGGTGCGAAACACGACGGGGGTTACGAACGACATTGGGGAGCGGAGTGCGTGGGTAGAGCTGTATAATGCTAGTTTCCGTGAAGTAAGCTGCGCGGGGCTTGGTTTGCAGCGGAATGATGGGGCAGTGTGGGCATTGCCGGCGGTGAGGATTGGAGCGCGCGGGTACTTGTTAGTGTGGCTCGACGGGAAGCCCGGGGCGGGGCCTCTTCATGCGCCGTTTGAGGTTGCGGTACGGGACACGTTACGATTGTGGTGGCAAGGGGAGGAGCTGGATCGCATAACGCTACCGGCCACATTAGCGCCGAACCAGAGTTATGGTCGCAAGATGGAGTGGACGGGGTACGAGCGGCGTTTTGTGACGCCGACGCCGGGGCGAGCGAATTAGCCAAACGATGTTTTCGTTTCGTGCTTGGAGTTTTCTGCGGGAGCAAGCGAAGGTAGTTTAGACAAGCGGGGGACCTTACAGCTTTTGTCGCATGGTAGGGCGTGGTGTGGGAGGCTAATGCCAGATTAGGAAATCGTAAGGCACTGAACTTGGAGAAGGGTGGGAGACACGTGAAGGGCATGAAACGTGTCAAACAATGATTTTGCAAAACGTAGCGCTACGCTATTGAGACACAAGCGTACGATTGTAGAAAGCTAGCTTAGATTGGTCGTGTGTTAGGTGGGCAGGGAATAAGTGAAGGTGAGGTAGAGTGTAAAGTTGTTGTGAGCAGTGTGACACGTGGGTGGGAGACCAGCAAGGCGTGGGTATGGGCTAATGACGCAGGTGCCGGTGACCTGTAGAATGTTGTGGGCGTTTTGCAAAGCGTTTGCGCAGTAGACAAGGACGGGAGGATTAGCATCGTAAGGAAGGGCACTTGAGATGATACGGCGTGCAAGCCGTTCTGAGGATAGCGATTTGTTCGATTGTGTGGGGCGAGACACGCGTGTAATCGAAAGCGGGGGTACTAGGAGATTGCGTGTGTGTACTTGCCGAGGAACGTTAAGAAAAGCTCAGGTTTGCCGCGTTTGCAATGATGGTGGGAAAGGTGTATAATAAAGGGAAAAGAAGCACGAGCAGGGAGGCGAGCGATGAGGAGAATTCTGAGCTATATGGTGACGAGTGCGGCGGTGTTGGTGGCAGTAATGAGCGGTCGTGCCGAGGACTGGAGCGAGAGCACACTGTACATTACGCGATATGGGCCTGTGGAACCGGCTGTGCAGAAGCATGGGGAGGGGCGGGATGGAAGGGCGGAGGAGAATGTTTCCAAGGTAGAGCGGCGTGGCGCGGCGGAGAGCAGTGGAGAAGTGAAGAGATCGGAGAGAGGGTTGGAACGGGGAATTATGCAGGTGACACCAGCACGGATGGCAGCGAGGGAAGAGGGAGCGCGTGGTAGTGCGAGTGGAGCAGAAAAGAGCGGGGCGATGAAGACAGATGAGGCGAGTCTGTTGAGAGGGAAGCAGGAGGGGACGGGAGCAAGGGGGGCGCAGGTGAAGGTAGACAAGTTTGTTGATCACAACCAAGACGGGTATGATGATCGGGCGGAAGCGGAGGATTTATAAGAGGTGGGTGTGGGTGGGTCGGGTGGTGATTGGGCTGAGTGGCGGGGGTGCGTGGGCAGCGACTGTTCCGGAGACACATGCTTTGTACCGGGGGGAAATAGCTTTGGCGATTGTTGCGCAAGACATTGTGTATCGTTTTGTGAGCAACGAGGTATGGCGGAGTAGTTTTGGGGAAGAGCGGTGGGAGCGGGTCGGGGTAGTGCCGGTTGGGGAGGCTGTAGAGGAGTTGCGAGCTGGGTGTGCGAGCCCAGGTTCGGCGATCAATTTGTATGTGTTGGGATTGGGGCATTTATATACCAGCCGTGACGGTGGCGTGTCGTGGGGTGTGCGACGACTGACGACGCCAGCAGTGCAGTACAATGACGTATTTGCGTATCCGGAGCAAGACAATTTATTGTTACTAGCGACTTCAGACGGGGCGTGGGTGTCGAGGGACGAGGGAGCGAGTTTCAGTCGTTTTTTTTCACGGGTGAATCGGGATGAGAACCACGTGACTGCGATCGCAGGTGGGGGGCGTGAAGGGCGGGTGTACATTGCGACGCGGGGAGGGATGTTTGTGAGTAGTGATGGTGGGAAGACAGTGGCAGCAGTGTACGGGTTGCCGAAAGGCCTGGTTGAGCGGGTAGCGGTATCACCGTTGCGGTCGGAGGCGGTGGCATTTGTGTGTCAGGACCGATTGTTTTACTCTGAGAGTCGGCTGGAAACGTTTCGCCTAGTGAGTGCGTTATATAGTTTCCGGGGGTGCCGAACACTTGCGATCACGAGTAACGGGCGGGATATAGTGTGGAGTACGGGAGATGGAGTTTATTGGGGAAAGGATTGGTTAGCGAATGTGAGTGCCGCGCCGGTGCGGGCACCAGAGGAGGAAAAGAAAGTGGTTGCGCGGGGGGAGTCGGTGAGTGTGGTAACTGTGACGGTGAGCGCGGCGACAGCATCGATTGAGGAGGAAATTATGCGCCGGGAGGCGGAGGAGGTGAGATACCAGCAAGTAATGAAGCGGCTACAGATGGAGCCGTCGGCGCGCGAGGTAGTCGATGCGGCGATAGAGTATGCGCAGTTGCATCCGGACAGGATAAGAAAGTGGTTACGAGATTTGAATCGAAGTTCATGGATGCCGGAGTTTCGGATCAGTGGAAAACGGGAGAGCGGAGTTGACCATGTGTCTGGGATCGATGCAGTTGGAACATTAGATGCGGCGGCGTACCACGGGCGCAAGCTCCGAAACGAGAATGTCGTGTGGGGAGGGGAAGTTGAGTTAGCATGGGATTTTGAGAAGATTTTTTTCAATCCGCAAGAGGTGGCGATTGACGAGCGGCGAAATCGGCAAACGGAGCTACGGGCTGATGTAGCGAACACGGTGACGATTTACTATTTTCAGCGACGGAACTTATTGTTTAAGAAGCTGTTTGACCCGCCGAAAGACTTCCTAGAGCTATCGCGGTTGGAGTTTCAGATTGAAGAACTGACGACGAAGATAGACACGCTATCGGGGGGATATTTTTCGCGCAAGTTGGCTGAGCGCCTGAAGCAGGAAGGGGAGAAGGGAAGGCAGTGAGGGGCGGGGAAGTGGGTTAAGCTGGTCCTCGTGTGCTGTTACGGTGGGGGTATTGGAAAGAAAGTGTGCGCGGTGGGGGGTCGAGGAAGAACAACAGTGATTGAGAGCGAGGAAACACGGAAATTGATTGATCAAGGTTGGTTGGGGAAGTAGGATGCTTTTGAGAGGGGCAAGAAGAAGATGAGGTGGTCTCTGCACAGGGCTTCATTACTCACGGGCGTAATAACGATAGGGGGTTTCCTTGCGATAGCAGCAGGAAGCTTTTACGGGCTGGTGGGGCCGTACTTTGCACGTTTAGATCGGGAAAAGCTTTTGGATCACTGTGGGCGGGTGAAGGAAGCTATTGAGACAGAGCTGAGAGAGCTTGACCGATTTGCGCAAGACTGGGGAGCGTGGAACGATATGTACGAGTACGTGGTGCATCCGAATGAAGAGTTCGCGCGTGAAAATTTGATACCTGTGACATATGCCGAGCTGCATATTAACGTCCTGGCGATAGTAGGCGTGAGTGGACAATTGGTATACACTGGCGCGTACGACTTGGTGAAGAATAATAGGGCGGAGTTTCCGCGACGGCTTGCAAAGATACTGGAAGAAGGGAAACTCAGCGTGAGGACTGAGTATCCGGGGAGGCGTGCGAGGGGACTGGTCGCTCTTCCTGAGGGGCTTTTGATGGTCGCCGTGCGACCGATTCTGAAGAGCACGGAGGAGGGTCCGGTCCGGGGATCACTTGTGGTAGGGCGGTGGCTTGACGAGGAAGCAATATCAAACATTGGAGCGCGGGTTCGTCTACTGATTGCAGGGTGGCGTGTAGATCGAGAGGTGGAACGACTGCCGAGAGGGGAGTTGGAGGCATACGAGCGTTTGAGGGCGAACAAAAAGTGTGGGTGGGCTAGTGAAGCAGACGTAGGGTGCGGTGTGGGGTACTTATTAATCAGTGACATAGAGGGTGATCCGGTAGTGTTAGTGCGGGTGGTGCCACGGCGTCTAATTTACCGGGAGGGGAAGAAAGTAATCGCGTATTGCCTGGGGGTAATGGTAGTAGGAGGGGCAGGGATGTGGGTGGTGTACATGGCGTTGCTACGGCGGTTAGTCGTGTCACGAATTCAGCGGCTGAGCAGATTTGCGCGGCGGGTAGCGATGCAAGGGGAAGGCCAAACGGACGAAACAGTATGGGCAGCGGATGAGTTAGGGCAATTAGCGGCGGATATGAACGCGATGGTAGCGCGCCTGAGGGAGGCGCGGGATAGTGAACGTGCGCGGCGTGAACGGTTAGCACGATTTAGCGCGGAGTTAGTGGAGATGGCGCGCTTGGTGGGGGAGTACAGCGAGGTACGACGTGAGATTTTGGCGAGGACAGCGGCAGCATTGGAGGTGACGCGAGTGAGCTTTTGGCGGTTGGGGAGTGGGGGGCGAGTGATTGAATGTGAGGAGCTGTGTGAGGTGAGTGGGGACGGGATGAGCAGGGAGAGCAGCCTAGAGGTAGCGGCATATCCGACGTATTTTGAGGTGTTGCAGGGGGTGCAGGTGATTGCGGCGGATGATGCGCAGCATGATGTCCGGACGCGGGAATTTGCGGAGACTTATTTAAAGCCACGGGGGATAACGTCGATGATGGATGCACCGGTGCGGTTGCATGGAGAGATGGTGGGGATAGTGTGCTGCGAGCATACGGGGCCTGGGCGGGTATGGTCGCTGGAAGAGCAAGAGTTTTTGGCGGGTGTGGCAGATTTGCTGGCACTAGCGTGTGAGACGGCGGAGCGGCGCCGTGTTGAAGAGAAGCTGCGGGAAAATGAGCAGCGCTTGTTATTGGCGCAAGAATTTGGGCGAATTGGGACGTGGGATCGGGACCTGCGAAGCAAGCAGGAAGTGTGGTCAGGTGTGACGAAGGAAATATTTGGGGTAGCTTCTGAGGCGAGAGAGGAGGGTAGTTTATTGGAGTTTGTGCATCCGCACGATCGTGGGATGGTCGAGGAGGCGATTCGGAACTGTTTAGAGCGGGGTATGGTATATAACATTGAGCATCGTATTGTGCGGCCTGATGGGGTTGTTCGGTGGGTGGCAGAGCGCGGTAATGTGGTGCGTGATGAACAGGGCGTGCCGGTGAGGATGTTAGGATTGATCATGGATATAACGGAGCGCAAGGAAGCAGAGCTCGCATTAGCGGCGGAGAAGGAGCGGTTGATGGTGACGTTGCGGAGCATCGGCGATGGAGTGATTACGACGGACATGAAAGGGCGGGTGACGCTAATGAACAAGGAGGCGGAGCGACTGACGGGATGGAAGCAAGAAGAGGTGCGAGGAAGAGTATTAGGGGAGGTGCTAAGCTGTCTCTTATACACATCTCCGAGCCCAC
>JAOACZ010000239.1 GCA_026417575.1 bacterium | reverse complement strand
GCGCGCCTGCTCAATTGTGTTGTGCGCGGCAATCGTGTGCTCCACTATGGTGGCGGTGTGTACTTGGAGTACGGTGGGCTTGTGTCCAATTGCAGCATCATAGGAAATGTGGCCGTCTACGCAGGTGGCGGCGTTTTTTGCCAGCAGGGCGGCGTGGTTGCAGACTGTGTCATTAGTGGGAATCGCACGGACGCCCGTTTTGGCGATGGTGGGGGCGTTGTGCTCTACGGCGCGGGGCGCGTAGAGCGGTCGCGTGTGGAACAGAACAAAGCTGGGCTGTCGGGCGGCGGCATATGGCTTAGTGACTCTGCTGAGGTGCTGAACACGGTGGTAGCACACAACCGGGCAAGGCGCGCGGGCGGCGGTATCTATGCAAACCGAGGTGGGGTAGTACAAGCGAGCAGGGTGGTGCAAAATCGTGTACGGGGGCAGGGCGGCGGCGTGAGCGCGGGGAGTGGGACCCGGCTCATTGCGTGCGAGCTGGTGGGAAACCGGGCTGGTGATGGCGGCGGCGTGCGCGCATACGACGCCGTGTTTAGCGCATGCCTAGTGGCGTCGAACGTGGCCGAGCGCGGTGGGGGTGTCTTCAGCAACAGTGGGAGTGTGAGCAACATCCTCCTTGTGGCAAATGTGGCGCGAGTGGGAGGTGGCCTATGGTGTGAACACGCAGCTCAACCGCAAGAACTGGTTATCATGGGCAACCGGGCGCGAGTAGGCGGTGGGGCGTACGTCTCGCGCCAGGGGGTGGTCAGCAAGAGTGTGATTGTGCACAACAGTGCCCGCGCCGGCGGCGGCGTGGGCTGCCAGAATGGAGGGCACGTTGAGGAATGCATCATCCGCTCAAATATAGCCCGTAGAGGCGGTGGGGTATGGACACCACCTGGATCAGCCAGCGAGGCGGCGCCTCTAATCACCCGCTGTCTGATCGAATACAACGCTGCCCACCAAGCAGCCGGGGCATGGTTAGACGGCCGCGCAGTGTTGCGCAATACCCTTCTGCAGCGGAATCGCGCTCGGCGTCAGGCTGGCGGTGCGTATGTGACAGGTCAGAGTGTGGTGGAAAACTGTCTCCTGACGCGCAATCGGGCTGATCGCGAGATAGGCGGCCTCACCGGCACGAACGGTACCGTCGTCAACACAATTGTCTTTGCGAATCTGGCGCCGCTGGCTCCTGAATACGATCCCACTGCGCAGGCGTTGGCCTTCAGTTTTTCGTGTACGACGCCATTGCCACCCGGGCCAGGTAATCTAGCCACGGATCCTGGCTTGCTCATGACAGGCGCCTTCCCCCGCCCTGGCCCAACCTCGCCTTGTATCAACGCAGGGCGCAACGCGGCCTGGATGGCGGGGGCATGTGACTTCGAGGGCCACCCGCGCCTCGTGGGTCCGCGCGTTGACATAGGCTGCCACGAATTTAGCGCCTATGCCAACGACCGTGCCCCCGCGCTCCTTGTCACCTCGCCGCCGCCGTGGTCCGCGTTTGCGTTTGCCAACAGCAACGTCGTGGTCCACGGCATAGTGTACGATGATTACGGCACCTTTCCCGTCACACGCGACGGACGGCCTGTGCGCATGTTTCAACCACCCGCGTGGTCGGATCAGGTTGGCCTGAACGTCGGTACGAACTGGCTCGTTTACACAGTCAGGGATGCCGCCGGCTACACCGCCACTGCTACCGTGGCCTACATTCTCAAGCCTGAGTACGACGGCCCCGTCGTGGAAAACACGACTGTGTACGTGGCACGCAACGGCGCGCATCACGCACCCTTTACCTCATGGGCTACTGCCGCGACGAACCTTGCCGACGCGGCGCTCGCCGCGGGACCCGGATGTACAATCGTCGTGAGTAGTGGGCACTACCGCCTCGGCCAGACGGTCGAACTACGCCGCCCTGTCAGGGTGCGCGGCCTTGGTCACGTCGTCCTCGATGGCGTCGGCGCACGGCGCTGTCTCACATTGCTGGCAACAGGGATTGTGCTGGAGCAGCTGGTCATTAGCAACGGCGTGGCTGGTTTTGGCGCCGGTGTGTACGCGCGCTACGCGGCGACGCTTCGCGAGTGTACGATTACCGCCAACCGCGCTACGGTGCACGGAGGCGGCGTGTTTTGTGAACGCACGCTGCTGCTCGAGCGTACCCGCCTCACTGCCAACCGTGCCGGACAGCGGGGCGGAGCCATTTTCGGCGGCAATGACATTACTTTGCAGCAGTGTCTGATCGATCACAATCTGGCCCTGGACGATGCTGGGGGTGTGTGGGGAGCGTATGCGCCGCGTCTCTACCGCTGCCTCCTCTGGGCCAACTGCGCTTCGAATGATGGTGGTGGCTTAGTCAGTGTCACCCTTGGCGACGTGCGCGAATGCGTCTTCGAACAGAATATCGCTGGGCAGCGTGGAGGTGGTGCCCGCGTAGGGGACGAAACGCGCGTGCTGAACTGCATATTCCGCTCCAATCAGGCTCACGAAGGAGGCGCGTTGGTCGCGGAATATAGTCGGATTCGCAATGTGCTGTGTCACGATAATCGCGCCAGCGCTGGGGGAGGCGGCGTGGTCTGCGGCCCGGGCGGTACGCTTGATAATGGCACGATTGTCTTCAACCATGCGCGCTATGCTGGCGGGGTTGTCGCCACCCACGGCACACAGGTGCGTAACGCCATTCTGTATTACAATACACCGGGCAACTTCACCCGTCGTGGTCGTACCGTTCGCGTCACTGCGTCATGTGTGACTCCACGCACTGCAGGCACCGGCATACTCACCTCGCCCCCACGTTTCCTTGACAGTGGTGCAAATGATTTTCGCTTGGCTCCGGACTCCGCGTGCATTGACGCCGCGATCATGTTGCCGTGGATGGCGCGCAGCCGCGACCTGTATGGCACGCCGCGTGTGATTGGCGCGGCTCCCGACATCGGCGCGTGCGAATTCACGCCAGAACCGGCTTCCAACCAGCCGTTCTTCGCTCTGTGGGACGCCTTCCTACCCACGGACGTTCCCGAGCCTGCTGGCTTTGCCCTAGGCGTCTTCTTCCTGGGCTTGTGTGGGCTCTTCTTGCGCCGAAAATAGTGGCCCATTAATGTTCTCGCCGTCGTGGCGAAGCTCACGCGGCTCGCACTGTGCGTACGTCCCCCTTCCCGTGCCGAAAGCACTACTACTGCCGCCGCTCCACAGCGTCGCGCTGCCCGTACCACGTGTAGCTGCGAATCCCGCCCACCGGCCGGCACCCGTTAAAATGACATGTTTGAACGGACACCGGCCTCCGTGCCCGTGAATTTCGCGTGAATCACGTGTGCCTGCGATCCGCGGAATTCGTTTAATGGAGAGGCACAGGCCTCCGTGCCCGCAAGTTTCGCGTGAGATTTAATCGCCGAGGCCCATGCGCGTTCAAACGACAATTTTTGCCGATTGCAAACGGCGGTTCGTGTCGGTTGAATCCGTGCGCGGTGGGTTCGCGTGAAGATGGGGTCGCCGGGGCCGGCGCCCCTCCAAGGGAAAGGGGAATGGTGGAAGCAGGTGGGATTGGGCGGTGGGTTCACGTGACGATGCGGTCGCCGGGGCCGGCGCCCCTCCACAAGATTGAGCGCGGGAAATACGATCGTCGAGGTGAGGCGACCCTTCACAAACACGTTCGAATTCGATCGCGAGCGACCTTGTGGCGAGGCAAAGCCTTGGCAGTGTCGGATGTGAGAAAGGGTGATTTGCAGTTGTCGGAGAAAACGCGAGATGACGCTTTTGAGAGGCGTTGGAGGCTTTTTTTTTCGTTGTGCGTGGTGCTGAAAATGTGGTATACTGGTACCGATGGGGTGGCGAAAAATCGTAGTCACTTTTGCCAGCGCAACTACCGTCGGGATATGCGAAGTGCCTGCGGTGGTCTTGCACTTGCGAGCAGGGAAAATTATACCGACAAGCGGGGTCACACGTGTTGTGCCAGACGAAGCACGGGCGTCAGGGACGCGCGTCTATCTTGTCCAATTTGCCCACCGGTTGAGTCGAGGCACATGCGCACTGATAAAAGCTGCGGGCGCGACAGTGTGTGGTTATATACCAGAGCGGGCTCTGGTGGTGCGAAGCGATGAGAAGGCGCTGGCAGCGATTGCAGACATGCCCGGGGTAACCTGGATCGGCTTGTATCTGCCTGAATACAAAGTAGAACGGGCGCTGGCGGGGAAGAGCGCAGGAGGGGGAACCGAGGGGCGCGAGACGAAGGTGAATGAGTACGTAGTGAGCGTGTGGGCAGCGTCCGAGGTGGGCGCGGTGAGTGAGGCGGTGCAGCGGGCAGGTGGCGTGGTCCGGTACGTGGGAGGCCGGGGAGGCCGTGGGTGGGTGCGGGCAATGATGTCAGCAGAGGCGGTCGCGCAAATTGCAGAGCTGGCGGCGGTGGAATGGATCGAGGCGTACACGGCGCCGCACTTTTGCAACGACGTCGCGACCTCGGCACGTGGGATCAATGCAGCGGAGGTGTGGGAAAAACTGGGGCTCACGGGAGCGGGTCAGCTGGTCGGGCATGCGGATAGCGGTATTGATACGGGCGCGCCTCGTTCGTTGCATCCGGACTTGCGCGGGCGAATTGCGGTAGCCCATGCGCTTGTGCGGCCGGGTGACTGGAGCGACCCGCTCGGGCACGGGACGCACACGGCGGGCTCGCTGGTGGGGACAGGCGCGGCGGGGCATGGCGGGCGTTTTCGGGGCGTGGCGCCTGGGGCTCGGTTGGTTCATCAAAGCATCACCGATGGGGAGGGGAATATCGGTGATATTGTCTTTGACTTCTACGCGTTGCTGGCGCAAGCGTATGAACACGGCGCACGTATTCATTCTGATAGCTGGGGGGCGGATGTGTATGGCAAATACACGTGGCTGGCGCGCCTTGCGGATGAATTCGTGTGGGACACGCCGGAGATGTTGGTAGTGTGCGCAGCAGGCAATAATGGCTGGGATGCCAATCGAGATGGGGTGGTGGACGGGATGGGAATTATTGCGCCAGCAACGGCCAAGAATGTGCTTAGTGTAGGGGGAGCGGAGACGTGGCGCGCCCCCGGGAGTGGGGGGCTGACGTCGTGGACATGGTATGACTATTGGCCGGAGGGGTTCCCCCTGGAACCGCTTGCGTGTGACTACGTGTCGAGCAGTGCGGATGGTGTGCGGCGCGGGTTGGCGGCTTTTTCTTCACGCGGGCCGACGGCGGATAACCGCATCAAGCCCGACATCGTCGCTCCGGCAACGGATATTATCTCGTGCCGCGCGCGCACACGGGGCAACATGTTCGGTTGGGGCGTGTACGACGAGTACTACGTATTTGCGGGGGGGACCAGCATGGCGACTCCGCTGGCTGCGGGGGCGGCCGCCCTGGTGCGGGAATGGCTGGTGACGCGCACTGGGCACGTCCGCCCGAGTGCAGCACTGGTGAAGGCGCTGCTCCTCGCCGGTGCGCAGTCGCTTGCCCCCGGGCAATACGGCTATGGTCCACAACGTGAAATACCCGCTGCGGTCCCGAACATGGCCGAGGGCTGGGGTGTACTTGACCTCGGGAACACACTCGCGCCTACGAATGACCGCCTGGCTCTGCTCGTGGATCACACGCTCGCTGACACGGGTGTGACGAACGCCTACGAGCTGGTGTTGACCACTGCGGCGGTGGTACGGGCGTGGTTGGTGTACAGTGACTATCCCGCCTCGCTCGCCGCTGCAATTACCCTGGTCAACGATCTTGACCTGGTCGTGCGCGCGCCCAGTGGGGCGCGTTGGTATGATGTGCGGACGGGGCAACCTAATCGGCGTGACAACGTCGAAAGTGTCCGGGGCGTGGCGCCCGCGGGTACATGCACAGTGTGGGTGGTTGGTCACCAAGTGCCCTTCGCTCCGCAACCGTACGCCCTCGTCGTACGCATAAGCCCCATCCCGGCCGGTGTCCTGGCGGTGGAAGACGTACGCCATGAACCGCACGTCGTTCGGCCGGGCGTACCGGTAGAAGTGACCGCGCATGTGGCGCACTCACTTCCTGGCACACTCGTGGTGGAACTGTGTTTTTCCACAAATCAACAGGCATGGCTTGCCATGCCGATGACGCGGCGAAATGCTACAGAACGCGGCGGGGTCTACGCGGCGACCATTTCCGGCATGGCGCTGGGGAGCGCGGTACGTTATTTTGTGGCCGCGCGTGCAGCCGATGGTACGCGGCAGTACAGTGCCACAAATGCGTTTTGCGTGACACAAGGCGAGCTGTGGGTAGCGTTGAGCGGCACCGCTACGCCGCCCTATGACACGCCGGAGTGTGGCCTGCGCTCGTTGAAGGCGGCACTGGAGATAGCGCAAGCGGGGTCAGTAGTGATGGTGGCGCCGGGCACGTACTATGAGCGCGGCGTGCGAATCAAGCCCTTCGTTTGTGTCCGGGGCGTCGCTGGTCCCGCGAAAACAGTGATTTATGCGGCTGGGGGAGGGCCAGGCGTTGTGCTGGCGGGCCAGGGGGCTGTGCTGGAGGGCGTGACGATTGAAGGGGCGCAGAACGCGGGTGATGGAGGCGGAGCGCGGTTGTACGCTGGTGCGCGCCTGCTCAATTGTGTTGTGCGCGGCAATCGTGTGCTCCACTATGGTGGCGGTGTGTACTTGGAGTACGGTGGGCTTGTGTCCAATTGCAGCATCATAGGAAATGTGGCCGTCTACGCAGGTGGCGGCGTTTTTTGC
>JAOACZ010000214.1 GCA_026417575.1 bacterium | reverse complement strand
AGATGTGTATAAGAGACAGCTTCGGGAACGTGCCGCGGCGCATCAACACATTCTTTCCCTTGTTGCAGATGTGGCGTGTCCGCGGGACGTGGGGCGTATAGTGGACGCGGTCATGACCACTTTCCGGCGCGTTGACATTTTGGTGAATAATGCTGGTATTTACGGCCCGATGGGGCTGAGCGATGAAGTGGACTGGGATGCTTGGCGATACGCCATCGAAGTCAATTTATTTGGCTCCGTGCTGATGTGCCGAGCCGTGGTGCCCTACATGAAGGCCCAGCGCTATGGGAAGATCATTCAATTGTCCGGTGGCGGCGCCACGGCGCCGCTGCCGAACCTCAGTGCGTATGCAGCTGCGAAGGCGGCGGTGGTACGTTTTGCCGAATCCCTGGCTCAGGAAGTGCGCCAATGGCACATTGATGTGAATGCCGTGGCGCCAGGTGCACTGAACACGCGCTTGTTGGATGACGTGTTGGCAGCCGGGCCAGAGAAAGTGGGGGCGGAATTTTATACCAAAGCTGTGCGGCAAAAAGAGACTGGTGGGGTGGGCTTCGAGCCTGGCGCGCGCTTGTGTGTTTTTTTGGCGTCCGCGGCAAGTGATGGCATTACTGGGAAGCTGATTAGTGCCGTGTGGGATCGTTGGGACCTGTTTCCATCGATCAAAGATGAGCTCATGACCAGTGACGTGTATACGTTGCGTCGGATTTGTGCACGTGATCGCGGAAAAGCGTGGGACAAATGAACGTAGCGATCATTGGGTGTGGACTGATTGGCGGCAAACGTGCTGCACACCTTGGGGACGATGACAGGTTGGTGGCTGTGTGTGATGTGAACGAGACAGCTATGGTACGGGTGGCGGGCGGGCGGGGGTGCGTGTGCACGACTGACTGGCGTGCCGTTGTTGCGCGCGGCGATGTTGAGGCAGTGATTGTGGCGACACCTCACGATTTGTTGGCGCCAATCACGTTGGCTGCGATTCAGGCAGGCAAGCATGTACTCGTGGAGAAGCCGGCGGCACGACGCGCGGCTGAGCTGGCGCCGGTATGCGCTGCCTGGCGCGCGCACGCGGGACGCCTGGTTGTTAAGGTGGGATTCAATCATCGTTTTCACCCGGCAATGCAAAAAGCACGCGAACTAATTGACCGTGGCGTGCTGGGACCGCTGATGTTTTTACGAGGTCGGTACGGCCACGGAGGACGATTAGGATACGAGAAGGAGTGGCGTGCTCAGCCCGATCGTTCCGGTGGTGGCGAGTTACTTGACCAGGGCACTCATCTGATCGATCTATCGCGCTGGTATTTGGGGGAGCTGCGCGTCGTAACTGGGTTAATGCGTACATACTTCTGGCAGATGCCGGTGGAAGATAACGCGTTCCTGTTGCTGGAGACGGCGGGTGGGCAAATCGCCCAGTTGCATGTTTCGTGGACGGAGTGGAAGAATCTTTTTTCGTTGGAGATTTATGGGCGTGACGGTAAACTTCACATTGAAGGTTTAGGTGGCTCGTACGGCGTGGAACGGCTCGCGCACTACGCGATGGGGCCAGAGATGGGGCCGCCAACGACCACTATCTATGAGTATCCGGGTGCAGACGTGTCCTGGCAGCGGGAGTACGCCAACTTTAAAGCAGCCGTGATGGGCGCAGCGGAGCCACTGGGCACGCTAGAGGATGCGTACCATGTCTTGTGCCTGGTGGATGCAATATACCAGCGGAGGGACCGATGATTATTGTGCGCAGTCCTTTGCGGTTGTCCCTAGGTGGTGGGGGTACTGATTTGCCGTCCTATTATCGCAGGTACGGTGGATTTCTGATTGCCGCAGCGATTGACAAATATGTCTATGTGACGGTCATGCGGCCCTTTGTGCCGGGGATCTACCTTAAGTACTCAAAATTGGAACGTGTCGCGCGCGTGGATGAGGTACAGCATCCGATCATCCGCGAAGCGTTACGGATGATGGATCTCCGCACGCCTCAGATTGAAATCACCACCTTGGCGGACATTCCCGCAGGAACAGGGCTTGGCTCGTCAGGGAGTTTCACTACCGCGCTCATCAAGGCGCTTTATGCGCATCATCGTCGTCACTTGCATCCTGAGGAGATTGCACGACTAGCATGTGAGATTGAGATTGATCGATTAGGGGAGCCCATTGGCAAGCAGGATCAGTACATTGCCGCTTTTGGTGGCATTACTGCATTTTGGTTTCACCCGGATGATCGCGTGGAAGCCCAGCCGTTACGATTGCGGAGCGATATTTTGAACGATCTAAACGATTGCCTCCTGTTGTTCTTCACGGGTTTCGCGCGCAACGCGAGTGAGTTGTTAAGAGATCAACAGACGCGCACGGTGCAGGAGGACCCTGCGATGCTGAAGAACCTACACTACGTCAAGGAGCTGGGGCTACGCAGCTTCGAGTTGCTGCGCGAAGGAAAGATTGCGGAATATGGTCTCTTGATGCATGAACATTGGGAATATAAGCGGCGCCGCTCGCCTGGGATGAGCAACGCGCAAATCGACGCCTGGTATGAGCTAGGGCGGCAACATGGGGCACTGGGCGGTAAATTAGTGGGTGCCGGCGGAGGGGGGTTTTTGCTTTTTTGCACGGAGCAGCCTGGGCGCCTGCGGGCTGCCATGCGTACAGCTGGCTTGGAAGAAGTCCGTTTCCGGTTTGATTTCGAAGGAACTAAGGTCATTGCTTCGTGATCAATGTGGCTTGCGAGTGCCACGATGGAAGATGCATTTAATTCTCATCAAGAACTGGCTCTCACGCGTGGCGTGCTTGGGGGATGGGTATTTTCTGTTATCTGCTTTGCCGCGGATTTGTGCCGCTGACAGATCACGAGGATTTCTCCAGGCTGACAGTCTCGGCATGTGCACTACTACGTCAGGATGAGAACCCCTTTGCGAGCGGTGTGTTGAGGAACGACACCGTGCTGAAAGTGCTTGTGCTGCGGTGTATTTCCCTGCAGATTGGGCAGCATGCTCATGTGTGTATATGACTATTGGCTCGAGTTGTCTTGTCCCCGTGATGGCGTTGAAGTGCATGTTCGCAGGCCTGGTGGGCTAACTGCTCATGTTCGGTTGTTCGGTCGTCACTGGTGTTAAGATGGTGAGAAATTATCTCTTGCGCATGTTCGTGAGATTTAACTGCCGCTGGTTTCGGCTGCATGCGGGCGAGTGAGCCGACAATTGCAATTTTGGCGGGTGGGCTGGCAACGCGCTTACGCCCGCTGACAGATGAGGTCCCGAAAGCGTTGGTGCCAGTAGCCGGTCAGCCGTTTCTCGCGCATCAACTGGCGTTAGTGCGGGCGAGCGGGATTCGTTCTGTCGTGCTGTGTGTCGGCTATCGAGGCGAAATGATAGAGGCACAGTTTGGGGACGGGCGCGCGTATGGCGTGGCGTTGCAGTACAGCTATGACGGGCCCGAGCTGCTGGGCACGGGCGGCGCGTTGTACAAGGCGCTTCCCTTGTTGAGTGATCCGTTTTTAGTCATGTATGGCGATTCCTACTTGCGTTGTAATTATGCCGCGATTTATGATGAATTCCTGAAACAACGTGCGACACACAGGCCGCCACCGTTGGGCTTGATGACGGTATTTCACAATGCGGGTCAATTTGACCGCAGTAATGTGGTGTTTGCAGAGGGTCGTATTCTGGTGTATGATAAACACGCGCACCGGCCAGACATGGTGTACATAGACTGGGGGTTGAGCGCGCTTACCAAAGAGGCGTTGGCCGGCCACAGCGCGGGAGAGAAATTTGACTTGGCAGATGTACTGCGGGCGCTGGTGCAGCAGGGCCGTATGAGCGGCTACGAGGTGCAAGAGCGGTTTTATGAAATCGGCTCGCCAGAAGGGCTACAGGAATTGAACACGCTGATGAGAGACACCCATGAGTGAGCATAGTGGCCGGAGCTCAACTACATCGGCGCCGAGCCGGTGTGCGTACTGGCTGTGGATGTGCAGTATTGCGCTAGTGCTTGCGTTTTACGCCACTCGTGGCACCTTGCGGTTCCCGTTCTCATCGGATCCGCTGCGTGCGCGCGACAGCGCGTATCATAATGTGTACGCTTTGCTGGTGGAGGGCTTTTTATCCGGCCAGCTTGCCCTCTCGCTCACACCCGCGCCTGCTCTGGCCGCAGCTGATGATCCGTACGATCTGGTGAAGCATGCGCATCGTTATCCGTACGATGTGAGTTACTACAAAGGCAAGTTCTACACATATTATGGCGTTGCGCCGGTGTTGACATTGTTCCTGCCTGTGCGTGTGTTGCTGGGCACGCATGTGCCGCTGAATTGCGCAGCATGGCTGTTTGCCGTGATAGGTATCGGCGTGCAACTATGGCTGGCGTGGAGGATTATGCGTGAACACCTGCCGGGCACGCCGCGCGGGTATTATCATGCGGCGGCCCTGGCGCTGGCGTTTTCCATCCCGATTCCCTACGAAATGACCAGTGCGGCGTTTTACGAAGTGGCGATCTTCAGTTGTCAACTATGGTTGAGTGTGGGGTTGTTTGCATGGTACGTGGCGGAAGTGCGGCTCCAAAGGTGGTGGTATGTGGCGGTCAGCGCGTGCATGGTGATGGCCGTGGCCTCACGGCCGACCGCGGCGGTGGTGGCAGGGG
>JAOACZ010000193.1 GCA_026417575.1 bacterium | reverse complement strand
AGTGCGGAAGTAGTGCGTGCGGGGTTGTCGTTGCGGGTGGCGGAGTACTGGGAGTCGGTTGGGGATGGGCGGGTGCGGGGCGGGTTGTGTCCGCGGCGCTGTGTGGTGCGGGAAGGGTTTCGCGGGGCGTGTGGGGTGCGGATGAACATTGGTGGGAAGCTGCGGACGTTAGTGTATGGGAAGGTAGTGGCGGTGCATGTGGATCCGATCGAGAAGAAGCCGCTCATGCATGTGTTGCCAGGATCACGGAGTTTTTCGATAGCGACGGCGGGGTGCAACTTGCAGTGTGTATTTTGTCAGAACTGGCAGATTTCGCAGGCGGCGCCGGAGACAGCACCGCACATGGATTTTAGTCCGGAGCGGATTGTGAGGGCGGCGATGGAGTCGGGGGCGCGTTCGATAGCGTACACGTACACGGAGCCGACGGTGTATTTCGAGCTGATGCGGGACACAGCGCGGTTAGCGCGGGAGCAGGGCTTGTTAAATGTGTGGGTGACGTGTGGGTATATTGAGGAGGCGCCGTTGCGCGAGCTATGCAAATACATTGATGCGGCGAATGTGGATTTGAAGGGCTTTTCGGAGCGATTCTACGGGACATACACGACGGGGACGCTTGAGCCGGTGCTCCGGACATTCAAAATATTGAAGGAAGAAGGGGTATGGACGGAGCTGACGAACTTAATCATTCCTGGTGCGAATGACCGGCCGGAGGACATCAGCAATTTGTGCGCGTGGGTGGTTACGGAGATAGGCAGAGATATGCCAGTACATTTCTCGCGTTTTTATCCGGCATTTAAGCTGCAGGATCGGCCGCCGACGCCAGTGGCGACAGTGTTGGGGGCGGTTGAGATTGCGAAGGGATATGGGATTAAATTTGTGTATGCGGGGAACATTGCGGGCAATCCGTACGAGGACACGGAATGTCCGGGGTGTGGGAAGGTCGTCATAGCGCGGCAAGGGTATTGGGTGAAGGCGATGAAGGTACGTGACGGGCGATGTGGGTATTGTGGGAGTGAGCTACCAGGGATTTGGAAGTAGCTTGTAACCGCAGCAAAGGGGGTGGAAGATGAAGAAGATGCTCGAAGAATTCAAAGAGTTTGCGATGCGGGGGAATGTGGTTGATTTGGCGGTGGGCATAATAATTGGGGGGTCGTTTGGGAAGATTGTGAGTACGCTTGTGAACGAGGTACTAATGCCACCGATCGGCCTGCTGACGGGCGGGGTTGATTTTAAGAATTTGGCCTTGACGTTGAAGGCAGCGAGCGTAGACGCGACAGGAAGGGGGTACCAGCGGTGGTGATTGGGTATGGGATGTTCATCAACGCAGTGATTGACTTTGTGATCGTGGCGTTTGCGATGTTTGTAGTGGTAAAGTTAATGAATGCGGTGAAGCGGAAGGAGGGGAAGGGTGCGGTGGCAGCGACACTGTCGCGGCAGGAGATGTTACTGGAAGAGATTCGAGATTTATTGAAGGGCAAGTAAGATGAAAGTGGCGATAGTTGGGGTGGGGCGGGTAGGTGCGACGTTAGCGTTTTTGCTCGTAGAGCGGGGCATAGTGGACGAATTAGTGTTGGTGGATGCGGACGCGCGGGTGGCGGAAGGTGAGGCTTTAGATTTGGTACATGCGCAAGCATTTACACATCATCGTACAAATGTGAGCGCTGGGAGTGTGGAAGAGACAGCGGGTTCAGACATTATAGTTTTAGCGTGTAGTGCGCCGTGGCGAGGGGAGTACAAGAGTCGATTTGAGCTTGGGCGGGCAAATATGGGCATATTTCGGGAGTTGGTGCCGGTTTTAGCGGAGCGGAGTCCGGGGGCGAAGATGTTGGTGATCAGTAATCCGGCAGATGTGATGACGTATCACACGCTGCGATTGAGTGGATTTGGGTGGGAGCGGGTGTTTGGGACAGGGACGCTGATTGACAGTGCGCGGTTTCGGATGTTATTGTCGCGGGCGTTAGGGATCCATCCTGATGACGTACGAGCGTACATATTAGGGGAGCATGGGGAGACGCAATTTCCGGAGTTTAGTTTGGCGGTGGTGGGTGGGACGCGGATAGTAGATGATGCGGGGACGCGGGCGCTGTTTCGCGAGACGACGCGGGCTGGGTTTGAGGTAGTGGAACGGAAGGGGCACACGAGTTATGCGATTAGCATGGCGGCGGCATTAGTGATTGAGGCGATAGCGCTGGACACGCGGCGAACGATGCCGTTGTCGGTGTTGGTGGATGGGTATTTGGGGGTACGGGACGTATGTTTATCGTTGCCGGTAGTAGTGGGGCGGAGTGGGATAGTGCGGGTACTGTACCCGGAGTTAAGTGGCGAAGAGGCGGCAGCATTTCGGCGTTGTGCGGAGGTAGTCCGAGCTGGAATAGATGAAACGTTAGGAGGAGGGGGGTAGGGTGTAGGGTGAAGAGCGGGGATTTGGGGGTTTTGTTTGGGTTGTGGAGGGCGGGTGAGAAGAAGGGAGGCGAGTAGCGCATAGGTTTTGCATTTGAGCGGGTTAATGGTATAATTTCGGACATTCGAGACGTACGTGGTAACCAAGGGAGCAGCTGAGAATGAGTTGTGTGAATTTTGAGAGTGCGAAGCTAAGCGCGGAAGAAATTGCGGCGATGCAAGAATTTGCGCGGGAGGCGCGGGGGGATGTATTAAAGATGACAACGTTAGCGACGTGTGGTCATCCTGGGGGCTCGATGTCGTCGATGGAGATGTACACATTGCTATGGCATTGTGCGAAGGTAGATCCGGGGAATCCGGGTTGGGAGGAGCGGGATCGGATAGTGGTGAGTCACGGGCATACGTCACCGGGGGTATACGCGGTGTTAGGGCGGCGGGGATTTTTTCCGATTGAGGAGGCGTTGGCCCATTTTCGTCAGATTGGGAGTTGTTTTGCGGGGCATGTTGAGCGTTGTGTGCCAGGTGTGGAATGGGACACAGGGAATCTCGGACAGGGGCTTTCCGCTGCGGTAGGTTTTGCGTTGGCGCGCGAGGTGCGCGGAATGAAGTATCGTGTATTTTGCGTGATGGGGGATGGGGAGCAGCAAAAAGGGCAGATTAGCGAAGCGCGGCGGGTGGCGGTAAAGTATCGTTTACGTGATTTGATAGCGCTGGTGGATTTGAATGGTTTGCAGATCAACGGGGATACACGGGAAGTGATGCCGCAAAACGTGCAAAAGAACTGGGCGTCAGATGGGTGGCATACAATTGTTGTAGACGGGCATGATTTGCAGGCGTTGTACAAGGCTGTGAGGAAAGGGTTAGCGAAGGGGGAACCGACGGTGATTATTGCGAAGACGGTGATGGGGAAGGGGGTGTCGTTTATGGAGAACGAGGCGCATTATCATGGGGCGGCGTTGACGGAGGAGCAATGTCGCGCGGCGTTGAAGGAGCTTGGTGTTGAAGATAATTTGGAGCAATTGAAGGTACGGCGTGGGCAAAGGCAGACGATGCTGATGGAGGCGTATCAACCGCAAGTGCAGCCGGTACGGTTAAGCGTGGGCGTGCCGAGAACGTACGGGGCGAGTGATGGGTTAGATAATCGGAGTGCGTGGGGCAATGCAATTGCGGACATCGCGAAAGCGAACGAAGGGGACGCGACAGCGACGCCAGTGGTGGTGTTAGACTGTGATCTGAAGCCGAGCGTGAAGACGGGTGGCTTTGAGAAGGTGGCGCCGGGGCGATTTTTCCAGTGTGGGATACAGGAACACAACACAGCGACGATGGCGGGAGCGATGTCAGCGAGTGGGTTGCAAGTATTTTTTGCGGACTTCGGGGTATTTGGGGTGGATGAGACGTATAATCAGCATCGGCTCTCGGTGTTGAATCATGTAGCGCCGAAGATCGTATGCACGCATTGTGGTTTAGATGTGGGGGAGGATGGGAAGACGCACCAGTGTGTGGACTACGTAGGTGTTTTTAGGAACTTGCTGGGGGTGGAGGTGATTGTGCCAGCGGATCCGAATCAGACGGACCGAGCGGTGCGATATGCGGCGCAGAGTCGGAAGATGACGTTGATAGCGATGGGGCGTTCGAAGGCGCCAGTTATTTGCGGGGAGGATGGGAAGCCGGTGTTTGGGGGGGAGTATGAATTTCGGTATGGGGTAGCTGACGTGATACGTGCAGGGGATGATGCGGCGATTGTAGTGATGGGGACGCTGTGTGCAAATGCGGTGGGGGCGCACGAGGAGTTGAGGAAGAAGGGGATTAGAGCGCGGGTGGTTCATGTGGCGACGCCATTAGCGTTGGATGAGGAAGTGATGCGTGGGGCGGCGGGGACGGGGGTGATAGTGACGGTAGAGGATCATGTGGTGACGTCGGGACTAGGGGTGAGCGTGGCAGAGTTTTTGGCGCAGCGAGGGTTAGTGTGTCGGTTTAAGAAGTTAGGGGTGACGCGGTATGCGTCATCGGGGACACCGAAGGCTCTGTTTGCGGAGTATGGGTTAGATGCGGCAGGGATTGCGCGTGCGGTGGAGGAGATGATCGTTTAGTGGGGATGAGAGGGAATGAAAGCGAGGATGAGGATACGGGCGAAGATTTGGTGGGTAGGGGCGTGGCTGCTGGTGTTGGGGGGATCCGGGGTGGGAGCGCCGACGGTAGAGCTTGAGCTGAACAGCTACATTACGAATTGGTTAATTTTGGGTCCGTTTCCCAATCGTGTGGTGGAGGGGGAGTTAGGGGGTACGAATCGGCTGGGGTTATTTACGGATTACTTAACAGAGATTGGTGGGGAAGCGGAAGCGAAGTTGGCGCGAGGGGTGCGGGTGACGGGGTGGGGGCGGGTGGAGGCGACGAACATCACCAGCGTGACGCCGGAGATAGATTTGGACGGGGTATACGGGATGTTGGATTTGGGGGTAGGGTATGCGTTTGTGAATGTGCGGGTACGACGAGAGGTGGAGGCATATTTGCATGTGGGTTCAGACGATGGGGTTCGGGTATGGTTGGATGGGAAGTTAGTTATTGATATGCCTGGTGAGCGGGGATATTTAGCGGACGAGAACTGGGCGCGGGTGCAATTACGGCGAGGTAGACACAGGTTACTGGTGAAGGTAGATGATGCATTTGGAGCTTGGAAGTTCGGGCTACGATTTGTTGACGAGGCGGTTCATCGGGAGTTGATCGCGCGACAGATACGGAAGGAGCTTCGGGTAGAGCTGGAGGGGGAGAGGAGGGAGGGGGAGGCGTTGAGGGTACGTTTGGATACCGAGCCGAGTCTGACTGATTTTGTGGCGCGGGTGGTAGGGCGGTGGGTAAGCGGGGACGGTGCAATTACTCAGGGATTTGTGGTTGGTTTGGGGGAGTTTGTGGAGTTACCGAAGGGGTATGAGAGGGCTGAGAAGGTGAGGTTGGAGGCGTGGACGGAGGGCATACCCGGGCGAGAGGTTAGGCGCGTAGTTAATATCTATGGGGGGCCGATAAGTGTGGTAGCGAGCGGGTTAGCGGTGCGAGCAGCGAACGTGCTCGAGGGGCTTACCCGGACAGACGTGACCGCACGGTTAGCCCCTGTCTCTTATACACATCTCCGAGCCCAC
>JAOACZ010000171.1 GCA_026417575.1 bacterium | reverse complement strand
AGATGTGTATAAGAGACAGGTGAAAGGGGGCGGGTGATGATATTGGGTTTGGAGACGGTGATGGTGAGCGGTGGGGGGAGTGTAGGGGTACTTGGAGGTGAGGGAGAGGAATGGCGGCGGGAGGTGGGGAGGTGTGGGAGTGTAGCTGGGGAGCTGGTGCCGGTGGTGGTGGAGTTACTTAGGGAGTTGGGGGTGAGTGGACGGAGTTTGGAGGGGATTGCGGTGGACTGTGGGCCAGGTTCGTTTACGGGGATTCGGGTAGGGATAGCGACAGCGCTGGGGCTGGGGGACGGGTGGGAGGTGCCTGTGTGGGGTGTGACGCATTTTGATTTATTTCCGGAGGTAGGGGAAGGGCGTCGGAGGCTGGTTGTGGTAGAGGCGGGGTTTGGTGGGGGTATTTTTTACGAGTTGAGGGAAGGTGAGAAGATTTGGCGGGGCTATGGAGTGATAGGGGAGAGAGATCTTGATGAGGTGTTCGAGGGGGGAGGAGTGTATTTTGGGACAGAAGGAAGTGAGGTACTGGAGGCAAGGGGGTGGGAACGTGGAGAGGGCGTAGTGATTGACGCGATCGAGGTTTGCCGGGCGGCGCGGCGTTTGCGGGCGCGAGGTGAAGGCATGAAAGTCGAGCCTTTGTACCTGCACACCCAGGCATACATGAAGGCACGCTCAGGAGTGGAGGGCCACGAGGCTATTGAAGGGAGGAGTGGGGGGTAGGAGGGAGGACGAGGGGATGAAGGGGATCTTTGTCATTTCGATAGACGTGGAATTTGGGTGGGGGCTTGTGGATGTGTGGGACAAGGTGGGGGAGTACGAAAGCATTAGGAAGGAACGTGAAGCGATCCGGCGGGTGCTTGAGATTTTTAAGGGTCACGGCATACGTGCTACGTGGGCAATTGTCGGGCACTTATTTCGGGAGGTGATAGAGATGCGGGAGGGGAGGGTGGTGCCGGAGATACCGCGACCGATCATGGTTGGGGAGAAGAATGACTGGTTTGCGGCGGTAGGGGAGGGCGGGGAAGAGCTGTGGTGTGCGCGGGATGTCGTGCGTATGATTCGTGAGGCGGAGCCGCAGCAAGAGATAGGGAGTCATTCGTTTGGGCATCTTCGGTATGAGGAGGGGGTAGCGCACGAGGAGGCGATCAGAGCAGACATTGAGTTGGCGCGCAAGGTGCATGAAGGGGAGGGTGTGTCATTTCGGGTGTTTGTTTTTCCATATAACCACGTGGGGTTCCGAAGGTTGCTTGCGGAGGCGGGGGTTAGGGCGTATCGAGGTCAGACGCGGCGGTGGTATGATGGGGTTAAGCCGTACTTGTTGTGGCGGGGGCTGAACCTATTGACACAGTTAATGGGGAGCACGCCACCGGTTGTCACCCCGGTTCGGGATGAGTATGGGATGGTGAATGTGCCGGACAGCATGTTGTTGTATCATCGGCGGGGATTGCGTAGGCTAATCACACCCAGGCGGCAGGTGGAGATGGCGGTGCGGGGGATGGAGGCGGCTGCGCGAGAGGGTAAGATTTTTCACTTATGGTTTCATCCATCGAACATAGAGTATCGGATGGAGGAGCAGTGTAGGACTTTAGATGAGATTTTGTGCCACGCGCGGAGGATGATAGATGATGGGGTGCTCGAGAACATGACGATAGGGGAAGTGGCGCGAACAATTAACAATGAGGAGGTAGTGAATGGATGTGCGAGAGCGAGCAATTGAGGAGCACGACAGGACAGCGGGGTTATTTGAGACGATGTATGAGGAGATGCGGCAGGACGCGTACTATTCAGCGTTTACGTACGGGCGTAAGAAGATTGATGAGTTCATAGACGAGCAGTTGAGGCTGGTTCGTGCGGGAGGGAAGATTTTGGATGCGGGGTGTGGGACTGGTGAGCAAGTGAAACGGTTGCGGGAGCGAGGGTTTGAAGTAGTGGGAATAGAGCCGGCGGGGGAGATGCGTTCAAAGGCGCAACAGCGGAATCCGGGGGTTGAAATTAAGTACGGGTTGGTGACGGAAATACCATACGGAGATGAGGAATTCGATGGAGTTATTTGCATAGAAGTACTGCGGTATTTGGATCGGGGGGACAACTTGCAAGCATATAAGGAGATGTTGCGAGTGACGAAGCCTGGGGGGAGGATAATTGTGTCATTGGTGAATCTATGGGCGTTGGATGGTTTTTATGTGTATGACAAGGTACATCACCTTGTGAACAAGATTATGGGGAAGGAGGCGCCGATACACTGTGAGTACGTAACACCGTGGGGAGTGCGGAGAGATTTGGCTCGGTTGACGGGGAGCAGGGTAGAGTTTCACGGGCGGATGATAGGGCCGCTGCGGATAGTGTACAAAGTATGTCGGCCGCTGGGTGCGTGGTGTGCGCGGCGGTGCGAGCGGTTAGATGATTGGATTTCGCGACAGGGGTGGAGCGTACCTTTTGCGGGGCATCTGATGTTAGTAATTGTGAAAACGTGAGGGGGTGGAAGTGAAGGTACGGAGGCATTTATGGGCGTTGGTGGGAATTGCTGGGGTTGTAGTGATAGTGTTTCACAGTGTTTTACTACCCCCGAAGGCAGTGGTAGCGAATGATTCTCCGTTAGCGAGCATAGCGCGGGCGCAGCGATGGTGGCGGGAGGGGCGGCGCGTGGTATGGTTGAACGACGGATATCTCGGGCGTAGTGGGGGGCGATTAGCATTGAGCATACAGTACCCGTTGCAACGGTTGGTGAAGACGGAGTATTACAACACGGTGCTTTTTGCTGGGGCGACGTTGATGGTGGGGATAGGGATGTACGGCTGGTGTGTGACTCTGGGGCTGGGGGTGTTGGCAAGTTTTGTAGGGGCGTGTGCGTTGATGTTATCGGGAGATTTCATAACGTGTGTGTTTTCGGGGCATGGGGGAAAATTTTTGATGTGGGGGTTTTTATTGTGGAGTTTATGGTTGTTGACGTATGGTGTGAGGGAGCGGAGCGTACTGGCGCTGGTATGGAGTGGGATATGTGGTGGGATAGGTGTGAGCAATCAATTGGACGTAGGATTTATTGTGGGGCTGTTTTACGTGGCGTGGTTAGCATTTTTAGTATGGCGGACACGGGGGGAGGGGCGGGGGAAGAAGTTGGTTACGGGATTAGGGATGGCGGCAGCGGCAGGGAGTGTGTATGCGATTTTAACAGTGGTGTGGTTGCTGGGGTTGGCGACGCAAGGTGAGCGGGCGATAGCGGCGGAGCAGCGAGGGCCAGTGGAGCAATGGAACTGGGCGACGCAGTGGTCATTGCCGAAGGCGGAGACGTTAACGTTATTGGTGCCGGGGTTTTATGGTTGGGGTCATTTACCTGACGCGCCGTATTGGGGGAGGATTGGGCAAGATGCGAGGTGGGTGACGGAGCATGTAGGGTTTGCACGTTTTTCGATCAATACGCAGGGGCTGGGGGTAGTAGTGATCGCCTTAGCTGTACTTGGGATATGCCGAGGGCTTACAGGGGATGTTTCGGAGGAGGGAAGAAAAGGGTTGTCTGGGCGGGCCGTGATACAATTTTGGGCGATAGCAGCGCTGGTGGGATTATTGTTTGCGTGGGGCCGGTATTTTGACACGGCGCCGAACAGCGCAAGGGGTCTCGGAGCGTATAGACTTTTTTATGCGTTGCCTGGGATGTCAGCGATGCGCAACCCATTAAAGTTTTTGTATCCAGTTATGCTAGGGGTAGCGGTGCTGGCAGGGTACGGGATGGAAACCTTGCAAGAGATAATTATGCGGATGCAGGGGCATACGAAAGGGATGGTTGGCAGGGTGAGGAGATAGGAGGAGACTATGAAGCAGCAGCAAATCTGGCCGGAGAACAGAGTGGCGCGGCGATTTATGTATGTGTGGGTTGTAGTGGTGGTGGGTTTAGCGTTACTGACGGTGGGAGTGTATGTTGGGGAGGGGTATATAAAAGAGAAACAGGCGAGGGTGCGCAGCGAGGAACTGACATATCGGCCGGAGGTACAACAAACGATACGGCAAGCGTTGCGTCAGGGGATGAGAGAGGATGAGATTAAAGATCAGTTGAGGCGGTATGGGGAACAAGAGGGGACATTGATTGTAAGGAACATGCAAAGAAGTGCGCGGCGTGCGTTAGTCGTTGCGGTCATTGTGGGGGGCGTGTTGTATTGGTTGGTGACTCGGCGAAGTACGCGAAGTGAGCGAACTGTTTTGTTGGGGGTGATCACAGGGTTGCTTATTATGGACTTAGTGAGCGTGGCGTGGAAGTACATAATGGAGGAGGACACGCGGCAGACGCTGGATACACCTGAGGTGTTTAAGTTTTTGAAGGAGGAGCGGGAGCCATACAGGGTGGCGCTGCTGACGGTACAACATCCGTTGTACAACGTATGGGTGAGTGGGCTTTTGGGGAAGCATGAAATTGAGCATATCAACGTAGCTGCGGACTCACGGCCGTCGCCGGATGTGCAATTATTTTTCTACAGTGATGCGCTGTCGCCTTTACGGCGGTGGCAGTACTGCAATGTAAAGTACGTGATTGGGCCGCGAGGGGCGATGGAGGGGGCGTTGCGACAGCTTGGGGTGCGCGATTTATTTATACCGAAGTACACATGGCGGGAGCGGGACGGGGATCATGTGGTGTATGCGCTGACGAACACGCTGGAGAGGGTGTATGCGGTAGGGAGTTGGATTATTGAGACGAACGCGGGGGCGGCGGTACGGTTCATGGATGCGAGTACCAACGAGCCGGGGCGTGTAGCGGTGGTGCATGAGGAGGGGATGAAAGCGCGGGAGACGCCGAGTTTTGAGAGTGAAGTGCGCATCGTAAGTTACCGGCCTGAGCGGGTGGAGGCACGAGTGAAGATGAGCGGGGCGGGGATGGTGATAATGGCTACAGCACCAGACGCGGGCTGGCGAGCTACAGTGGACGGTCAACCGGCGAGGATCGTACGATGTAATTTGCTGCATCAGGGAGTAGAGGTACCGAAAGGCGAGCATACGGTGGTTTTTCTGTATGACACGAGGCACTGGAGCCACGCAGTCAATGACTGGGCCTACCGGGCATTACCGATTTTGTTGGTAGGGACGATGGGATGGATAGGGTGGAAGAACTGGAGAGGTGAGAGATGAAGTACGCGGCGATGGTGTGGATAGGACTGGTTGGGATATTGTGGGTGGTGTATGCACCGTGGCGGGAGGGGGCGGTAGTGCGGGACGTGCTCCAGTCCGATGCGAGCGAGTATTATGCGGCGTCGGTGAATTTGCTTTCGAACGGGGTGTATGCGACGTCGTTTGGGTGGCCGAGTGAGCCTGATAACTACCGTCCGCCTCTTTTTCCATTGGTGGCGTTGGGGGTGTATCGAGTGATGGGGGTGAAGCCGCTTGCGGTTCTTGTGGTAAATAGTGTTTTATTTTTTTTGAGTGTGTTGTTGGTGCCTGTATTGACGAAGGTGGTAGTTGGTGAGGGAGGCGAGGGTGCGGGGCGGTGGTCGGTGTGGTTTGCGGCGGTGTGTCCGGTGTGGGTGGTGACGAGTTTGATGTACATGCCGGATGCGTTGTTTACGTTTTTGATGGGGTTGTTTTACCTATTTTGGATGATGATGGTCAGGGAAATGAGTATAGGGAGGTGCTTGGGAGCGGGGTGCGCATTGGGACTGGCGACGTTGACGAAGCCAGTAGTTCTTTATTTGCCGGTGGTGCTGATCGGAATTCTGGCGTGGTACGCTGTGCGAAGGAGGAGCGTGAGTCTGGGGGTAAGGTATGGTTTAGTGTTGCTGGGGACGTATGCGATGGTGTTGACGCCGTGGTACGTGCGAAACTACCGGGTGTATGGGCGTTTGAGTTTTGTATCGTATGAGGGGCAGAGTTTGTTGGACTTCACGGCGGCGAACGTGGTACGGCGGGTATTTGGATGCGATTTAGTCACTGCGCGGACGGTGTTGCACGAGCGATTGAAGGATCGGTACGAGTTAGGGGCGTTGGAGGCGAGAGCGCGGGCAACGTTACCAAGATTAGTAGAGACAAACGTGGCGTGGGTGGGGGCAGTAGTGAAGGAGAGGTACTGGCCGCGGAGAGGGGAGCGGGAGGTGGTGCGGAGCCTTGCTGAGCTGAGCGCGGCGCAAAAAAAGCTTTTCGTGGCGGTACTGAAAAGTCATCCGCTGGCGTATGTCATTGATTCGCTTCGAGGGATGGTGAACATCGTATTCGGGCCACCGTGGCAAGAATGTTTGCGGATGACAATGCCGGGGGTTGATGCGTTGAAGCTGGCAGTGAACTGCATCCGTGGCAGGTGGCGAGAGGTGATGGGGATAGGGTGGAAGCGGGCAGTGATAGGTGTTGGGTTAGCGGGGTGGATGACATTTTTTGCGGCGATGATTGGGGTTAGCGCGGCAGCGGGAGTAGTGATACTGGTAAAACGAGGGGAGTATGTGAGTGCGCTGAGCTGTGTGCTGATCTTGGGATATTTTTTGGCGGTAGCGGGGCCGAACGGTGAGGCGCGGTATCGGGCTCCGCTTTTACCCTTGGTTTTTCCGCTTGCGGGGGTGGCATGGGATGAGGTTGTGATGCGGATACGAGGAGTGCGGGGTGGCATATCAGAAGGGGAGAGGAGGTGATGAGTGGCGATGAGTAAGGGATTGCTGCTCAAGAATTGCAGGCTTGTAGCGACGCAGAATGACGCGCGTGATGAGTTAGCGGATACTGATATTTACATCAAGGATGGGGTGATTGAAGGAATAGGGCGGGGGCTGAGGGTGAACGCAGAGGAAGAAATTGATTGCCGGTGGGCGGTGGCGGTACCTGGCATGGTAAACACTCATCATCACTTATTTCAGGTGTTGACGCGCAATCTGCCTGGGGGGCAGGACGCGAAGCTATTTGATTGGTTGGTGTACCACTATGAGATATGGCGCGGGGTGACACCGGAAGCTGAGTACGCGGCGGCGCGATGCGGGTTAGGGGAATTGTTGTTGACGGGGTGCACGACGTCGGCTGATCATCATTATTTATTTCCACGTGGGGGGAGTAATGAGATCATTGACGCAGAGATAGCGGCGGCAGAGGAGCTTGGGATCCGTTTTCATCCGACGCGAGGGAGTATGAGTTTAGGGAAGTCGAGCGGGGGGTTACCGCCTGACGATTTGTGTCAGAGCGAGGAAGAGATCTTGCGTGAGAGTCGGCGGGTGATTGAGAGGTATCATGACGGGCGGCGGTATTCGATGTGTCGGGTAGCGGTAGCTCCGTGCTCACCATTTAGCGTGACAGGGGAGTTGTTACGTGAGACGGCGGCGTTAGCGCGGCAGTACGGGGTACAGCTTCACACGCATTTGTGTGAGACGATGGATGAGGAGGTGTACTGCATGGAACGTTACGGGATGAGGCCGTTAGCGTACATGGAAGGCGTGGGGTGGGCAGGTGAAGATGTGTGGTACGCGCACGGGATTTATTTCAACGAGGAGGAGATTGAGCGGGTGGGGGCGAGGCGTACGGGGGTGGCACACTGTCCGAGTTCGAACTTGCGGTTAGGGTCAGGGATAGCGCCGGTGAGAGCGTTAGTGCGGGCTGGGGCGCGGGTTGGGCTGGGGGTGGATGGGAGCGCGAGCAATGACACATCGAACATGCTGATGGAAGCGCGGATGGCGCTTCTTGTGCAGCGGATAAAGGCTGGGGTTGGGAGCATGACAGCGCGGGATGCATGGTGGTTGGCGACGCGTGGGGGTGCGGCGGTGCTGGGGCGAGACGATATTGGTTCGATCGAGGTTGGGAAGGCAGCTGATATAGCGTTGTTTGATATCAGTGGGTTGGCGTACGCAGGGGCGCAAAGTGATCCGTTGGCGGCACTGCTTTTTTGTGGTTATGATCAGCGGGCGTGGATGACGATTGTGAATGGGAGGATCGTTGTGCGAGAGAAGCAGTTGGTGACGGGGGACGAGTGGGAGATTGCGGAAGAGGCGAACAAGGCGTCAGCGCGTTTGTTAGGGGGATGAGTGATGGGGACGTTGGAGGAGTCGGACGGGACAGATGGGTCGAAGGAGTGGGGGGTAGAATGGATTCGATGGAGTAGAGAAGGAGAGTGAGGAGGTGGAGGATGAGCAGGATAAAAGAGTTTTTGAAGCCGAGGAGTGTGAGAGAAGCGGTTGAGAGGTTACGTGAGAAGGCGGGGCGAGTGCCACTGGCTGGGGGGACGTTTCTGGGCGTGCATTGTCCGCCGCGGGTGACGGGGCTGGTGGATTTGTCAGAGGTAGGTCTTGACTACGTGAGGCGTGATGGTGAGGCGGTATTGATTGGAGCGATGACGACACTGGCGGGGTTAGCGGACTCACGATTGAGTGGGGCGTTGGGCAGGTTTGCGGGGGAGGCGGCGACGGAGCCGTTGCGGCAGATGATCACAGTGGGGGGTAACGTGATGGTCCCGTTACGATGGAGTGACTTACCTCTAGTGCTGTATGTGATGGAAGCTGAGTTTGCAGTTGTGGGTGAGAGGAAGAGGACGTACAAAGCTGAAGAGTTCTTTGGGAGGTTGCAAGCTTCGGCTAGTAAGGGAGGAGAGTTATTGACGGAGGTGAGGCTGCGTGGGCTAAGCGGGCTGAGGGTAGCTCGGCGAAAGTTGGTACGTAATTATGGAGACATCCCGGGAGTGCAGGTAGCTGTGGCTTGCAGGGTGAGACGTGGAGTGATGGAAGGGGTGAGGGTAGCATACGTGGGGCAGCGGGCGATACCGAGGCGGCTGAAGGGGGTGGAGGGGGAGTTGGAGGGGAGGCGGCCGTTGGGTGAGGTGTTAGAGCGGGCGAGTAGCGTTGCGCGGGAGGAGGCAGGGACTTTAACAGACGTTCGCTACAGCAGTGAGTATCTGCGGGAGATGGTGGGCAGGTACGTAGCGAGAGCGATTGAGGAGTGTAGCGATGGATGAGCGAGAGGAGTACGTAGGGA
>JAOACZ010000166.1 GCA_026417575.1 bacterium | reverse complement strand
CCTCCGGGCTTGGCGTGACTGACAGCTTCTCGTTCTCAGAGGGCGTCATGGGGCGGGCGGGTGGGTCGTGTGTCATCGTTTGTACTAGGTAGTTCCTTTGAAGTTATGAGGGTTCGCGAAGTACTGCTGCTGCATCAGCAGCTGATTCAGCGGCGCATAGTCGCTCCATCACGCCCGGCGTGCGCAACGCGCGTGCAAGCTGCGCTAACATACGGAGGTGCACTTCCGGCGCCTGCGCGCGTGGGCTCAGCATAACAAAAACCAGTCGCGCAGGCGTGGTTACCTGCGGGACCACCAACCCCCCTCGCACAATGGCAAGAAACGCCGTCGTGTGAGCAATATCTGGAATATGCGCATGCAATAAAACAGCACCTGGGGTCAATTCCACCGGCTCACGCTGCGCAAGGTCCGTCAGCATCTCTGCCAATTCCTGGACGCGTGCCGGGCGGTGCGGAAATGCGGGCTCGATAACCGTACTTACAGCGTAAGTAAGCGATACGCCTGCCGGTACCAGGCGGACATGTTCCTCTCTTACCAAAGCACCCGGATGTGGTTCTTCTACGACCGCTTCGCGCATCTTTGCCGTAGCACTCTCTGCCGGAAACACAACGATAAGATTCACACGCGGATGCTCTCGAACTAAAGCCCGTGGCAGACGATCCAGCGCCGGCTGCCACGCCAACTGACCTTTGCGCGCACTGCACAGAACTACTAAGTCGTTCTCCAGAGAAAGCTCTTGCGCCAGCACCTGCCGCACCTCCGCCCACCCCTCCAGCACAAGCGAACTCAGCGGAACACGCGGAGCGAGACTGTCCACCGCGCGTACCACCGCAGCATGATTCGTTCCGCTCACCACTACCCGCAAACGCGCCCCTATTTGCGACGTTAAACGTTTGACGTGTCGTAACGCTGTCTCAAACCCTGCTTGCCGCTGCAATAATGGCGGAATGAGCAAAACGACCCGCTCCAACGTGTTCACCGGCACCTCACATTTACACACGAACAACTCTTGCGGCGTGTGCTCCAGCAATTGATCAAGAATACGGCCGAAAATGCGATGCGCCGAAGTAATTTGCCCATTCCAGCCAATCACCGCCACCGGCGCGCGGAAATCTGTCATTGCACGCGCTATCCCAGCCGCAACGTTTAATTCCACACGTGTCACTGGCAAAACCGGTACCCGCGCAGCTACCGCATGCACTACCGCATGCGCCAACACAGCCTCCGCCGCCGCAATCTGCGTCCCCGCTGCGTCACTCTCTGACACGATTGCCAACGGATACACCGGTTCCCGTGACCCCGGCGCCCTCAGCAACAGCGCTACCCCCATCAACCGATCCGCTGTCTCTGGGTTCGCCAGTGGCACCATAATCCGATCCGGCGCCTCCCCTTCCTCTGGCTCTTCCTCTATCCGTCGCTCCGCCACCCGACGCCCATATCGATCGGTAACCCACGTCCCCGCCAGGCATGAAATCAAAATCATGATGATCGCTCCCGTCACCACTGTGTCATTAAATAGTTGCAGCTGGTAGCCCACCATCACCGCCGCTAACGTCGCTGCTGCCTGATTCACACTCATGCCAAACAATAACATTCCCTCCGCCGCAGTGTACCCTAACCACACCTGCGCCACTACCCCACCTAGCCACTTACCCAGTAGGATGCCCACCCCCATCGCCAGCGATACCACAATCGTATGCGGATCTTGCGCCATACGGCGCACGTCAATTAACATCCCTACAGACAGCAAGAAAAACGGAATGAACAGCGCGTTGCCAGCAAATTTCGTCCTCTGCATCAGAGCGCTGTTTTCGGGCACAAGTGAATTTAGTGCCAGACCCGCCGCGAACGCTCCAATGATCGGCTCAAGCCCTGCCAGCGCCGCGCCACACGCCGCGACGAATACTACTGTCAAAAGGAAAATAAACTCCACAGTGTCATCCTGCGCCGCGTAGCGCAAAAACCATCGTGCTCCACGTGGTACAATGGTCATCATAATGAGCACAAACCCCGCCGCCCCAAGCAACAATTGTAGCCAGAACCACGCCCCCGCATCCCCCCGCGCCATCGCCGCTATCACTGCCAACACTAACAGTGCCGCCGTGTCCGTCACGATTGTTCCACCAATCGCTGTCACCACCGCCCGTGACTTCTGCAACCCCAGCCGACTCACAATCGGATAGGTGACAAGGGTATGCGAAGAAAACATGCTCGCAAACAAGATCGCTGCCATCCATGGTAGCGGCACTACCCACCGCCCCACCACCAGACCGCATAGCAGAGGCAGTACAAATGTTGTCGCTCCAAATACAGCACTGTCACGGGCCCGCCGCAGAAATTGCAGCAAATCAATCTCTAGCCCCGCTAAAAACATGATGTATAACAGTCCCACCTGCCCCAGTAGCTCCATCGTCGCATCTCGCTGCAACACCCCCAGTCCATGCGGCCCTATCACCATCCCCGCTAAAATAAGCCCCAATACCCCCGGCAACCGTAGTCGCGCACATACAAGCGGCGTCACTAATATCAACCCCAGCACTACGGCGAAAATCAGCACCGGATGCTCTAGCGGCAGCTCCCAGAGTTCTGTCACGTGCGCCCCTAGCTTACTCCGTTACACACTGAATCGCACTTCAATGATGTCGCCTGGCTGGATGAGATAGTCCCGATCCACAACCTTCACCAACCCCTTTTCCCGCGCTTCTTGCATGCCGTGCACCTTCATGAACTCTTCATAGCCAACAACGTCCGCCCGAATAAAACCACGTGCCATATCGGAGTGAATCTTACCGGCGCAAGTAACTATGTTCGTGCCACTAGCTACAGGCCACGCACGTACTTCGGTTTTGCCCACCGTGTAAAAAAACACCGTATTCGTCGCACACAACATCAGCTCAATAGCTGCTTGGGTGTCGCGTACCTCATCTACGACCACGGTGGGCTTCAGCGTCACCGGCGCCAGTCCCCGCAATAGCACCAACTCCTCCGGCGCCCAGCTCCGCGTGCACACCGGCTCGCCCCTTTCTAAGTGCGCCAGACACGCCTGTACTAACTGCTGCTCCTGCGTGTCAGTGCTCCGATCACGGCGCGTCTCCATCTTTTCCATATCCACGATCAGCACGTCCAAAAGTGTCGCACGTGTCACTAAAATGCCGTCGCATTGTACGTACTCATCGCGGAGAAACTCAACAAAAAACGGCACCACTTTTTTCGGCTGAATTTTCCGCTCTAAACAAACCAGCTTCGGGTCGTGATATTTCACCTTGCCTTCCGGCAGATCTAGCCCGTGAAAACCAATCTTCATCGCCCCCACACCTCCGCGTGTTCATCACGTCTTCGCCATTGCCAACCTCTTGCACGTGCGCACGCCCGCTCAACGTAAGGCCCGCCGTCGCTACCTGCTCTCATCCTTCCTTTATCCCCGCCACTCCATCTCGCGGCGCAGCGGCATCGCCGCGCGGGTCCCTTCGTGTGTTATGTAAAAGCGCACCGCCGCGTGGGCAAATCGCGCCGCCTCAAATAGTCCCCGCTCTTCCGACAACGCCACTACCAGCGCCGCCGCGGCCACGCTACACACCCCTCGTACGTGCACTACTGCGCAATCCCCTAGCGGCAACCGCTGATGCTCACGACCGTCAGACACAAGCAGGTCGCTCGTCGCCCGCACAATCAACACCCCACGCAACGCCGGTAACATCCCGCATAGCAAGCGCGCGTCATGCACCACCGCCGGTGGCCAATTCGCCTTACGTACCATGGTTTCAATCGCACGCGTGCTTGCCACCACGTAATCCACGTTCTTCCACGTGCGCCGTGGTATATGTTCCTGCGGCAGTTTCTTTAGGCACAGCGCCGTGTGCAGCCCGCACAGCTGAGCACGTGCCGCTAATGCGTCTAAAAAATCCA
Organism: bacterium; assembly: GCA_026417575.1. Lineage (GTDB taxonomy): Bacteria > Auribacterota > UBA3054 > UBA3054 > JAPLST01 > JAOACZ01. The sequence continues at coordinate 3,877 of JAOACZ010000166.1, read as the reverse complement.
CCGGCAATGATGCATCCAGCAACAACCACCGATGCGCCAGCAGCAAATGATCAAGCCCCTCAGCGTCTTCCGCTGTCAGCGCAGAGGCGGCCGGTAACGACAGCGCCAACGGTTGATCCGCACCGTGATATTCTTCTTGAATGTAAGTCGCTCGCGGCGCCGGCGCTCGCCGCACAACGCCACCCACGTACACCCCCTCTCCCGCCAGCGTGCGCAACATGTCGTCGTCGTGGCTTGTGCTCCCTACCTGCGTGAATAACGAGACCGATGCCCCTAGCCGCGCAGCCGCCACCGCCAGATGCCCACCATCACCGGCATGATGCCACTCGGCTTTCTCCACCCCACGCCCGCGCTTCTGCTCGATCGCCAGCTCCAAATACAACCGCCCAGCTACCAATATCGTGCGTTCCTGCTCAAGTGTTTGATGCATGGCACTTCTCTTCTCCTGTCTGACCGGCCGCCCGTTTCACGTGCCGCTCCAACCAGCTTCGATACACCCTACGCCACGCCCCACCCTTTAATCCAACCACCTCCGGACGCTCCGCACGTAACCGCGCACCCACTGTGGCCAGCGTAATCGCCGCCGCAACAGAAACGTTTAAGCTCTGCACAAAACCGTACATGGGAATCATCACCTCGCCATCGCACCCCGCTATTATTTCTGGCATAACGCCACGATGCTCATTCCCAAATACAAACGCTAGTGGCCTCTCAGTCGACACCGCATCTATGGCCCTCGCTCGTGAACTCAGCGTTGTCGCGTACAGCCGGAAGCCGCGCCGCCGTAGATATGCCCGGCACGGCCCAAACTCAGCCCAGCGATGAATTGTCAACCAATACTCCGCCCCTTGCGACACAAGCCGATTCAACCGAAATTGCTCCACACTTTCAATCACATGCACTTCCTGCACGCCAAATGCGTCACAACTCCGTAAAACCGCAGAAAGATTATGTGGGTCAAACACATTGTCCAGGACAATCGTCAGCCACGGCAGCCGTTGCTCCAGAACGTGACGCATTCGCGCAACGCGCGCCGCGGTCAATTGCCGTTCCACCTGCGCAATTCTCATCCCTTTACTACTCTAACGGAATTCGCCCCAAATTGCAAGCCAGACTTCCCCAAGAACAATCTCCCTCCTCAACCGCATCCTGCAACCAGTTTTGCTCTGCACCAGCGCCCCTGCCGCTTTTACAAACAAGAGAGTAATTCCCTTGGCGCCCAGTTGTCCCCATTAGCACCCTGTGCGTCGCAGCAGCTGGCCATCGCTCTCCCCTTACGCACCTGTGGCCGCTGCCGCCTAAGCAGAGGCCTGCAACTCTAAAAATACTGTCGTAGCTTTTATGAGCTAATCACCAGTTCTGAGTTTAAGCCAAAGGCAGGAAGGAAAACACCCCCCCTCCGCACGACGCTCCTAGTCGTTTTCACACAACATCACCGGCCGGGGTAATTTCCTTGATGATATACCGGCAACAAGCCCGCATACACACGCATTGTCTCTCTTTTCTCTCCAACTCAGCGACAACACTTTTGCACAGTACAGCATCTCGCACTCACCTGCCAATACCTCGCATCCACCCGTGTTCTCACCGCCTCGCACCGCCTCCTCACCAGTGCGCATCTCGTACAAAAGTACTTAAGACGCGAGGAGCACTCTACTTGAGTGCTAGCGCGCCAATCCCCACGCCTGGCGCAATCGCGCCCGGCAATTTGCCTCCCCCCAACCCTCCAGCACCCGCGTGGCGCTGCTTCGCACACTGCCATCACGCGCACCCGCCAGCCGGCGCTCCAGCGCTGCCACAACACTTCGCCTATCCGGTTCGCTCACGCGCGCTTGATGCTTCCGCAGCACTTCCACCAACATCTCATACAGCCGCTCACGCACGCCAGTCTCGCCCAGCGTTGACGGCCCCGCGCTTTCTCGCTCAACCGCCTCCCACCCCCTCAGCCATCCGCGCCAGTCAAAGAACCTTGCCTCACCCCCCTCCCGCGCCGCCTGCGCTAGAATGTGCAGCGCCCCAGCCCGCGCGCTCGCCCGCTCCAGCGCCGCCGTGCAAATCAACCCCCACTCCGCGTCCCCATACGTCCCTCCTCGCTCTATCCGCGCCAACGCCAGGTGCTCGTCAAACCACCCCGCATTCGCCAGCATCAGCGCCTTCGCCGCCGCCGGCACGTTCGCCATCGTCGCCGGATACCGCAGCGCCGCCGCCCGCAGCATCCCACGATACCCCTCCAGTTCTTCCACCGTCAACAAACTCCGCGCGCAGTAAAGCGTCTCCACAAAATGATTAAATCTCCCACCTTCTAGCTTCATCGGTGTGCGTTTGATCCCCTCAAACAACACCTGCACCGCGTCTCGCGCCCGCCCCAGCGCAAAGTAATCCCGCGCCAACCGCTCATACATCCCCTGCCGCAACGTGCAGCCATCCCGCTCCATCAATCGCTCCATCATCGCCGCACGCGCCCGCGGACCTTCCGTCAGGCGCGCCACGCCCGCCAGTTGCGATTGCGCCTCCACGTACACCCGTTGATTGCTCGGCGCCACCTCCAGCGCCCACTGCGCAAACTGCTTCACCCGCTCAAGATTTCGCAACTCCTTTGTCAAATGAATGTCCCCAATCCACAAGAACAACTCGGCCATGCGTGTAGCATTGTTGATACGCATGATGGACTCCAGCGCCCGTTCGACCCAGTTCGTCGCCAGCGCCCCGCGATGCTCATCCGCGTAAATCGTCACCAGCATTGCCTGCGCCAGCCAGCCCGCCGGCGCCCCGTCAATGTACACCTCCGCCAGCGTATTGCTCGCAAACCGCCGCAACACCCCCAGCCACGGCTCTGCGCTGCCATACGAATACATCCGCTGCCGTGCCATCTCTTGCAAAATCCCATTCACCGTGTCTTCCAGCAAAATGTTGCTCGCCGCCGCCGCCCCCGCGCTGATGCTGCATGCCAGCGCATCCCGCGGCGACACCCCTGCGCCACGCCCGGTTGCCCGGGAGACCGGTGACTGCGCGGGCGCCACGCTCTCCGCGCTTTCCCGCCGCCCCGCCCTGCGCCGCTCCCGCTCCTCTCGCGCCAGCCGCTCCCGCAGCGCTTTGATGTCATCTTCCCCCAGCGCTAACAATTCTGGATACACCTGCTTCATCAACGTCCGCGTATTGATCAGCAACGCGATCAACTGCTCATTCTCCGCCCGCGGCCGGATGCGCTCCAGCCGCTCGCCAAGCAGCTCATACCAATCCAGCACATCCGCCTCGCTGAAAAAATGCCAGTAGCGCGCCGCGTCCTGTATAAAATAGTCCCGCTCCACAAACCGCGCCGAAAACCCGTTCGCCCGCGCCCCGGCAAAAATCGCTCGCACCCCCTCCTCAAACCGCCCGCGCAAGAACAGCAGCCGGATGTAATCGTGCCACACCGGCGTAGGTTGCCGCCGCCCCGTCGCGAACACTTCATCCAGCAACGCTAATGCCCGCTCGTGTTCGCCCACCCGCGACGCCACCCCCGCCAGCTCACTCGTCACTTTGTAATACAAACCGTCATTCGTGGTCAGCCCGCTGCGCGCCTGCTGCAAATACCACTGCGCGTCATACAACCGCCCAAGCCTCGCGCACACTTCGCCCATGGCAACGTGCCAGCGCCAATACTCTCCCGCCGCGTATGCTGGCGGCGGCGACGTCGGCAGGTACGTGAACGCATTCGCTAACGCGCGATAAGCCCGCACAGGCTGCCCCAGCGTGCGGCACGCCCGCGCGTACGTCTCCAGCGCGAAGAAACCCCACGGATACGCCCACCCCTCCCCGCTCAACACCGGCGCGCGCCATTGCGCCGGCCCGCGCATCACCTCATCCAGCGCGGCAATCACCTCCCCCCCCCCCCCCC
>JAOACZ010000142.1 GCA_026417575.1 bacterium | reverse complement strand
GTGGGGTCGGAGATGTGTATAAGAGACAGGTTGGGATGTGCGGGGGTGGTGGTACTTGTTGCGCACGCGGGGCGAGGATGGCAGTTGGGGCGGAGGTTGCGGGCGTTGGGGGCGTTGCTGGTGTTGGTGCCAGTCATTGGGCTGGTGTGCTTGGGGGCTGTGCGAGTACGGAGTGGGCAATGGCACTTTGCGCGTTTAGATAAGCTGCACAAGGGGTATTCATTAGGTCGGCGGGAGGTAGTGCTGGAGGACGTGTTGTACACGACGAAGACGCCCGCGTATCGCGACGATGGGACTGTAGATGTGGCGACGCTGGTACGGGTGAATTTTTTCAAGATGGCGCGGCGGAACCGGGAGGTATTGTGCGCGGCGGAACTGGTAACAGGGATAGGGCAGGCGTTGCAAGTAGGTGGGCTTTTGTTGCTTGGGGCAGCGGTGTGGAGTGGACGCGGGCGGTGGCGAGCGTGGGTAGGAGAACCGACACATGTGCTTGCGTTGACAGCGACGTTGGTGCTTGGGGCGGTTTATTTTCGGTATGTGTCAAACAATTATGTGTTTAGCGCGCGTTACGCGTTAACGCTCATAGTCATATGGTGCCTAGCGATGGGGAGTAGCTGGCGTGTGTTTAGCGCATTGCGCGGGTGGAGGCGTATGGCAGCGTGGATAGGGGGTGGGGTAGCGCTTCTCTGGCTTGTAGTGGAAGTGATTCAACCAAAAGATGCGCGATTTCTTCCGTTGCGTGGCACGGGGGAGATTTTGCGGGGCATGATGCCGCGCGAAGCGCGAGTGGTGGCGGCGCCGGGCTTGCTCCAAGTGGCGTACTATGCACAACGACCATTTGTAATGTTACCGGGGCAACGTCGGATGGATTTGGCGACGTACGTAGCGTCGACGAATGGGTACGTGTTGATAAACCACCATGACGCGTGGCAAGCGGGCTGTATTGGTGAGTTGACGAGTGGGTTGGAGCGGGTGGAGGTGAGTTTGCCCAGTAACAGGTACTATGCATTTAGTGTGTACCGTGCACGAGCAGGGCGGGAATGATTAAGCCGAGTGTGCAGACCTGGTTTGGGCCGCGGGGGACGCGGCTGTGGTGGCTGCTGGTCGCAGATGTGTTTCTGGTGACAGCGTCGTACGGAGGAATGATTTTAGTGCATGCGTTGATCCGGAACGAGTTTGACGCGCGGCACTGGAACACGTTTATCTATGCGCTACCGCTGCTGATTCCAATCCGCATAGTATTTTTTGGGCATTTTGGCATGTATCGGAGCGGCTGGCGTTATGCGGGGCTGAGGGATTGTTTCAACATTATTCAAGCGGTAACGTACAGTACGGTGGTGTTTTTCGTATGCGTGGTGCTTACGCATGGCTACTTCCGCACGTATTTAAAAACGACGTACTGGCCGAGTGTGATTTTTGGAGATTGGCTGGTGCTGGGGGTAGCTTTGACGCTGACGCGGTTTTCGTTGCGGATCAAGAAGGAACTGCTGGCATGGCGGCGGGCGGGGAAGCGCAACGCGTTGATTGTGGGAGCGGGGAGCGCGGGAGTGATGTTGTTACGAGAGTTGGTGAACAATCCGAATATGGATTACAGCGTGCGAGGATTTGTTGACGACGATCCGAGCAAGCAAGGGCTGTTCATACAAGGGGTGCCGGTGTTAGGGACGCGCAAAGAGTTAGCGACGCTCATTCACACGTTATTCATTGAAGAGGTGTTAATTGCGATTCCGTCAGCGTCGGGGAAGGCGATTCGCGAGATCATTGAGACATGCACGACGTTGGGGGTAAAGTTCAAGACACTGCCTTCGGTGGCGGAGATAGTGGACGGGACGGTTCAAGTCTCGGATTTACGGGCAGTGGATATTACGGACGTGTTGCGGCGAGAGCCAGTGCAACTTGACACAACAAAGATTAAGGAGAGTTTGCGGGATCGTGTGGTACTGGTAACTGGCGGTGGTGGTTCAATTGGGAGTGAGTTATGTCGGCAAATTGCGTTGTACCACCCGCGGGAGCTGGTGCTTGTAGAGCTTTCGGAGTACAACCTGTACCAGATTGATCGCGAGCTGCGGCGCAAGCATCCGGAGTTGAGGGTGTATCCGTACATTGCGGACATAAAAAATGAGCATCGTTTGCGGTGGATTTTCGAGCAGCACGAGCCTTCGCTGGTGTTTCATGCTGCGGCGTACAAGCATGTACCGATCATGGAGCGCAACCCGGTGGAGGCGGTGTTAAACAATGTGAAGGGGACGATGAATGTGGCGAGTGCTGCGGATCGGGCGGGATGTGCGGAGTTTGTAATGATATCGACGGATAAAGCCGTGCGGCCGACGAGCATCATGGGGGCGACGAAGCGTGTGGCAGAGTTATACGTGCAAAGCTTCAATAGCATTAGCCGGACGAATTTCATATCGGTGCGGTTTGGGAATGTGCTGGATTCGTCGGGGAGCGTGCTACCATTATTTAAAGAGCAGATTATGCACGGCGGGCCGGTAACGGTGACCCATCCTGAAGTGACGCGCTATTTCATGCTGATTCCCGAGGCGGCTCAGCTTGTGTTGCAAGCGGCGACATTGGGCACGGGAGGCGAGATTTTTATTCTCGACATGGGCGAGCCAGTGAAGATTTTGGATTTAGCACGCAACCTGATTCGACTGATGGGGAAGCAGCCAGGGGTGGACATTGAGATTGTATTTACGGGGTTGCGGCCGGGAGAGAAGCTGCACGAAGAGCTAGTGTACGAGGGCACAGAGCAGCCGACCAAGGTGCAGAAGATCCTGGTGGCACGTTCCACGCCGGCGCCGTGGCACGAGCTGCAAGAGCAAGTCGAGGATTTGATTGCGGTAGCGGCGGTGAACAATATTGAGCGTATTTACGAATGTTTGCGTGAGCTGGTGCCCGACTATGTGCCGGCGCGCGAGGAGCCGGTGAACGCGTGAGGGAGTTGAGTCACGGATGCAGATATTCCATTTTATTGTGACAGTAGTGTTTGTGCTGGCAGTGGACGCATTTGCGCTCTGGCGTGTGTTGCGGTGGCCGTGGGTGCGTGCTATGGGGGTAAGTGTACTGATCAATGTAGCGTCATTGATTGGGGCTGCTCTTGCCTATGATGTTGTTGCAGCGCGCGTACCGTTAGCGTGGTCACAGTTGCACGTGTGGGTGAAGTATCATCTTGCGCTAAAAGGCTTGTTTTTCATAGTTGCCTACGGGGCGACGGTGGCGATTGAATTTTTTATTGTCCGCATATGGGAAGGGCAAAGCAACCCGTGGCGGATCCTCCTTTTAGTGGCGAGCATAAACGCAGTAACGCTGGCGCCCGGGGCGGTGGAGAGCGTAGTGGCAGGTTGGCCACGCGTACCGAAGACGTTCACGCTTCTGCCGGATGCTCCGTGGTTGGAGGGGGATGGGACGAAGCTGTACTTTTTTGACATTGCAGGACGGGTTTTGAAAGTGCGTGAGTTAGGTACGAACGGGGCGGTGGTGGTGAGCCAGGCGGTGCCGGTGTACGGTTACCGTGTAGGTGCTGATGGGCGCATGTGCGTAATTGGCCTGACCAACATCGTGTCATTGAGCTGGCTGAGTGTGACAGGGCGCCACGAGGTGACCGTACCGCTGTTGTTAACGAACGTGTGGCATGTTGACTGTGCGCCGGATGGATCCTGGTACGCGGTGGCGTCGGGTGGCCATGTGCGCATGTATACGTTGCCAGGCCAAGTCGTCACTGCGCAGGTGAGTGTAGGGAATGTGGAGTATATTACGGCGGCGGGCCCATTGCCGAGTGTGGCGTGGGTGGGGACGCATGAAAAAGGCGTGCTCGCGGCGGGCGGCGCCACGAATGTGAGTGCGACACTTCAGCCTTTTTGGGCATGGTCGCCCTACGAGCGGTCGCTGGAGACAGGTGTTTTTTCGCGTGAGGGGGTGACAGTGACGATACGGGATGGGTGTGGGATTGAGATTGTGACGCCGGCGTATACGGATACATTCACGACGGTGCGCGGGGCCAGGTATCGTGGGCTTGATTTCACGCGAGACGGGCGGAGTTTTGTATTTTCGATGGGAACGGAAGTCTTGGCACTTGAGATACCGACACGGCGGGTGGGACACGTGTGTTTGGGCGCAGGGGTGCTAATGACGAGCGAACGTGAGCGGCGGCCATGAGGGAATCAGAGAGCAGATGATGGACTGGGTAGAGATGTCACCGCGGCCCGAATCGGAGGGGAAACGTGAGCGAGTTGAGGCGCATAACGAGGATGCGGTTAGCGTGGGGCGTGGGTTGTCAGGTTGATGTGCCTGTGTTATAATACGGAGCAAACGATGGACGTGGAGGGAGACTGGGAGAGTTATTTAACGGCGCGGGCGCGAGCGGGGTTGCTGAGGGTGCGGCGACGCGTGGAAGCGCGCGCGGGGATGGAGTATCGGATCGAGGGGCGGACGTATGTGAATTTTGGGAGCAACGATTATTTAGGTTTTGCGGATGATCCGATCACGCGGGAGGGGGCGGCGGAAGCGCTGCGGGAGTGGGGGACGGGGGCGGGGGCGGCGCGACTTATTAGTGGGGATTACGCGCTAGTGCGCGAATTGGAAGAGATGCTGGCGGCGTGGAAGGGGACGGAAGCAGCACTGGTTTTTCCCGCGGGCTACATGGCAAACGTGGGTGTACTTTCGGCGGTGGCGGGGCCGGGGGACACGATTGTGGTTGACCGGCTGGCACATGCGTCCCTGGTAGACGGAGCGCGGCTATCGCGTGCAACGCTGCGAGTTTTTCCGCACAACGACGTAGAGAGGTTGGAGGCAATTTTAGCACGACTGCGCGGGCGAGTTTTTGTGGTGACGGAGTCAGTATTTTCAATGGATGGGGATTGTGCGCCGCTACGAGAGATTGTGGCGTGCTGTCAGCGTTATGGCGCGAAACTTCTGGTGGACGAAGCCCACGCATTGGGAGTTTATGGTGGGGGACGAGGGTGTGTAGTGGGGGCGGGATTGGAGAGAGTGGTGGACATGGTGATTGGCACCCTAAGCAAAGCATTGGGGAGCCAAGGGGGGTTTGTGGCGGGGACGCGTGGATTGATTGAGATGTTGGTCAACCACGCGCGGGCATTTGTGTACACGACGGGGATAGCGCCTGCGGCGGCAGGGGCAGCACGGGCGGCACTGCGCGAGCTGATGCGCACGACAGAGCGTATTGAGCGTTTGTGGCAGAATGTGCAGCTTTGGCGACAACAGATGAGAAACATAGCTGTGCGGGGCGCAGGTCCCATTTGTCCGGTTATCACGGGCAGTGCGGCTGCGGCGGTGGCGTTGGCTGAGAGTTTGGCAAGAGATGGTTACTACGCGCCGGCCATTCGGCCACCGACGGTGCCGCGGAACGAGGCCCGGGTACGTGTAACAGTCAGCGCCGTACATACGCCTGAGCAAATCGCGGGGTGTGCAACAAGTTTGAGCCGTGCGTACGCAGCGGTGATGAACGACGAAGTTCACGGTGAGATACATGAGTGTGCATGAAAAGTGTTCACCCGCGGTCGCGGGGCGTCTGTGGGTACCGCGTGCGCCGTGGTATGACGGGCTCGTGAAATTCTGGCGGATGCGGGTGATTAATTACTATCTGTTTCGCGCCGTTCTGACGACGTTTGTCATGTCTTTACTAGTTGTCACGTTTATGATGTTGATGGGCAGCCTGGTGCAGATTATCGCGCTCATTTTCAAGAACGTGAGCGTTTCTCTGATTGTCCAGTTACTTGCGATTTCGCTACCCTCAGTGATCTGCTATGCGCTACCTTTCTCGATGGCGGCAGCCACGTTGCTAGTATACAGTCGCCTATCCGCTGACGGTGAGATCACGGCGATGAAAGCGACAGGGATTAGTGTGTACCGGATTGCCACGCCGGCGATCGTCTTAAGCGTAGTAGTTGCGCTAATGGCCGTACCGGCGGCGAACAATCTTCTGCCGTGGGCGCATTTTAAGCGCTCGAATGTGCTAGCCAGTTATACCCAAGCAGATGCGAGCGCACTAATTGAGACGGGTGTGTGGACACCGATTGGTCGGTACCGATTTTTTGCTAACTATAAAGAAGGCGATATGTTTCGCCAGATTTTGATTAGCGAGGATCTTGAGGGAGGGCGTTCGCGCCTGATCAATGCCGAACGTGGGTATGTGCGGACGATTCGGCACGAGAACCGGATCAAGTTCGAGTTTTACGATGTGCGCACGGAAGAGCGCAATCCGGAGCGGTCCAATTCATTTTTGCGCATGAGCGCGGATCGGGTAGATATGTTTGTGGACATGGGGCGGATAGTGCGCCAAGGCAAGCGGGTTTTAAGTCATGCGGTAAAGCCTGGGCATATGCTGACGAGTGAATTACGCGAAAAGATTGCGGAGCGCGAGCGGAAGTTAGCCGAAATTCTGCGCACGCGACGTCTGACTATGGCGCAGTTGGAGGAGGAGCTGGCACGGGGGAAGCGACGCTGGCGTGAGCTGCAGAAGCAACCTGCGTGGCGCAGGGTATTGAAGGAACGGGGTAGGATCGCCAAGCATGCCTTTGAAGACATCTTGGGGCGCAACATGTATGCGGAGTACGAAGCGCAGTTAAAGAAATATGCTGGCGAAGGCGGTTCGGCGGTCAAACTTCTCCGTGAGTGGTATACACACTGGCCGCAAGATGCGCACAGTTCACTGGAGTACCGCAGCATGTGCCAAGCAGAAATCAATTACCGCTACTCGTATGCCTTTGCGGCGATTGCGTTTGCAATTATTGGCATCCCACTGGGTATACGGGCGCATCGCAGTGAGAAAACAATTGGCTTTTTGATTTGCCTGGCATTGATTGCGGTACATTACGCGATGGTGATCAGCATCATGGCGTTTAGCGAGAAGTACGTGATGCGTCCGGATCTATTGGTGTGGATTCCGGATTTGCTCTTTTTGGTAACTGGGGTGTTGCTCCTGTGGCGGAATCACCGCATTGGGTGATCACGCTGAGCGGGCCTCACTGAAATCGACGAGCTGAAGGAGCTGCGCGCGCACACGCGGAGGCACTGGCAATCGCGTGGCAATCCGGCGGGCGCGCGTTGCCAGGTGAGAGGCCGTGGCACGCAAGGTGGCATAAATGCCGGTGTCCCGCAGTACGCGGCGGATAAAGGCGATATCATGCGTGTGGAGCTGTGGAGCGCCAAACAGCTGTTCAATCTTGGCGCGGATCTCGGGCGAGGTACAGGTCAGTAAGTAATGATGATACAAGGTTTTCTTGTTTTGGAGGATATCTGAACCGACCGGTTTACCTGTTTCTGCTGATGAGCCGAACAAGCCGAGCTCATCATCTTTGAGCTGGAAGAGGAGACCGAGCTGCTCGGCGTAGGCCATGAGTGAGCGGCGCAGTGCCGCAGGAGCGCCTGCAACTAGTAAGCCTGTCATCAAGGGAAGACAAAAGGTGTAACGGGCAGTTTTGTAGAGATAGACACGCCAGATAGCTTCTCGGGGTGCAGGCGTGGTACCGGGTGAGAGATGCACGTCATCCATCTGGGCTAAGATGACGTGAGCAAACTCTTCGGACCAAAGTTTGAGCAGTGCACGGCGGACCGACTCAGGTACTCTCAGTTGCGCGAGGATGCTGAAGGAAAGGAAGAAGCCGCAATCAGCTGCGCAAATGGCGAGGGCGGTACCGTGTGTGTCTGCCCTCAAGCGTTCGCCGCGCGCACGCAGGGCGCTGGCCAACTGGACGTGCATGGCCGGCAAGCCGCGACGTAGCTGGTCTTGATCAATTACGTCATCGTGGATGAGAACGCTGGTGTGAAACAACTCCAACGCCGCAGCGCAGTCTAGAAGCACACGGGAGGGCCGTGAGCCTGCCGCCGCGGCGCCGATGAGGACAAGCTGTCCGCGCAGCAATTTGCCACGGCAGGCGAAGTCAGCCAGTCGTGGCAGCACATCTGTAGCCCAACTACCTACGTCTTGCCAACGCTGGGCAGCTTCCTCCAGCAAGGACTGCAATCGAGTGGCGATGGCTTCGGCGTAGCGTGGATTGGGAAAAGTGCAGGAAGCTGTGCTCAGCTGAGACGAACTCATCGCAACAGTATAGCATATGGTACCGAGCCACGCAATAATGCGAAGTAGGTCAAGAAAACCGGGCCGAAAGGAGAGTGAGCATCAAAGGGATAAAAACGAGGACGCTTTGCTGCAGAAAAGACAGGTGGTATAGGTGAACCTGGTTTGTACAAGACAACAGACTGATGGAGCAGAAGCGCGGACGGATGTGCGCGGGCTGGCGGGCTATCAGTGCTATGACACTGCGGAATAGTGTGAGATGTTGAACCGCATTCGTACGCGTGATAGTCTGAACGTCAACCTGTAGTTGCTGAGTCGCAATCTGATTGGGCGTGTGCGGGATGACGGACGCGGGACGTGGCGGAAGCGCTGCAACGCGCTGGACGCGGTTGGAACAAGCCGTGGATCGCGCCGATAAGGGCATGCCTGCCGCCGTGAAAGCGGCCTGACGGCGTTGGCACGCCAGCTTGACCCGCTGGTGCTGTAGGAAGGAAGGGACGTCTGATAGTGCAGCTGCTGCAGATGCGGAGCCACGCAGGACAGAGCGCAGAGATGGAAGCCATGGCGCGCACCGCGTCTTCGCCGGAGCTCGTCGCTACGCAGCTTGGCCATCTTAGAAAGTTGTTGGGAGGGCTCACGCTGTTACACGCAAGCACAGCTTGTAGGGCGCCCATCAGCTTGTACGCGCACCATGCGCATCGCGACAAAGTAGCGACGGGTCTCGCGTCGCATGCCTAAGCCGGCTCTTCCGGCGCAACAGGCGAGCGGAGTGAAGGCGCGATACAGGCGTGGATGCCACATGAGGTCGCGAGTGTCACCACGTTACATGAGTCGTTTAACACGGACCCAGGACGAGTTCGCAGGCACACTGCAGCGCACGTTGGTGCGATGCGATGCTTTGCGTGTCGGTGTAGCTGGTTGCGCGGCAAGCAATTGTGTGTGCATGTAAGTCATTTCCAACCAATGGTGTGCGCCAAAGTGGAGCTGGCGGAGACAAATAGATCAGTTGTCTTCAGTTGCAACAAGTCGCTTATTCATCTATCGAGAGAATCTGCTAAACGTGGCGACCGAGGCTGATGTGGAACGTTACTCGAGTCATGCGTGCCGTACGCGCCGTCACTGGGCGACCACACCGTCAAGAGCTCCCCTTGGTGTTATAAATTTGATCCGAATGGCACTAACTTAAGCAAAGCGGCGCAAAGGTATTTTTAGACCTTTGCGGTGTGAGGGCACGTACATGTGGTGTCTGGGATTGATCAGGGGCCGGTAAAATTTGGACCGCGCTTCACAGCGCGTCATTGGAGAAACCCTGAGTGGTCTGGCACGAAGTTTTTGCCAGCCATCCGGGAACGCTGTATGCACAATGAAATGGTTGCAACTACCGATTTAGAAGCTCACACGCCCGTAAGTGCGTTGAAGGATGCGTTAAGTTGGCGCCGATCATACCCGTCTCCGTTGCGTGCACGACGGTCTTACGGAGGTATTTGACCAACCCTATATTCAAAACGAAGTGTTTGTCGTAGGTCCGCGCCGGTTCCATAACGGTAATGGGGCGCCGGGGGCGCCAGGTGCCGGTTGCCTGCAGAGATTCAGAAAGGGTGCCTAGCGCACTTCCGTTGGAACGCGTAGGATTCGGCCGGCTCAAGAATTTCCAATCAGAGCGACGGCAAGAACAGGTCATTGGTAACTTGATCCCATCTCAACATTGCAGTCGCCGCTCACAAGAGCGCGTCTTCGAGGAGTCATGGTTTTCTGCCATCCCCTGTTCAACCGCAAAACACACTCAGCAAAATATGTCATACTCGCGTCACACACTGGCGTCTGAACCGGCAACAAAGTTTTCGCCATCAATTCAGCGACGCTCAAGTGTGACAACGCACCGCCTCAGCCGCGTGGGCGAAGTTGTACGCCAGCAGTGTGAGCGAATCTCCTGTTTCATCTTCCTAAGTATGTCTCTTAGCGTTTCATTCATGCGAAAAAAAACAAGACCGAAATCTCGGCGAGAACACGCAGAACTAATGGGCCCCCGCCCATGAGCGCAATTCCATGAATCATCAGCAGCTCACTGCGTACGGAGGCGCCAGAATTTACAAATAGTATTCCGAGATAAATGCACGCGATTGAGCGTCCCAAGAAAACAAAATGCAGCAGCACGGGCGTCAGCATCCTTCGGAAAGGAAAGAAAAGGAATCCACAATTATTGGCCCTAACTTGCTTCTTATCGGCGATATGTCGTTTTTTGGTTCTTCAAAGGAAGCTTTCTTGGCCGTAATGTTCAACAATTCGTTGATTGCGTCTTTCATGGTTGCCACATGATTTTTGGCTACGGCAGACGACCCAAAGCTAGGCCGCGAGCTATTGTCATGCGTCGCGCGTAGGATGCTTTGGTAGTAGTGCGTTAGTCGCCGGAACTGGGGGGATGATTGCAGTTGCAAATTGCGGGGTGATTTACTATACTGGGAGTTGAAGAAACGACACGGTCGGGGCATAGCGCAGGCTGAGAGCGCAAGAGCCTGAGGCCTAGGGTCCGCTGGTTCAAACTCAGTCACCCGACCGCTACGATCAAGCACGATGAGCGACGAACATCAGCTCATGCCAGCATGCGCGGGGGCAGTTGTGTTGGAGGACGTTCTCGAGAGCATTGATGATGGGATCATCACGATCGACCGGAGGTCGCGCGTGGTGAGTGCGAATCGCGCAGCGTTACAGTTCTGCCGATGTGTGGCGGGGAAGGCCATTGGCCGGCCGTGCCGCGAGGTGTTGTGCGCGTGTTGCGCAGCGGCGGTAGAGCGCACGTTGGCGACGCAGCAGCGCAGTGAGGCGGTGCGCACCAGCGGCCCATGTGAGTGTGGGCACAGCCGGGTAGTGCGCATGCGCGTGACGCCGTTGTGGCATGGGAAGGAGTTTGCGGGAGCGGTGGTGGTGCTGCGCGACGACACGCAGTTGGTGCGGCTGGAGGAATCGCTGGGCGAGCGTCAGGAATTTTACTCCATTATTGCGCGCAGCCGGGGGATGCAGGAAATCTTCGACAAGATTAACGCGCTGGCGGATTTGCCCACCACGGTGCTGATTACGGGGGAGAGCGGCACGGGAAAAGAACTGGTGGCGGACGCGTTGCATGCGGCGGGGGCGCGCCGGGATGGCCCGCTGGTGAAAGTGAATTGCGCAGCGCTGCCAGAAACACTGGTGGAAAGCGAGTTGTTTGGGCACGTGAAAGGGGCGTTTACTGGAGCCATTGCCGACAAGAAGGGGCGGTTTGCCTTGGCAGACGGGGGGACGCTTTTTTTGGATGAAATTGGTGCGATGCCGCTGGCGGCGCAGGCACGGTTGTTGCGGGTGGTGCAGGACAAGGTGGTCGAACGAGTGGGCGACACGGCACCGATCAAGGTAGATGTACGAATTGTGGCGGCGACGAACGCGGTGTTGGAGGAGAAGGTGCGGCGAGGCGAGTTTCGCGAGGATTTGTATTTTCGGCTGAAGGTGTTTGAGATTCACTTGCCACCGTTGCGTGAACGGCGCGAGGATATTCCTTTGCTGGCCGCACATTTCTTGCAGCACTATAGCCGGCAGTATGGCAAGCCCATGGCGTGCCTGTCGCCGGAGGTGAATCAACTGTTTCTCACGCATGCGTGGCCGGGCAATGTGCGCCAACTGCAGCACGTGATCGAACACGCAGTGATAGTTTGCAAGGGCGGGACGATCACGGCAGGGGATCTGCCGGCGGATTTTGTCATGTCGAGCGGCGGCGGGCAGATGACCACAGGCGCAGACGTTGGAGCAGCGGACGAACGAGCGCGTATCCTCGCGGTGTTGCAACAAGTAGACGGCAACAAAGCGAAAGCGGCGCGGTTGCTTGGCATTGACCGCACAACGTTGTACCGCAAACTCGCAGCCATGCGCGCGGGGCACTAAACCTTCAGGCGTCATCACACACAAGCTGGAACTGCGGTGCCATCACACACCTGATAACCCATAGTGATGCCGTGCGCCACGGGTGCAATTCCTACGCAGCTGTTTGGTCAATCGACACAATGTGGTGATTGCAGGCGACACCATCTGGAGATTGCGCGTCCATCGCGCTGCTGCACGCCTTGATGGGGCTGCGCTCATCACAGCTGGCGGGCGATGGGCGGGGGTGGTATGCGTGGCGGATGTAGCGGCGCGCCACACATGTGTTGCCACGGAAGTGTGGCACGCGACAGGTGGGGGGTCAACAAAGCCGCGTTATTTCGGTCTGAAACCGCGCGCAAACGGACTGGCACGAAATATGTTTGCAGCTTTCGTAAATGTGAATCGGTACACATGGTTGAGGAGTAAGACATGCGAACGAACAGAACAGAATTGACACTCGGCAGAGTGAAAGGCACGACGCTGTTCGCGGTGGGGCTGGGTGTGCTGGCAAGTGCGCTAGCGCGCGCGAACCCACTCCCAGTGCAGACGTATTACGTACCGCTGAAGGAGGCGCATGTGTACGCGGCATGCGCGGCGTTAGGCCACATTCAGGCGACGAACCAAAACAATATCATCTCGATCGTGGCGAATTCCAGCAATACGCTTGTGTATTACGACCACTGGGAAGACGGGTATGAACTGGATATCGCGCACCCGGCGCAGGCGACCACGCTGGTGTTTGGCGACAACAATGTGTCGAATGGCATTCCACCGGGGTTCAGTAACGATGTGATCAACGCAGGGGGGATTGTGGCGTTGTCCAGTGTGGTGAACGTGCTGGTGACGAACCCAGCGGTGATTCGCTATGATGGCGGGGACAAAATAGGGGTCTCACGGCCGGTGGCGGTGACGTATTCGAGCTGGGCACTTGATCCGGGGCCAGTGCTGGCGGACGGTCTCGAAGTGTATGATACAACGAAATTTGGGACAAACTTTTTTGCGCCGGTAGGAACGAACGTGGGCACAGGCGGGCACTTTGAGTACGCATCGCTACACGTCATGGCGGCGCACGACAACACGCTAGTGCAGATTGACGCGGACGCGAACGGGACGTTTGAGACGAGTGTGACGTTGCACGAGGGGCAGGCGCATCATGTCAACGGCGGTGTGCTCCGAGGGGCGCGTGTGCGGACAAGCAAGCCGGTGCAGGTGGGAATGATCACGGGCGACATTGGGGTGAATTACGAGATGCGCTGGTATGCGTTGTACTCACGGGAGTTTTGGAGCAGCAGCTATTTCACGCCGGTGGGCCAGACGCGGACGGGCGTGCCGGTATCCGTGTGGTTGTACAATCAACAGGCGGCGCCAGTGGCGGTGCAGGTGACGGCAGTCGGGACGCAATCAGTTGTGAACGTGCCGGCGGGGGGCAATTTCGAATACATCATGCCGGGTGACACGGGGGCGCGGTTTGTGAGCACCAATGGCGCGGCGTTCAGCGCGGTTTTGGTGGTGGACAGCGATGCGGATGGCGCGTCGTACGATTGGGGCTCGTCGCTGGTGCCGGGCGAGCTGCTGACGCCGGAAGCACTGAATGGCTGGGGCCCGGGTTCATCAACGCTGACCGTGAATGGCAGCCCAGTGTGGGTGATGGCGTTCACGACCGCTGTGTTGTTTGTGGATTATGACGGCAACCCGCAGACGGGGCCGTTCACGGACGGATTGGGGCGCAAATACGACACGAACATTGCCGTAACGGCGTTTCAGTCGCGGCGCATTTATGACCCGAGTGGTGACAATGACCAAACCGGGGTGCGTGTGTACACGACCAACAACGTGACCATCGTGGCAATGTGGGGACAGGACGCCGGCATTGCCGGCTCAGGCAATCCGTACTTGGACATTGGCACAGCGATACTGCCGATACCGAACTACAGCGGTGTCAAGAGCGCGACGCCGACTAATGAATTTGACCATGACGGGCGCATTGATCCGGGTGAAGAACTCTTGTACACGATCCTGATTCGCAACGAAGGGATGTCACCGATGCTGAATGTGTGGGTGCAAGACGCGCTGCCATCGAACGTGACGTATGTGGCCGGCAGCACACGCAGCAACGATGCGGCCATGGCGGATTCAGGCGCGACGCCATTTCCGCTAGATGAAGGTGGAAAGGGATTTGGCACGTTAGCGATTGGAGCGGAGCTGCGCATCACATATCGCGTTGTGGTGACCAACCCATTTCCGCTGACGACGGCGCCGTTGCTGAACCGGGTGACGGTAAGTATGACGGGCGGTGGGGTATTTTTGTTCCACAACGAAACGCCCGTGCAGCAAGCGGACTTGGGCATCAGCAAGAGTGCCAGCACGGCGGCACCGCCGCTGGGTGGGACAGTGGTGTTCAGCATTACGGTGACGAATCGCGGGCCGTGGCAGGCCACAGGCGTGACGGTGCATGACGCGCTGCCAGCCGGACTGGTGTATCTTTCGCACAGTGGTGGGAGTTATGCGCCCGGCAGCGGGATATGGAACGTTGGCACGCTGGCCGCGGGCGCGAGCGCGACGCTGACGATTGTCGCGCAGGTTGCGACGACGCAAGCGGTGACCAACATCGCCCGGCAGACGCAGGTTGACCAGCACGATCCGACGCCGGACACAAATACGCTGCCGGTTGTCGTGCTCGCACAGCCGGTGATGGTTGACATTACGAATGCGCCCGTGACGGTGACCTTCGACGTCACGAGCTACGTGATCGGCGGCACGAACGTGAACGTGGTGGGTGGGATGTCGGTATCGAACGCGACGGCGGGGGGAGCAGCGCTGGCATTTGGGGCTAGTTCGCCCTGGGTGGCGCCAGCGATCGGGTTGGTGACGGGTGCGAACACGTTGGTGGTGCGTGGGACGAACAGCGCGGGCTATCTGGTGTGGGACAGCGTGGTGATCACGCGCGGGGGTGTGGGCACAGGCGCGCCGTTGGTGGACATCACCAACGCGGCGCATGCGGTGAGCTATGACATTAGCAGCCGAGCGGTGGGCGGCACGAACAACCAGCATGTGGTGGGCGGGATGTGGGTGTCGAACGCGACGGTGGGGGGCGCGGCGTTGGCGTTTCCGGCTGCGCCCGCGTGGATTACGCCGGCCGTAACGCTGGCCGTTGGGGCGAACACGCTGGTCGTGTACGGCACCAACGCGCTGGGGGTGCTGGCGCAGGACACGGTGGTGATAACGCGTGGGCCAATTGGCAGCGGCGTGCCCTTCGTTGACATCACCAATACGGCGCCCACCGTGGTCTCGAATCCCGTGACCAGCGTGGTCTTGGGCGGCACCAACAATATCCACGTGATCGGCGGGATGTGGTGGTCGAATATGACGACCGGCGTGAGTGGACCGCTGGCACGCAACAGCGCGAGCAACGCGTGGACGGGCACGTTTGGCGGGCTAGCGGTGGGCGCGAACACCCTGCGGGCATATGGATCAAATCTGGCCGGCACGGTGGTGTTTGACATGTATGTTATCACCCGGCTGGACGAGGGCAGCAATCCGCCGTTTGTGGACATCACCAACGCGCCGCACCTGTTGATTCCGTTTGGCACGCCGAGCACGATGATTGGCGGCACGAATTACAACGTGGTGGGCACGATGTGGTGGTCGAACGAGACGACGGGCGTGGGCGGCACGTTTGCGGCCATGACACCGTGGACACTGACGCTAAGCAATCTGGCGATTGGCGTGAATGTCATTCGTGTGTACGGGACGAATGAGTACGGCTCGGTGGCGTTTGACAGCGTGCCGATCAACCAAGGCGGGCCGGGCACGGGCACGCCGTTCACGGATATCACCAACGCGGCGCTGGCGGTCACGTTTGACGTGACAAGCTTTGCGCCGGCTGGCACGAACAACCTGAATGTTGTCGGTGGGCAGTGGGCGTCGAACGCCACGGCAGGGGGCGCGGCGCTGGTCTTCCCGGCGAGTACTAGCTACGTGGCGCCCGCGCTGCCGCTGGAGGTTGGCGCGAACACGCTGGTCGTGTATGGCACGAACAAGTTTGGCGCGCAGAGTAGTGACAGCGTGGTGATCACGCGCGGGCCGGCTGGGACAGGCGTGCCGTTCGTAGACATCACCAACCCGCCGACGTGGGTGACATACGATGAGACAAGCTTTGCCGTGGCGGGGACGAACAACGCCAATGTCGTGGGAACGATGTTTGTGAGCAACGCGACGGTGGGCGGGGTGCGGCTGGCGTTTGCGGCGGGCGCGAGCTGGACGGCGCCAGCCATCGGCCTTGCGATCGGTGCGAATACGCTGGTGGTGTACGGCAGCAATGCCTACGGCGTGGTGGTATCTGACAGCGTGGTGATCACGCGCGGGCCGGCGGGCACGGGCACACCATTTGTCGATGTGACCAACGCGCCGGTGTGGGTAAGTTACGACGTGACGAGCTATGCGGTGGCTGGCACCAACAATCTCAACGTGGTTGGCGGGCAGTGGGTGTCGAACAGCGCAAATGGGGACGTGGAGGTGTTTGCGGCCGCGGATGAATGGACCACGCCGGCGTTGGCGCTGAGCGTGGGTGCGAATCCGATTACGGTGTATGGCAGCAACGCGTTTGGTGTGGTGGTGTCCGACAGCGTGGTGATTACGCGCGGGGCAGCGGGCACTGGGGCGCCGTTTGTGGACATCACCACGACGCCGTTCACTGTGACGTTTGATAGTGCGGCTGTGGCGGTGAGCGGGACGAACAACGCCAATGTGGTGGGCGGGATGTGGGTGACGAACCAAACCGCGGGCGGCGCGGCAGTGAGCTTTGCAGCGAGCGCGGCATGGACGACGCCGCTGATCGCGCTGGCGGTGGGTGCGAACACGCTGCACGTGTACGGCACGAATGCCTTCGGCGTGCAGGCCAGTGACAGCGTGGTTGTGACGCGCGGCGGCGTGGGCACGGGTATGCCATTCATCATCATCACCAACGATGGCCCGATCATTGTGTCGAACGCCGTGGTCGCGGTGACAATTGGCGGCACCAACAATATGCATGTGGTGGACGTGTGGTGGGAAAATGCCACGGTCAATGCGGGCGGGCCGGTGGTGCGCAGCCTTGACGGGCTCGCCTATGAGGCGCTTATCACGCCGCTGACGGTGGGTGTCAACCACGTCCACGTGAACGGGAGCAACGCACTGGGCGTGACGGTGTTCGACCACATCAACATTGTGCGGCTGGCAGAGGACACCAACCCGCCGTTTGTTGACATTACCAATCAACTGCTGACGTTTGTCACCTATGACGTAACGAGTGCGGAGATTGGCGGGACGAATTACAACGTGGTAGGCGGCATGTGGTGGACGAACACTGCCACCGGTGCAGGCGGCGAATTTCCGGCGACGACGCCGTGGACGCTGACGATACCGAATCTGGCCGTGGGTATTAACGCAATTTATGTGTACGGCACGAATGCGCACGGCTCACTGGCCAGTGACTTCACAGGTATCCAGCGCGGCGGCCCGGGGACGGGCGTGCCACTCGTATTCATCACCAACCCGCAGGCGTGGGTGTCGTATGATGTGACCAGCTACACGCTGGCCGGCACAAACAATCCGAACGTGGTGCACGGCATGCGCACAGCCAACGCGGCGACGTTTGAAATTTATCACTTTGCTGGCGGGCCGGCGTGGACGGCGCCGAGCGTCTCTTTGGCAGTTGGACCGAACACGTTGTGGGTGTATGGCACGAACATCTTTGGCGAACAAGCCACCGATACGATTGTTGTGGAGCGCGGGCCGGCTGGCACGGGCGCGCCGTTCCTCGACATCACCAACGAGCCCGCCGCGGTGCCGTATGAGACGACCCTGTACTGTGTGGCCGGCACGAATAATCCGAATGTGGTCGGTGACCAATGGGTGTCGAACAGCGCCATCGGCATTGTCATACCGTTCCCGGCCAGCGTGGCGTGGCAGGCGCCGTGCATGCCGCTGAGCGTGGGCACGAACGTGATCATCGTCACCGGCACGAATGCTTTTGGCGTGGAAGTGCGCGATGAGCTGGTGATCGTGCGCAAAGCCGCGGGCACGGGGTTGCCGTTCGTTGACATCACGAATACGGTCCAGCAGGTGCCGTACGAAGTCATGACGTTTGCCGTGGCGGGCACCAACAACAGTCATGTGGTCGGAACCATGCAGGTGTCGAATCTGGCCAACGGCGCGGCAGCATTCTTCCCAGCTGCGCCCTCCTGGACGGCGCCGCCACTGCCGCTGGTGCCCGGCTTGAATATTATTGCCGTGTATGGCACCAACACGCTGGGAGTGGTAGCAAGCGATGCCATCGCCTTTGTGCACTTCGGCCCCTGCTCAATCATACCGGATGTGGTCATCACCAACGCCGTGCCGTTTGTGCCATTTGACGTGGCGTCGTATGCCATCGCCGGTACGAACAACATCAGCGTTACCGGCAGCATGCACATCATCAATGTGCACGTAAGCGCGGAAGCCACATTCCCGGCGACGCCAGTGTGGACAGCGCCCAGCCTGCCGCTGCGCGTCGGCAGCAACACGTTCTACGTGCGTGGTTCGAATGTGCTTGGAGTAATTGACATTGACGTGGCGACGGTTGTGCGCGGCGCGCCGGGCACGGGCGCACCGTTCCTTGCCATCACCACGACGCCGCACAGCGTTTACAGCAATGTGGAAGCGGTGAGCGTGGCCGGCACCAACAATCCGAATGTGGTTGGCGGCATGTGGGTGTCCAATGCTGCCAACGGCAGCGTAGCCACCTTTGCCGCGGCGCCGGCGTGGCTCACGCCGCCCGTGCCGCTGCACCCGGGCGCCAACACGTTGCACGTCTATGGCAGCAATGCGTATGGTGTGATCGTTTCGGATACGATCGTCATCACGCAGCTTGATCATGCCCTGACGATTACCATCACGGCGCCCAACAACGGGAATGATTATAGCGTGATGGGCGGCGCGCACAGCACGAATGTGACGGGCCTGGTGAGTCTGGTGCCCGAGGTGTTACACTGGAGCAATCTGCTGACGGGTGCGTCGGGCGTGCTGCAGAATCACACACAGTTCGCCTTCCCGGCTTGGCTGGCGCTGGGCACGAATGTCATTCGCGTGACGGCGCACACCGCCAACGGCAGTGCCATGGCCCAAATCCGCATTATTGTGCGTGCGGCGGCCGAACCCAGCACGCGGGTGTTGTGCGTCTGGCCGCACCTGATTGGGGCGACCCAAACCGGCATGGTCGAATTTGTCAGCACGCAAGCGTCGGTGTACAGCATCCTGGTGATGACCGCCAGTGGTAGTGTCACTATCGCCACTGGGACGTGCAGCGAAGATTGGAATGTGGTGCCGTTCTATGGTGGCGCATTGCCTGCTGGCATTGGCCAGGGCACTAACACACTGTATCTGAAGGTCGCGGACGAGGAGCCAGTGTACGCGGCGAGTGTGCTGGTGGTGCCGGATTTGCAGCTGGGCCAAGGGGTGACCAATTACGACCTGGACGGTGATCTGATCAGTATTTCGTACAAGCCGGCCGGCGGTGGTCAGATTCGCGCGCAGGGCCGCACGTTGTTCATCAGCGGCGGCGCGCCCAAGGATAAGCTGAGCGTGAAAGTAAAGGCGGTGCAGAAAGGCACGGACCGCAGTGCGCGTATCTGCGGCGTGTTTACCGACGGTGGCTTCGGCAGTGTGCAAGTTGCCGGCTCGCTCGATCGTTTTGAGGCTGACGGCGCGGTGAAGAAGTTGCGGCTGCGCAACGGCTCGTTGGGCCAGCCATGCTTAACGCGCCTGAACTTTGTGCGCTTTGCGAGCGCGGCGGGCAAGAGCGCGGTGCAGATCAAAGGCGGCGGGCTGCGCGCCAATGTTTTGATTGGCACGCAGACGCCTGGCGGCCAGGTGGCGACACGCGGGGCCCTGAAAACCCTCGCAGTGAGTGGCGGCGACATTGGCAGCCCGCTCGGCCGGCGGTGGCTGCAAGCCAGTTCGATTGGCACGCTCGTGGCGAAGGGCTCGAAGCGCCGCGGCGGCGTGCTCAGTGATTACAGCCTGTACCTGACGGGCGAGACGAAGCAGGGATCTGGCGTGAGCATCGGCAAGATGATGGTGTTTGCGATGGCTGACACGTCGGGGGCCGGCACCAATGTGACGATTGTTTGCGGCCATGACCCGGCACTCAATCCGCTGCAGCAGCCAACATGGCCGGGCGTGCCGGTGCAGCATACGCTGGGCGCGTTAAGCGTGAGAGGCGGGCTGTCCGAAGGCACAATTGTGGTTGATCGCCTGCCCGAAAAACTCGCACTGCCAGGCATGAACAAAGTCAAATGGATTGTGAACGGCGAATAACACTCGCATGTCTTACGGAGCCGATTCACAGCACGCGCGGGCGGCAGCACTGCCGCCCGCGTCGTTTATGCGCAGCCAAAGCGCTTGACCCCATAGAAAATCAGCACCCCCAGCGCCATGCCAACAATGAACCCGTGCGGTACGGCACACGCCACCACACCCACCAAGAGTGCGATGGACAAAGCGCGCGGCGAGTGAGCCTGGTCTGCAATCAAACGCATTAGTGCCAGCGACTCAAACAACAGCACAACGCCAAGAATCGGCTGCGGGAATACTTTGAGCACTTCGTGCAAGGGGCCGCTGAACAACAATCCCAGCAGCACATACGCCATGCCGTAGATAATCACGGAACCGCCGGTGCGCGCGCCAAAGGCATAATGGCCAGCCAACCCGCCGCAGCCGTGGCAAACAGGAATGCCGCCCAGCCAGGGAGCGGCCAGGTTGGCCAGGGAAAAGGTGAGGCCAATCATGCGCGGGCTCACCTGTCGCGTAGGGAAGAGATCCTTGATTGTCTGGTGGGTGGCGATGACGGAGTTTGAAATGGAGAGCGGCAATTGTGGCAGCGCCAGCATCAGAAAACCTGTCCAGATATCAGACCAGCTTGGCACGTGCACGGCGGGCAGTCGGATGCCAATCCCGTGGTGAATGGCACGCACATCAAGGCCGGCCACCACTGCGTAGATCACACCCAGCGCGATGAGCAGCAAGCCGGGCGGCACACGCCGATTGCCCCACAGCATGATCATCAGGAACACGCCGCAGGCGCCGAGGACGTAACCGGCTGCGCCTGCCGCAGGAATGTAATTTGTCAACGCCAGCTGGGCAAGCGCGAGCCCCAGCCCAAGCTGGATACCGCGGACGACGCACACCGGTATCACGCGGCTTAACCACGTCAAGCCGCCCGTAAGCGTGAGTGCGAGCATCACGGCGCCAATGCTGAGGCCGCCGCCTAGGAGTACATCAGCGGGCAGTTGACGGGAAATCACGAGTACCGCCATGGCTTTGAGCGGCTGCATTGGCATGGGCAAGCCGTAGACAATCCCCATGATGATTTGCAGCGCACCAAAGACAATAAATACACTGGCGCTGTGTAGGCCTGCGGCGAGGATCATACCAACGATCAACGGCACATCCGTGCCGATGTCGCCAAAGCTGCCCGCGAGCTCGTGGCGGTCGAAGCGCACGCGGGGAGGTCGTACGTCAAGCGAGTTCATTTGGTGATAGCAGGCGGTCGCTGAGACGCAGCACTGTCCTCGTTGTCCGCCGGGCGCGGAGATGATAACATTTTGACCTGCGACGGGCAAGGAAATCTCCTGGAGATACTTGAGACTCGATCTTTAAAGGCTACACGTGACCGGTTTGACATTGGATGGGGACAATTGTTGCGCGGTGTTGATTGCAGACGACAGAAAATAGCGATTGAAAAAAACTCTGGGTGGCTGACAGAGCCCTAGTCGTCCAAGCACACGTGACGCACGGTGCAACGGACAGGAGTTGCTGGAGATACTTTTCAAGGCCGGCGCCGGGGACTACTTGGCGTGCAGATGTGGTTGATCAAAAGGGCCACACGCAGCCAGTATTGCGCGTCTACGCCCAGCGGCCGTGAAGGTGGGGGCACCTGCGCTTATGAAAGTGTTGGTAACACACTACCGTCTGCAATGCGGTGGTGCGGGAACCTGTGGGCACGGTGGTCAGTAGGAGGCCAAGGTGAGGAGGCAAGGGTGAGAGAGGTAGAACTGTCATTGACACGTGGGAGCGCGTTTGGTAGAATGCGGCCAGCCCGTGCGTCACTCGCAGATGAAAATCGCTTTCGTTACAGCTGAGCATGCATTGTTTGTCAAGGTGGGCGGGTTAGCTGACGTGGCGGCGAGCCTACCACCGCAATTTGCAGCCGCGGGGCACGCAGTGCGTGTGTATGTACCGTACTACGCTCAGGTTGCGTCAAATCTGCATTTAGCCTGGGACACAAAGCACTTCGTCACAGTGCGTGCGGCGGGGCGCGTGTTTCATGTGGGCTTATTTCACCATGTGACCTCGGCGGGCGTGGATGTGTATTTGATGCGGTATGATGAATTATTTGGGCGGGGAGGGGTGTATGGCGAAGGCAATCGAGGGTATGAAGATAATCTGCTACGCTTTGCGGTGTTTCAGCAAGCGGTGGTAGAGCATTTTGCTGTGGATGAATGGTTTCCGGACATTTTACATTTTCATGACTGGCATACAGCGCTGTTGCCAGCTTATTGTGCCGCGCGGGGTGAATTAGACAGACGATACGGCGCCATCAAACAAGTGTTCACAATTCACAATTTGGGTTACCAAGGTGTGTTTGATCCGTCGCAGTATTGGGTGTTAAACTTGCCGGGGCATTTTTATCATCAGGATTGGGTGGAACATTTCGGCGCGATCAACTGCATGAAGTGTGCGCTCATGCAGGCGCACTATTTGACCACGGTGTCACCGACCTACGCGAAAGAGATCCAGACACCCGCGCTTGGTTTCGGATTCGATGGTATCTTGCGAGCACGGCAGCACGAGTTGAAAGGGATTCTGAACGGGATTGACACGGAGGTGTGGGACCCGGCTACGGATGTGTATTTGCCAGCGCATTACACGGCGGTGAATGCCACGGGTAAGGCGCGCTGCAAGCAGGTGTTGTTGAAAGCGATGGGGTTGCATACGCGGCCGGGGTTGCCGTTATGCGGCGTGGTGGCGCGGCTCACGGAGCAGAAAGGGATTGACTTGATTATCGCGATCATGGATGAGATCGTGAGGGCCGGTGCACGGGTCGTGATGCTCGGTAGCGGCGAGCAATGGATGGAAGAGGCATTGCGGGGGTGTGCGGCCCGTCACCCAGGCAACGTAGCGGTACGGATCGGCTTTGATGAACGATTGGCGCATCTGATCGAAGCTGGTGCGGATATTTTTTTGATGCCTTCGCGCTTTGAGCCATGTGGGTTGAATCAGATGTATAGCATGAGGTACGGCACATTACCCGTCGTGCACAGGACGGGCGGCCTGGCAGATACGGTAGTTGATGCGAATGACGAGACACTGCGGCTGGGAACAGCGACGGGGTTTGTCATTGATGAGCCAACGACGCGTGCGCTGCTCGAAAAAATACAGTTTGCCTTAGCGCTATATGAAGACCGAGCGACATGGCGGCGGATGCGGCGCGCAGCGATGCAAACGGACTTCAGTTGGGAAAAAAGCGCGCGGGGATACTTGCAGGTTTTCGAGCAGCTCGTTCAGAGATGAGAGCTGCGAAAAAGCGCTGAGGTCCGCGTTCAATTTCACAGTGTTGATCTGCACACGGGCACGCAAACGCTGCTATGCGAGCGTGCCCAGATACATGGCCAAATCATGCGTGCCATTGCACAACTCTTGCGGGTGCATTCCAGTGTTTCTTTCGCTGACGATTGTGCACAGAGAACTGCGCGCTTCCGGTAGCATGCAAAGAGAACGCGTCGCGCTGCACGTCATGGTGGAGGCCGTCTCAGGCAGCAGATTGGAGCAGTGCAGTTTGTACGGGTGTCGCGCCACGTGTACGAAGAATTGACGTAGGCGCTACCGGTCTCGCTGACAGAGGTGGTTAGCTTGCGTGAAGTGCTCTGCGAGTGAAGCGAGCCGCGCGCGAGGTCCGCGTAGTGGGATCATGCGCGCGTCCCACCATTTTCATTCTTCCTGAACCGCATTTTTCTTGTCTACATTTTTGGTCGTTTGCGAACGACACTTTTTGTCGTTTGAAGTCATTTGTCGGAGGGATGCAGGCGTTCGTGTCGTTCGGGCACATGGGGATGGGTTGCCCGCACTAGCGACCCACAATGATAGATGCGGATGCGACAGACGGGAGGGTGAGTGCGCGAGCGGACCGGGCACCGGGGCTGGTGGCCCTGCAGGGAAAAGGGAAGATGGTGGAGGGGGGGGGGATTGGGCGGTGTGAGCGCGAGGGATTGGGGGCACCGAGGCCGGTGCCCCTCCATAAAAGGGG
>JAOACZ010000071.1 GCA_026417575.1 bacterium | reverse complement strand
GCGAGGGGGTGATGGGTGCAGTGCTGACGGTTGTAGTGGTGTGTGCGGCGGGGTGTGGGAAGAGGGAACAGGCGTCAGTGGATGAGGCGCCGGCGTCAAATGTGGTTGCGGAGGTAGAGACGTTTGCGCGCGGGCTGGAGGCGCGCGCGGCAGAGGCGGGCAGGGCGAGAGAAGGGGTGGAGGAGTTCGCGCGGCGCGCGGAAGTGGAGACAGCCGTGGCGGAGATACTGGGCGCGGAGAAGGTGCTGACGCTGGCAGATGTGTCAAATCGGCTGGCGTCGCTGGATACGGAGGAATTGACGCGGGTGCTGGTGCAGACGGCGTATCCGCGAGAGCAGCGCGTGCCGCGCGGGGAGAACATAATGCTCATGTACGAGGAAGTGTTGCGGCGCGGCAGGCCGCCGTGGACGCGGTTGATGGCCATTTCCGTGTTGCATGATTACTATCGGTATCATCACGGTGAGGATGCGGCGATGCAGGCAGCGTATGAGCGGGTGAGGGAGATTGCGCGGCGGTTGACGCCGGCGGACGCGCCGGACAAGGCATCGCAGCACACCTTTGCGAACATTGCGGTGGTGTTATGCCTGACGCTAGATCCGCCGGAACGGCTTGGCTACATAGACTATGTGGAGGAGTTGGCGCGGCAGGGGGTGATTGAGTTTCCCGAGCAGCCACTGGAGATGATGCCACTGCAGCGCGCGATTACGTTATTGGAGCTCGGGCGGCTCGAGGAGGCGCGCGCGGTGGTGAATGAGATGTATGCGCGCTTCGACAGCATCAAGGATCCGATGAACCGGTTGGAACTTGAACTTGGGCCAGACTACTTCATAAAGAGTCACATGCTAAGCTTGAGTCATCTCTACCCTCCTGAGAAGTATCCAGAGCTGAAGGATTTCAAGCTAGTTAACCCATGGGATAAGAAACAGTGAGCGTAAACTTGGGGAGCGAACGGGGTCAGGCCTAGAATTGTAACTTAACGATGTTGGCGAACGCTGATTCGAGAAGAAGAGTAGCCGGGCGGCGGGCCATGGTGAGAATTGGGATTTACGTTTTTTGGGGGGGTTGGAGTTGGCGGCCGGTTGTCACGCGGGTGTGCGGTCACCGGGGCCGGCGCCCCTCCAGGGATTTAGGATTTAAGATTTAGGATTTACGATTTTGGAGAGATGGGTGCGGCGGGTGGGTGTGGGTGAGTTGCGGGCACCGGGGCTGGCGCCCCTCCATCAATGGCGGAATAGGCAGACCCACCCTGCAATGCGGGGGGTCTTGCAAAAAAAAAAAAGGTATAATGGGTGAGACGCGGGAGCGGCTGGGCGGTCTGGCGGCGCCGCGCGGGAAGATGTTATGAGGAGTTTGTATGAATGACAGGCGGGCACGATGTGGCGGAAGCGAGTGGGTGATGGTTGCAGTGCTGACGGTTGTAGTGGTGTGTGCGGCGGGGTGTGGGAAACGGGAAGATCACCGTGCACGGCGTGTGGAACGGCAGGTGTCGGAATCGAACGTGACCGCACAGACGGCGGCGTTTGCCGGCACACTTGCGCGCGCGGCAGATGCGGCGCCGCGAGCCGCGGCGGATGGGACGGAAGGGTATGTTGCGTCGTTGGAGGAACAGCAGAAGGTGCTGGCCGCCCTGGACTATGCGCGCACGCCGGAAGCGTCACTCGACACGGTGTCGAACATGCTCGCGGGCGTGTCGAGCAAAGATATTATGGCCGTAGTTGTGCCGCTGCAAAAGAATTGCGACTATAAGGATGAGGAGACACGCGCGATCATGAAAGTGTATGAGGTGGTGCGGGCGCGAGGCACGCCGGGCTGGGCCGTGTTGTTTTGCACCTTGCAGCTTTCTCGGTTTGCGCTTGACAGCATGACGAAGGAGGGATATGAACGCGGTGTTGCGATGCTTCGTGAGAGCAGCTTAAGTGTAGACGCAACGGAGATGGAGAAACAGACCTATGTGTCCATACAACTCTCGCTACTCAATGTATTACAGTGGAATCCACCAGAGCAACTGGCACAGATTGAACGCATTGAATGTATGGTGCGTGATAAGCTGGTTGAGTTTCCGCGCCAGCCACTCGAGAACATGGTGTTGGAGAAAGCGTCATGCTACTACTGGTTAGGGCGAGATGACGAGGCACGTGCACTAATTGAGGGATTGTATGAACAGTACAAACGGGGCACGTTATCACCACTCACCGGTGCGGTGTTTGCGGATGGGCTGGAACAATGTGTGCAGTTTTACCAGCGCATGGCGAAGGCCAACCGTGAGATTGCAAACAAACATGCCCAAGGCAAGGCATTCTGGGAAGAATAACTCTTAAGGAAAGAGGAGTATGCATGAAACGCCTACCGATGATTATCAAAGTGAGCGCAAGCGTTGCGTTGCTGACGTTGAGTCTGAGCGGCAAAAAGAAAGTTGCTTTTGAAAGTTGGTCGTTCCAGCAAGGCTGTTACGCTATCGTGGCGGCACCCGCGGAAGTGGTTGAAAACACTGGCATGGATGCCTACGCGGGCTACAAGGCGGGCGGTGGCCACGCCGTACATCTCGGACCAGTACCAGCAACGTATGAGTATCGAGTAGCGGACGAGAAAGGCAACTGGGGACACCTGACATCGGCAAATGCACCACAAGCAACGTACAAACTCACATCGTGGTCAGACAATAACTATGCTGGTGAGTGGGATAGAAGAATAGAGGGCAAGCGGATCATCTTGACAGGTGGCGCGAACCCACCGGCCGCGAAATCGGTCTGGTACAAGTTTGATTATAGCACGGAACGCATCATGACTGATTACACACATACACAGGATCAAAAAGTATCAACTCCGATTCAGTCTCATTCGGCAACGCCGCGAGTGTGGAAAGTTGAAACCTACTTAGACGTGCCGCCGCAAGGCACTGTGCCCGGGACGGTCCGTTGCATGCCACGGTCATTTGGATCGCATTTGTACAAAGTAGTCCAGTGCGTGCTAACAAATATCAGCGGAACAAACAGCTTAGCGTGGGCGCTAAAATACGACCTGCCAAAAGACTGAGTGTGCGATTGATGGCCGCGAGAATACTGCTGGCGGTTGCATGCATACAATGCGCCCGTGGTGGCATAGCAATAAGGTTCGTGGGCAATGTGTGTGAAAAGCCGTGTGCTCTGATTTCCGCTGGCCGGGTGGCGGAGGGGGTGGATGCGCTGCGGGCGGGGTTGTGGTGTATGCCGGAGGGGATGGGGTCGGCACTTCGTAAAATCTTTCGGGTGTGCGAAATTATCACTCTTGGAGGGTCACGGGCCTCCGTGACCATCTTCTTCGCGCGAACAAGGTCGCCGGGGCCGGCGCCCCTCCAGGGATTTAGGATTTAGGATTTAGGATTTACGATTTTGGAGAGATGGGTGCGGCGGACAGGCGTGGGTGAGTTGCGGTCGCCGGGGCCGGCGACCCTCCATCAATGGCGGAATAGGCAGACCCACCCTGCAATGCGGGGGGTCTTGCAAAAAAAAAAGGTATAATGGGTGAGACGCGGGAGCGGCTGGGCGGTCTGGCGGCGGTTGTGCGTGAAAGATACCTAGGCGCAGTCGAGGCGCATTATGATGATGTTGAGCACGAAAGCGAAGCGATTGGCTGGCGTTGCCATACTCGTTGCTGTATGCAGCGCATGGATGATATGTAGTAGCTGCAACAGAAGAACGACGGGCAGCGCATTGACAAACGGTGCTGAGACAGCCGCGCACAAGCCGGTACTGCGAGGACAACAGATGCTGCCGGGTGAAAAACGCGGTGGCCATTCAGAAGATATCTGCGCTGTTAATCATGAAGTGTTTCAGCAAGCGCTCAACCAAATGGCAAGCGACGATGACAAAGGGGGAGTCTCGCCTGACGCATTGCGTGAAATGTTGGCAGATTTGCCTACGGACGAGGCTGTCAAGCAAGCCGTGCAAGCCGTCATCTGCAACTGGTGTAGGAATTACACGGCAGCGTATGAGGTGGTTGCGGCGCTGTTCGAACGGCCGCTCACGCCGTGGCAAAGCAACACGGTGCATCAGTTATTGTGCATGGTGGCGCTGCGCGACAAGCGTTTTGAGAGCGTCATCGCCCATATTAAGGAGCTGGCCCCCGAGCGCTTCACAGTAGCTACGCCCAAAGGCATGGAGTTGCTGCGCTTGCTTGAAATCGCGTGCCGTGCGACGGGCGACGAGGCTGGGGCACAGGCGGCGCTGGATATGCAGGCGAAGCTTGCCAAAGATGACGGCAGAGATACGCCGCTGAATCGCACAATCCGGGCACGGCAGGCACGAACGCAGGGTGAACCCTGGGAGCATCTAAATCCCGCATTAGCCGAATTTATGCAGCATGCGCACCGTGAGCAGGAGGTCAACGCCCAACAAGTGCGCGCGCGCATAATGGCACTGGACGAAGCGGGCCGGGCCGAAATGAGACGACGCTACGAAGCGATGCTTTCTTCGCCAGCTATTAGGGAGGCTGACAAGAGGGCAGCATCGAATGAGCTGTTTGATGTGCTGTATCAGGAACCGTACCCTCGCTAACCATTAGTGGAGAATGCCCATGAAATCAATGTTGAGAACGGCTGTGTATGTGGCGGCGGCACTGCTCCACGCCGCACTAGTTGTTGCCAGACCACTATCCTCAAAATACTATGTTCCTGTGCCAGGGACGTACGGGTTGACATTAAACTGGGGGTTCGTGTTACCAATCTTATCATACTGTAACACGGCTGCAGGACTGTATGACGAATACGACACGGCCACAGGAACTCTGTTACGGCAGGACGTCCCCCGTGGTGTGCATTCGAACTGGTCAGGCAGTGTCACCGCGCCATCCAGTGGCTGGGGAATAACTTGGTGGTTCAGATTTTTACCCTATCAGGATTATGCCACCTACACTGCCACCTGCACTCATTCTGATTTTCTAGGTGACTCTGAAACAGACGTTGTGTTCGTGCTGCCGTAAACTACAAGACGGCCTGGCATGCGCAAGTCATCCGCATCGTCATCGAAAGGAGAACAATTCGTGGAGTTATCAATATGATCTGCCGGCGATACGCGGGGACTAGTGCCGCGTATACGGTCATATCGAGCGTTGCCAGCGTGTGTGTGTTGCTGGCGGCGCCTGAGCCAAGCTTACCAGGATTGAGGCAATGGAGTGACAAGGCCAGGTTGCTGATGGGGGCGGGCCGGGTGGCGGAGGGGGTGGATGCGCTGCGGGCGGGGTTGTGGTGTGTGCCGGAGCAGGTGGCCACGGGGACGCCGGTGGCGGTGGCGCAGACGCTGCATGAGCTTGGGCGTGGGTTTATGAAGCTAGGGCGGCTGGCGGATGCGGAACAGGCGTTTGCTGCGGGGCGGCGGCTGGCGACGCATCCGCGCTTGGAAGCGGACTGGCATTGGGTGCGTTCGTGCCGCGCCAACGCCTTGGGCGACAAGCAGCGCTGCGCGGAGGAGGCGCGCGCGTGCATCGAGATTGCGCCGGATTATAATTGGGCGGCGTATCATCACGCGGCGTGGGCGGTGTACGCGGCGGGGAAACGGGTTGAGGCGATTGACCGGTGGCTGGATGGCTTGCGCGCGTTTTGCGACGCGCTGCCAGTGGAGGATGCGCCAGCTTATTTGGATGCGGCGCTGTGCTACTGGAAATCGGCGACGGACGAGCAGATCATACGGTATTATGAGGAGCTGGGGCAGGTTGTGCTGGCGAATCCCGTGACGCAGAGCAATCAGGCGGCGGTGTCGCGGCTGCTGGCGGAGCGGCACAAACTGGCGGTGCTGTTTCCGAAGTGGTTCACGACGGGCGGGTGGCAGAAACTGGTGGCGGACGCGGCGGCGCTGGGGGAGCGGCCGGCGGCCATAGTGGATGAGTGGGTGGCGCATACGAACCCGGTGTATGCGCTGGATCGGTGTTTGTATCAGACGGGGCAGTGGGAGGCACTGGTTAACCGCGCGCTGGAAGCGGAGGTGCGCGATGATCACGAGGCGGCCGGGCGGATCTATGAATTTATTTTGTCGCCGAGCGGGGCGCCGCCGGCGTGTGTGGAAGAGGTGCAAGGCTATCGGGTGCGGTACTGGGCGAACGCGCACTTGGCGTTTTTTGCGGCGGAGTTGGAAGACGAAGGTGCGGCGCATCGGGAGCGGGCGCTGCGGTATGGGCGGGAGGCGTTGCGGATAGTGGCGTCGAACGAAGCGGGGCGTGGGGTAGGGTATTGCCCGGAAGAGTTTTACCGCTTGTTGATGAGCCTGGGCGGGCTGGAGAAGCGGGCGGGGAACCCGTGGCGGTGTGCGGAGCTGTGGAGCTGGGCGGCGGCGGTGGCGCCGAAGTCGCTTGATCCACGGCAATGTCTGCTGAAACATGAGGCGGACTTGGCGAACATGGAAGGGGACGTGGAGAAGGTGGCGCGCATCATGGAGAAGTTTTTTGCGCTGCCGCTGGAGCGGCCGTGGTACAAGTATTGGCACGAGCAGGCGTATTTGTACTGGCGGCTGGCGGACAAGGGTTTGTGGCGTGAGAAGGAGAGCGCGACGCGGCGGGCGCTGGACACGATGCTGGATGGGTTTGAGATTGGGATATTTGATTTTGCCTGCCACTGGCATGCGTTTTGTAACGCGACGTTTACGCGCTTGGAGGAACTGGATTTGTTTAGTGATTTGCTCTGGCACGAGCGGAACGAGGAGTTTGCGCCGGATCAGTATGAGCGGTTGTACAGGATTTTGGGGCGGTTTGGGGTGAGCGTGCCGGCGCGGATGAGCGACGTGACGACGCTGGCGGACGTGTTGCGGTGGCGGAAGCGTTTTCGGGCGGTGGAGCGGGAGCGGGACACGCGGCTGAAGGTGAGGTGTGACACGCGGGCGTGGCGGAACGCGGCGCGTCCGGGCGTGTGGTTTGATTTTCGCTCAAGCGCGGTGGAGTTGCAGGCGCCGGTGGAGCTGGTGAGCGCGCAGGGGGTGACGAACTATACGTGGAGCTGCGAGGTGACGGTGCCGGCGCATGCATTTGTGTTTCGGTACCGCTGCGCGCCAGACATCGGGAAAGTGCCGGCGGAGCCGATGGACGCCGCGAGTCATCAGGTGTTTGTGGTGGCGAATGATGAGGGTGTGATGGAGCTGGAATGCACAGCGGAGCGCGAGCATGAGGTACGCGTGCGGTTTGTGTGCGACGCGCGGGCGACGGAGACGACGAATGCGGTGTGGATCGTAGGGGACGGTCCGGCGTTGGGCGATTGGGTGCCGAACAAAGTGTGCATGCACGACGATGGGACGCATGGGGATGAGAGTGCGGGAGACAATGTGTGGACATACGAGGCGGTGTTTGGGCCGGAGGTGAAGGCGGTGGAGTACAAGTACACGCGCGGCGGGGCAGAAGGTGATTGGGCGAGCGAGGAATTTGCGTGGCGGAAGCGGCGGCGGGAGTTGCGGACGGAAGCGGGCGAGGTGGCGGAGGAGCGAGCGAGGTTTGGGGAGTAGGAGTTGGGATTTACGAACTACGATTTGGAGGGTCGCCGGCCTCGGCGACTGATGTTCGCGGGAAGCCCTTTTTTTTGGAGGGCTGCCGGCTCGGCGGCTGTGTGTGGCGCGAAACAGGATGCGCAGATCATCGGCGTGGAGGCGTGCGCAGGCCACGGCGGAGCCGTGGCTGCCATGCGACGCGAGGCCCGTCGCCACATTCCAGCGGCCGTTGAATCTGGACCCAGAATGATCACTCAGCCGCACTGCATTGCAAGTACTTGCGGCGCAATGACTTGCGTGTTTATCTAATTCGTTGCGCGGCAGGGAGTTACGTGTCATCGTAAGTTGTTGGCAATCAACGACGTGCGTCACAGTGTGGCTGGTAATGATTGGTTTTGTGGTCTTTTTCGGGCAGGTGCCTTCTCTCTGCTGATTACGCCACAGAAGCGGCGGAGCG
This sequence comes from bacterium, assembly GCA_026417575.1. Taxonomy (GTDB): domain Bacteria; phylum Auribacterota; class UBA3054; order UBA3054; family JAPLST01; genus JAOACZ01. The sequence goes on along the minus strand of JAOACZ010000071.1, from coordinate 273 downwards.
CAGCCTCCGAGGCTCACATGGAGCCGTTGTTGACTGATGCGTGCCGCGTGCGCCGTCACCTGAGGGACACACGCTCACGCGCTACGCTTTTCATTATACCTGACCCCACTCTGCCAACCCCTGCGAGTAGTGTTTGTGTTGGTCGATTCCTGCGTACCACATAGCGCAGCCTCCTTGGCTCACGTGGAGCCGTTGTGGAGTTATGCGTGCCGCGTTAGTCGTCCCCCGTTGGACTCACTCTTACCCGATACGCTTTTCATTATACCTGACCCC
>JAOACZ010000040.1 GCA_026417575.1 bacterium | reverse complement strand
AGATGTGTATAAGAGACAGTGACCATCTCAGGCGGGGTAGTACGGTATGCCGACGGGAGCTGGCCAGGGTGGGATATGAGGTCGATCACGACAGCATGTACTCGCGCTGCCGAGCGCGTGTGGGCGCGGCTGCGCGTGACATGATGGATGTTGCTCGAGCGGGCTTCCTTCACACGTCAGCGCGGCAGCATGAAGTCATTTGGGCGCGTAGCGCGGCGGACAAGCAAGCGTAGGGCCAGCCATACTATGGCCAGCACGGCAAGGATGAGCAACGCTGTACGTGGGGATAGGGCCTGGCGTCGTTTGCGCAGGAGCTTTGGGTCGTACCCATACCCCTCGTCAAACGTTACCGAGCTGATGAGTTCGTCAATCACGGGCAACAACTCAGCTTGGCGATCTGCGGGGAGAAATATATGTAAACGTAAAAAGCCGTAGCGGCACGGGAAGATCGCCGCCAACGCGGCAATGCGCCGCTTGTCACCAGCGCGGACCATCTCCCAATAGCCGATAATGACATTGCGTTGCGGATCGTACTGGGCGTCCATCGGTTTCACTTCGCCAAACATGCCTTGGCGGTGGAGGTCAAGGTAAGCTTTGCGGACGCTATCGGCAAATACAGCTCGTTCTTGCTCAATTTCTTCGCGCGTGGGCATGGACCGTTGCTCAACTTCAAACAGGACATAGGGGAGAGCGAATGTGAACAATGCCTTGCGCTGAACCGCGAGTACGTAATTGGGAACGGGGCGCTGCGGGAAAAGTTCCCGCAATTTAGCTTTGTACGCGGCCAGCTCGCTTTCCGGGATGACAGTCCAGTAGTAGGGCAAGGTAAAGGTAATGTGTGCGGGGGCAAAGCGGAAGACGGTACCGGTACCCTCCTGGACGGGCTCTGCCACGACGTGCTCGTTCGTGACCGCACGGACATGGAAGGCCGTGATAGCGACGATGAGAATGACCAGGTGAAGGCGCATGGGCTTAGCGAGAAGGTGGTGAGGGGGGTGTGACAAGTGATGTGACATTGCTAACAAAAGCGGCGCTTTCCGCACGCGTAATGAGGCGATCACGGGTTGCGAGCATCAGAATGTTGAGCGTGGCAAACGCTTCCGGCCCACGCGGGTCGCTGGGTGCGTGGGCGATGTAACCTGTCAAGGCTACGTAGGCATTGGAAAACGCAGCACGCTCGGCTGGCGTGTGCCCAGGTTGGAGCAGGGCAAGATTGTAGGGCAACACAGTGTACATGAGGCGCTCAGACACGTCGGCAAAGATACGCGCAAAGGAGGTCAGAAACACGATCGCTAGCACACACGCCAAACTGAGCACAGTAGTGCTGTACAACGCTACAATGATCAAGCAGCCAAGCCGACGGCGTACCGGCGGAGCAGGAACGTATATCACCTCGTGGGTCATTCGTCTAAACGATAACTACGTAACTCGAGGGGTGCGAGAGAAACGTGGAAGGCAAGACCTTGCTCACTGACAAGGAAGGGCAACGCTTCGCCGCGCCCAACCAGTGGAACGAGTTGCGTCGCATGCATAGGAGGTAGGCATATTCGCGTTACTACTGGCATGAGCCCGCGATTCGCCACAGCGAGGTACGTGCGTGAGCCGAGACGTGCACGCGCGACGTACACCTCGGGCTGCCCTTGTTGCGGCACCTGTTCAAAGGGGACAGCCGGCAATGCGATAAAGTTCAGGATGAAGCGACGGGCCCATTCGGCAGCCGGAAAACATGCTGGGTGCGACTGATCGAACGCTAAATACCGGGGATTGTAGGTGATGAATGCCAGAACGGCGTCGTACATGACGTGTTCACGAGCGTGGTAGAGGGTAGTGCCGGCGGCAAGCGGTGAGCGGTTCGGGCGGGCAACCCGCGCGGGCGAAGACAGGGTAGGGACAATTTTCACCGCACGGAAATCGCCGCGGAAGAGCTCGGCGTAGGCAGGGGTTGTAGCGGCTTGCGTGCCGTAGACGGGCATGATTGGCACAACACCCGGTACAGGCAGGAGATCAGGGTACAAGCCTTCCTCTGAATCGGTCCACCTGCTGACCGCTGTGCACAGTTTCTCCGGGGTAATGTTTGGCAAAGGGAAACCTTCAACGGGGGTGTGGCGAATGCGCTGCCAATAAGCTGTCCACCGCTCTTCGGTCTGGAAATACAGGCCTTCGAATGGCATACCGGACTGACGCCAATGGTAGTAGAGGGCGGGGCCGTCGGCATGAAAGGCGTGGGTAGCATATGCCTGCTGCAATGCCGCGACGAAGGCGAGCAAATTACTCTGATACCAACGTCGATAGGTATCATGGTGCGCGGTGACGACCCACGTGCGCAATGCGGCTGGGCTCAAGTCCGGCGGCGTAAGTTTCATTTCGCGGACAAAGCGCTTCAACGTTGCGTCATTGTACGCGGTGGCCAGAAAATTCGCACGCCGGCGTATTATAAGTGATTGCAAAACACTTTTTTGCTCTTTGTCCAATCTAGCAAAGAGGTCGGTGAGCAAAGCACGAGCGTCGTCAAGCACCGCAGGGTGGCACACGTCAACGCTGTCGGCAACTTCTGATCCTGTTGTCGGGAGCCGTACTGGTTCGTAGAGCAACCCGTTTGACGTAACTGCGTGTGCTTCGGGAAGTAACAAGTCCGTTCCGCCGTATTCGATGATGGGAAAGACGGCCAGACGATACGCTCGCGCACGTGTCAGGTATTCAGAGAGGAAATTGTGATGGTAGCGTGGGTTTTCACGTTGCGTGGTTTCATATTCCACGTCATTAAGTACCTTGCGCACATAGCGCACATAGCGAAGTGTTGGCACAGGGACACCCATGTGCTCAGCGTCTCGATTGTTCCAAGGAAGCACAACGGGAGCAAGGGCATTTAAGCCGTAGAAAAGGCTATTCAGGTGTGGCGCGTATGTTGGCTCGTCCCATATCGTGCGCCGTTGACACTCGACCCACACATAGCGCTGGAGGGGTGGTGGGAACGGCTCTGGGAGGCGCGGGCGAGCGATGGTGAGCATGTCGTACAAGGTAATGATGAGCACAAGGGGCTTGTGGCTGAACGGGGCGTTACGTGTACCCGGGTCAGCAATACCAACGCGGAGACCGTCATGCACGTCGCGGTCTCCTGCCCACACCAGGAACTGTGCCTTCTCGACGGAATGGCTGAGAGGAAACATCACCTGTTCAGTAAAAAAGCGTGGCTCAGGCTGGGCGAGTGTGTGGCCTGTGTGGAGCCCCGGCGCAAGTGCCCCATTGCCAACTACAAACGCCATGGTGCGTGGCACATCTTCAGGATATTGAATTTCAAGCACATAAGGCTGGCCACGCCTGAGGTGTAAGCCAAGGGTGTAGACCATAAAGCCGCGATCATAGGTGATGACACGACCGGCACCTCCCCACACATTGGTCAGTTGCGAGCCAGGCAAGCGATCCGTCACATGCTCTTCACCCAGCGTGACGTCAATCCGCCCGTCTATGAAGAAGTGTGGATCGTTCGACAGACCGCAGGCGACGGAATCATTCACGGCTAGTCGCCCAAGGTACGAAGGGTTGTCGGTTACTTCCAGTGGGGGAAGCACTGTGAGACGGCGAAACCCACGCCAGGTGACGCTCGTTCCACGGCCAGCAGCTATGACAAGCAAGAGCGAGCTGGGAAGCTTAGGTGCGATGACAAACTCAGTTAGGTTTGTCCCTTGAGCAACACACGTGCCTCTGTCCTCGTCATACAATTCGTAGGTTATACGGAGCGTGTCTTCGCTGAGTCGTACGTGCAACGTGTCGCCAACATGCAAAAGATCGCTGTCTTGCCGGATTTGCAGAGGGTTCGCCTGCGCGTTACGCAGTGACCCCCGCGCGACAACACGCCCTGTGGTTGCCTCAATAATTGTTTCCTGGGGGCCGCCTTGAGCGTGCAGGTATTTGGTGTCACGGTGGTATGCGTAGCCACACGCAATCCAGTATTCTTGTGGCAGTGATGAAATTGGTCGCGAAGCTTTAAGCGTTACAGCACTACTCCAGAAAGTAGCATTAGAAAGGGGTAGAAAGCAAAACTCTACGCCGTTCGTGGCGAGGAGACGCACGTATGGCAATGTGATGAGATCCTCAGGTTCTTTTGCGAGGCGTACCTCTGCGTGGAGATAATGGCGGCCGTTGAGCGTGCCGATCTTGACATGATAAAGCAAGTCATCATAGTGATAACCCGGGGAAGGGATAGCCTGATAGATCGTTTCACTGGTTTTACGTACGACGCGCACACGCGATGTTGGTGGCGGCAAATGCCAGCGCGGTACAGTGCTACCTGAGGTAGTAGCACTGTGTGCTGCGTTCCCTACCATGCTGATGCAGATCAGGAAGAACCACGGTAGGTAAGCCAAAGAAAGGTGTTGAAATGCGGTCATGCGGGTTCCACGTAAGCATTTCCCCCATGTGCGTCATGCGCCACGATGACGGGAAAGTTAGTGACCACGAGGCGATGAATTGCCTCGGGGCCAAGATCAAAATATGCCACAGGCTGACACGCCGTGATGCAGGTAGCGAGCAACGCACCTGCGCCGCCGATGGCAGCAAAGTACACTGCACAGTATTCTTGCAAGGCCGCGCGCACCGCGAGGCTTCGCGCACCTTTGCCGATAGTAGCACGGACACCTGCGCGCAACAATGGTACGGTATAGGGATCCATGCGATAAGCCGTAGTTGGACCAGCTGCACCGATCACACCTCCAGGTCGCGCCGGCGTCGGGCCGGTGTAATAGATCGTCGCATCGGCGAGGGGAATAGGGGTGGGCGCACCTGCCGCAAGCGCCGCTATAAGCCGCTGATGCGCGGCATCACGCGCTGTGTAGACCTCGCCCGTCAGCAGTACGTGTTGACCCGCTCGCAATGCCTGCACCACAGATCGCGATAACGGTAGGGTGAGCGCTAGCGGTTCCGCACTTGCCATGGCAGGACTCTTCTCACGCACCAAGGAAAGAATATCATCCGGGTGATTGTAGCAAAATGCAGCCAGTCGGTCAAAAGAGTGCTTCCACGTTGACATCCGTACACTGATCAGCCATTGTGTTTCCCTGAACTGCGGCCTAGACGCTCGGTCGGTGCCACAGTTGCGCGCGTTTAAAATGGCGTCGCAGCGTCGCAAGAACCAACAGAAGACATGGTGTTGCGTATTGTGACGTCTGTGTGGGAAACGATCGGTTCTCTTTTTCCGTCCCGCCGCACGACCAAGGCGATACAAGGCACCAAGCGTTTTCCCAGGATTAATAGTCCTTTCCACGCTCTGGTTGCATTAGGCGTCGCACCCACTTGGCAAGTTCGAACCAGATGGTACTGCACAGACCAATTCCACAACACAACGCTAAGTCTGTTCCATGCAAGACATCGAACTTAAATAGCGTGCGTAAGAACGGTGTGTACAAGACCAGCAACAGCATGCTTAACGCGCCAATAACCACACCTATCGTCGCTGGGTTGTACATGCGTAAGCGCGTGAACAACGAACTCGTCCATGAACGATTTACCAGAATCAAACCAACATTTGCCATAATCAACGTCGTGAAGAGAAACGCACGTATCTCCCCTTCACATCGTTGTGCCCGATCAGCAATCGCGTATACCGCCAGTAAGATCCCCAGCACCACCAGGCCTTGCATCACGCTCACCAGCACTGTCCGCGCGCTGAAAAGCGACGCGGAGGGTGGACGCGGCGGCCGGCGCATGATATCTGCTTCCTCAGGTTCAGCTTCAAAAGCGATCGAGCATGCCGGATCAATAATCAACTCTAAAAATACAACGTGCACTGGCAGCAACAGCGGTGGCATGCCCAACACCGCAGGCAGAAGCGACAAGCCTGCAATCGGCACGTGTATAGCAATGATATACGCTATAGCCTTACGAAGATTATCAAATATCCGTCGGCCCATACGCACCGCTTTTACGATGGACGAGAAATCGTCATCTGTCAGCACCAGCGCTGCTGCCTCGCGCGCCACGTCGGTTCCCCGTCCCCCCATCGCGATGCCAATATGTGCCGCTTTGAGCGCTGGTGCGTCGTTCACCCCGTCACCTGTCATGGCGACAATTTCGCCGTTCGCTTTCAAAGCGCGTACGATTCGTAGTTTTTGTTCCGGTGCGACGCGTGCACAAATCGTGGCCCTTCTCAGCCGCCCCTGGAGCTCATCCTCACTTAGTGTCTCAAGTTCCGCCCCCGTGATGCAGGTTGTCGTCTGCGAAAGGCCGATCTCTCGTGCGATGTAAAAGGCAGTGGCCGGATAGTCGCCCGTAACCATCACCACGCGAATGCCAGCCTCAGCACATTCACGAACGGCAGCAGGTACGTTTGGTCGCACAGGATCGGCCAAGCCAATGAGCCCAAGCCAGACAAAATCAAAATCATGCTGCCGCCCTGGCAAGTGTGCCGGCGTAAAGCGTGCGCGGGCCACGCCAAGCACTCGCAGCCCGCGCGATGCCATTTCTTCCACGCGCATATCGATCGCCGCCTTCGCTTCCGCGCTCAAATGGCATAGCTCTATCATTGCCTCCGGTGCACCCTTCGCCGCTATTACGTAATCTGTGCCGTCCCGCGACTGCCACACACGCGACATCGCCAGAAGCGTTGGCGACAGCGGGTATTCCCGAATGAGCTGCCAGTCCTCATGCAGATGCTCCGTAGACGCCAACTCGTACTCCCCCAGCGTACGCACCGCTTGCTCCATTGGATCAAACGGATCTGGTGGGCTGGCAAGCAAGGCGTATTCGACCAATTCATGAAACGCCTCTGGAAGTTGCCGCCCAGATGCACTGTTCAGCTGTAGTACCGCGCCTCCATTGCACAAGGCCTGGACGCGCATGCTGTTCTGCGTGATTGTCCCCGTTTTATCACTACACAGAACAGTCGTGGCCCCCAACGTTTCTACTGCGGGAATTCGGCGCGTTAAAACGTGGTGCGCCGCCATACGCCATGCACCTAAGGCCATAAATACCGTGAAGACCACAGGGAATTCCTCGGGCAACATTGCCATGGCAAGAGTAACACCCGACAGAAATCCTTCACGCCAGCCCCCGTGCGCTATTACGTATAAGACGACTACCCCCAGGCACAAAACCAAAGCCACAATTGCCACAATCGTCACCACATGATGCAACTCCCGCTGGCGAGGCGTGTCCTCATCACGAATCCGATGCAATGCCTTGCCTATCTTGCCCAACCGCGTCTGCGCTCCAATCGCAGTCACCCGCGCAATGCCGCGACCACCCACCACCAAAGTCCCGCTAAACACCTGTGCCTCCTCTCCACACCCTGCAGGCTTCGGCTGCTTCAGCACCGGTACCGACTCTCCAGTAAGTAGTGACTCGTCCATCCGTAAATTCACGCAATACAGTAACTCGCAGTCCGCAGGGACACGGTCGCCCTCGCTCAGTAGCACAACATCACCTCGTACCACCTCCCGCCCCGCAATGCGCATTTGCCGCCCTTCTCGCACCACCAGCGCCCGCGGGCTCGACAAGTCACGCAACGCCGCCAAGGCACGTTCCGTCTTCCGTTTTTGCACCGCCTCGATCACCATTATTACCACTACAAAGCTTAGCATGATGATCCCTTCCTGCCACTCGCGCATCGAAAAATACAACCCGCCACAGCCAAGCAAGAGCAAAAACATCGGCTCCGACAACACTTCACGCATGACGTCCCGCAACCCGCTCGGCCTCGCGCTCGGTAACTCATTTGGCCCTTCCGCCGCTGCGCGCTCTGCTACCTCCGCGGTACTCAGTCCTTGTATCGACGTCAATAGATCAGGGTCAAATGCGTCGCGCTTCTCAGTCATTCCTTTCTGTTGTCCTTAGTTGACGGCCTAACCGCTCTGCTACTCGTCACCCGTTAACGAATGTATCTCCACTCCTGTGCTGCATCCGCTCTGAGCGGTGCTTCATCTTACCTCCGACGTTTGCCCCGACCTCGCCGCCGCTACCCTCCGTCCCATTCGTCTTGCCGCGTGAGAGCGTGCCACACTTCACGTGACCACACGCCTTTTGCAGCACTTAGGGGCGCGACTCTGTGTCACCTGTCTGGATTCTTCCGCTTCTCGTACGACAACCATGGCTCTAACAACGCGGCAACCAAGATGCCCGCCAGCACAAGCGCACACACTAACTTTATCTCAACCGGCATGTGCCAGTCGCACTCGACTAACTCCTTGTTCGTCATGTTGAGCTTGCTTGTGATCATATTGATCGCCCCCCCACTCGCCAAAGCCATTACTACCACTGTCGCTAAGTAGATCACTGTTGCACGCCGGCCGATGAACGTCCAGAGCGTGGTCAGCCCTGCTGCATTCGTCGCTGCTCCCGCAATCAAAAATACCAACGCCGCCCCAGGTGAGACACCTTTGTAAATCAGCGCTGCTGCAATCGGCACCGACGCGGTCGCACATACATACATCGGCACTCCCACCGCTAACATTATGAGCATCTGCACCACTTCACTTCGCGTGTGTGTGCTGAAAAAATTCTCCGGTACTACTGCTCCAATTAAAGCCGCAACCATTGCACCTAAGGTAAGTGGACGAGCTACATCACGTGGCAAGGTCACAAACGCATGTCGCCACATCCGCGCCCACCAGCTCCGCCGCCCTTCCCCACAACACTCATCCGTACACACTCCAACTTGCATTCCTGTCTCCTCTCGCTCGAGCGCATCGACCAGACCCCCCCCAATCAACCCCGTTAGCAATGCCACAATTGGCCGTAGAATCGCAAATACCGGCCCCAACATCCCCAGCGTCACAAAAATGCTGTCCACCCCCGTCTGCGGCGTCGACAACAAAAACGCTGTCGCTGCGCCTTTGCTTGCCCCGTGCTTCCGCAGCGACACCGTCACCGGAATCACACTGCACGAGCATAATGGCAGTGGTATCCCAAACAATGCCGCCTTTAACACTGGCAGTAGCCCGCGCCCCCCTAAATGCCGCCCTACCGCCTCCGGCGAAAGGATCACCGATAACACCCCCGCCGCAATAAAACCAAACAGCAGGTACGGGGCCATCTCCATCCACACCCCCCAGAATTTCTGTACTATCTCCCCAACCATATCACATCGCTACATTTCTCGCTCTCAACGTGCCTCTCGTAGATCTCGCCACTGCTTCCCGCCGCCGCACCCTCAATCACTTCACTTTGCTCCCTGGTGCCACGTCTCGATCCACCGTTAGCAGTGCTAATCCTTGCCCGTCCTCCACAGCCAGCACCATGCCTTGCGACTCAATCCCGCGCACCATCGCAGGCTTTAAATTTGCGACGACCACCACCAGTTTCCCCACCAAGACCGTAGGTTCATAATATTGCGCAATCCCCGCTACTACTTGCCGCGTCTCCTCTCCTACCGCCAGTGTGAGCTTCAAAAGCTTGTTCGCTTTCGGCACACGCTCTGCCGCCACCACTTTTGCTACCCGTAAATCAACCGCTCCAAACTCTTCTATCGAAATCTGTCCCTTTGTCTTCCCCTCCGCATCATCGCCAGCCGCTCCGCTGTCACCTTTTACCCCCGCCCCGCCTGGCGCACTCTCCATTATCCTCGCCCGCTCCGCCGCCTGTGCTGCCGCTTCCATCCGACTCACCACCGCTTGCAGCCGGTCAATTTCTGGTTGAATATCCGCATCCTCGAGCTTCTTAAATAAAATCTCAACCCCTCCAAGCTTCGTCCCAGCTATGTCCCCTGGCTTGCACGCCTTGTTCCACCGCACCTTTCCCGGCGTGCCCGCCAAACCCAACATCCTCCACATCCTATCCGAGGTCTCCGGAACGAATGGCTGCAAAAACGCCGCAACACTCCGTATCACTTGGCAACACACGTGCATCGTCGTCCCACACTTCTTCGGATGCGTCTTGCGTGTGGCCCAGGGCTGGCTCGCGTCAAAATACCGGTTACCTACACGCGCTACCTCCATCACCTTCCCCAGCGCTGCCCGTAGCCGATACATGTTAATCAACTCCCCCGCCTCATGCCCGAGCTTCTCCACCTCCGCTAACACCGCGTTATCCGCTCCACTTAGCGCACCCGCCGGCGGTATCACCCCCTCAAAGTACCGCTGCACAAAAGTCAACGTCCGGTTTACAAAATTTCCCAGCACATCCGCCAGCTCGTCATTGTTGCATGCCTGAAGTACCTTCCAACTAAAATCCGCATCTTTTGTCTCTGGCAGATTCGCAGCAAGCGTGTACCGCAATACATCTACTGGGTATTTCTCCACATACTCATTCACCCACACCGCATAATTCTGGCTCGTGGATATCTTGCGCCCATCTATGTTCAAAAATTCATTCGCCGGTATCTGCGCCGGTAAATTGTATCCCCCCACCTCCATCAACATCGCCGGCCAGAAGATCGCGTGAAACACTATGTTGTCCTTCCCGATAAAATGTATGATCTCGCAATCCGGGTTGCACCAGTACTCTTTCCACAACTCCGCATCACCTTGTCGCGCGGCCCACTCCTTAGTCGATGAAATGTACCCTATCGGCGCATCAAACCATACGTACAACACTTTCCCCCTCGCTTCCGGCAGTGGCACCGGCACACCCCAATCATAATCTCGTGTGATCGCTCGGTCCTTTAAGCCTTCCGTGAACCACCCCTTGCAGTAGTTCATCACATTGTCTTTCCACTCATGCTTCTCCGCCAACCATGCCTCTAACTTCGCCTGGAATTGCCCCATCGGCAAATACCAGTGTTTCGTCTCCGCAACCACCGGCTTCGTCCCACAAATCGCGCAGCGCGGGTCCTTAAGCAGTAGTGGCTCAAGCCATGATCCGCACTTCTCACATTGATCTCCGCGCGCATTCTCGTTGCCACACACTCGACACGTCCCAAGCACATACCGGTCCGCCAGAAACATCCTATCCTTTGGACAATATAACTGCTGCTCCGTCTTCTCCACCAGTTTCTTCTTCTTGTGTAGCGCCAAAAAAAATTCCTGTGCCGTCTTGTGATGAATCGGCAATGATGTCCGCGAAAAATTGTCAAAGATAATGTTGCATCGCGCAAATGTGTCGCGGTTTAGCACATAATACTTGTCCACCAACTGCTGCGGCGTCACCCCCTGCTGCTGCGCCGCAATGATTATCGGCACCCCGTGCTCATCCGCCCCACAAATAAACACTACCTCATTCCCTGCCATCCGCTGATACCGCACAAAAATATCCGCAGGTAAGTATGCCCCCGCTAAATGCCCAATGTGAATAGGACCGTTTGAATACGGCAACGCACTCGTCACTAATAACTTTCTCGCCATATAAATCCTGTCCGGGTTACCCCCGCATTATACCAAAATATCCCCTCTTTCCCCAACAGCCCGCGCCGCACCACATTCCCGCTTCCTTACAAACTCGACACAATTCGCTCCATATTTTCGCTCCGCGCACCCACGTCCGCACGCAATGCTTCGGCATTAACGAAGGATACCTCCTGCCTGCCTCACATTCTTTGTTGCCCAATTCCCTCGCCCTCACTCATCACAAATCCATCTGTCCTTCCTTCACGCCCCTCGCTTCCTCTAATTCCCGCAACTGTTTCTTCTCCTTTCGTTCCGCTACCCACTCTCACCAATAAATGTGCCGCAAGAATAAGCGCCGCTCGTGTTCTGGCAACGCGTTGATGTCCGGAATCAGATAGCGATTTTCCTCGCTGTCTAAAAGCATCTTGCCCGACGGACCATAGTCTTGCGCACGATCCGACTGCCATCGCATCATAAATTGCATCGGCCCACGGTCTGTCTCCACGTCAAAGTTGAAATAGCCTGGAAATGTCTCAATGTTTCGAATCGACTTAATTACATGCACAAAATACCGTTTCAACAGCGACTGGCGAACTAGTTCCTGTGTCTGCCGCGGCCATTCATCTAAATCACGAATCAGCCCAACCTCCACCTCGCGCTTGTCATGATCAATAAACCGCAGCGAAATGTATTTGCGTGGATAGCGCACCGGCATAGAACGCACCGCATACACCCCGCCGTAGCTCCGTTCGTCACGCACCGTTACATGCAGCGTCTTCAAACTTCCCAAATGAATTCGCGCGACCTCCGGAGTAAGCCAGCGACAGTGATGACTCCGCGGGTCGGGCAATGGCGTATGCTCAAACACTTCCGATCCACTCGCCAATGCCTGTTGCGCGTGCAAATCGTCCAGTGTCGGCATGTGCACCTGGCCTTGAATACGTACCAACTTTGCGTAAAGTCCGTTCCTCTGCATCAATTCTTGGTGCGTCCCACTCTCCACAATCATCCCGTTGTCAACTACGAGTATGCGCCGTGCATTCCGTAGCGTACTCAGCCGATGCGCAATCGCAATTGTTGTCCGCTCCTTCACCAACTCTGCCAAGGCCGCTTGAATCGCTGCCTCGCTCTCTGCGTCCACATTACTGGTCGCCTCATCCAAAATTAAAATCCGTGGGTTCGTCAGCAACACACGCGCAATGCTGATTCGTTGCCGCTCACCCCCAGAAAGCCCCGCTCCCCGTTCACCAACCCACGTGTCATACCCGTGCGCCATCCGCAGAATGAAATCATGGCAATTAGCTGCCTTCGCTGCGCTGATCACCTCCTCCGGCGTCGCGTGCGGCGCCCCGTAAGTGACATTCTCCCAAATACTGCCCCGAAACAAAAATGGCTCCTGCAGCACTACCCCGATCTGCCCACGTAACTCGTTCAGCGGGATCCGCCGCACATCCACTCCGTCAATCTTTACCGCCCCCTCGTCTACGTCGTAAAAACGCGTAAGTAAATTCACAATCGTCGTCTTCCCCGAGCCGCTTCGTCCCACCACCCCTACCATCTCCCCCGCCTCGATCCGCAAGTTGATGTCCCGTAACACCGGTGCATTCCGGTGATACCCAAATGTCACATCCTCAAACACAATCTCACCCCGCATCGGCTTCACGTGCACCGGATCTCGCGGCTCATCTATGTGCACCGGCGTGTCGAGAATCTCAAAAATCCGGTGCGCTTGTGTTACAAATTGCGTCAACCAGTTCGTAAATTGCGTCAACGTGTTTAATGGCCCGTAAAACATCCACAAATACCCAAAAAACGCCATCAACGTCCCTAGACTCATCTCTTGCCCGATTACGTCCCGCCCACCTACAAACCACACAATCCACCCGCCTAATTGAAACACCAACCCCATCAGCGGGTTGAACGTCGCTATCCCTTTGTCCACTGTGCGCCGCGACGCCTGCAGCCGATTGCTCACCGCATTAAATCGGCGCACTTCACGCTCCCCTTGGCTAAACGCTTTCACTACCCGTATGCCCGACAAAATCCCTGTGAGTGTTCCCGCTTGCTTGCTCGATGAATCCCAAAAACGATAATATAACGGATAAATGTAGCGCCAAAAAATTAAACTCCCTGTGATCACTAACGGCGCCGGAATTAACGTAAATAACGCCAACTTCACATTCAAACTGAACATCACGATCCCTACCCCGACCACCATCAATACCTGCGCCAAAAACCCACCCGCCAGCTGGTTCACAAACCCATGCAGTGCCTCCGTATCATACGCCACACGCCCCACCAGCGACCCAACCTGCTGCCGGTCATAGTACGCCACCGATAACTGTTGTAAATGCTGCACCAGCCGCCCGCGCATGTCAAATGTAACTGCCGTCCCCACAAGCGAACCCAGTCGTCCATTAACAACGTTGACGATGCACCGTAATACTTGTACGCTCGCCAAAATCGCCACCACGTGCACGAGCATCATTAGGTGCCGCCGCCGCGCCGCCGGATCTGCGCTCAATGCTTGCGCCGCTTCAGCACTCCCCGGTAGCACATGATCCACTAAATACCGCGTTAGCTGCGGCGCCACAAGATCCAACGCGATCCCCACCAGCAACAAAAATACCATCCCTACCACCGCCCACCGATAGCGTGCCATCAGCTTCCACATCCGCGCCAATACCGCTCCCTTGTTCACACACCGCGGGCACGTGTCCCCGCTAAACTCTAACATCAACCCGCACGTCCGACACCGCCGCGGATTGATGTCATCCTCTGCATGCAGTACGATCGGTTCCCCGTGCACGTACCGATCTAGCTTTCGCGCCACCTTTTGAAACCGATCTGCAAGACGATTGCTAAACCGCATCACATCCACATATACCCCGCCCACCCGCGCCTGGAGTAGCCCAGAACCGATCGTCCCCTGCACTCGCACTTCGCTGATCTCTTTGATCCCTATACTCAGCAGCACAACCGGTGGCTCCCCTTCCCCAACCACCACCAATTTCTCCGCGCTCACTATCAGCCACTGGGTCTGATAGTGCCCCAGAAAATCAATATCCGTTGTCGTGCACAACAGCACTTGTGAGAAGACAATCCCTTCCTGTTCCAGCACTCTCATCACCGGCTCAGCCGGTGTTTGCAACAGTGAATGCATCGCACCAATCCTGGGGGTTAAGCGGAAGGAGATCCGGTTTCACCGGTTTTGCGTGTCCGCACACGCAATAGTGCCCGCAAACGCGTTTCCACCACTTCCCACGAGCTGTCTGGGGTCACCTCCACTAATGTAATCCCGAGCGCGCGACAGAGGCCTCGCTTCCGTGCATCATGCTCCTGCCGCCGCGCCAACGCAGCACCCCCGCCAAAGCGTTCAATTGCTCGCCAATGCGGCTCGCCTTGCACTTCCAAAGCTACACCGCGCCCTGGCCAGTACACGTCCAAGTGCAACCGCGTCCCAGGCAAGCGCACGTGCCGTTCTACGCGCAGCCGGGGGAATGCTTTGCGCACACGCTCCCACCACTCCTCCTCCAACGCCGACACAGTCTCGCGCCCGCTCCTTCGTGCCCTCTCCCACGC
>JAOACZ010000234.1 GCA_026417575.1 bacterium | reverse complement strand
AGATGTGTATAAGAGACAGAATCAAGAGATCCACGGGACGTTTCCTGATCCGAACTCGTTTGCGGTATTTTTGATGGCGCTACTGCCGGTGAGCGCGGCGCTAATGATCCATGGGAAATTTGGGGGGTTGATTGGGTTGGTGACGACGGTGGTGTTGATGGCTGCGATTGTGAAAAGTGACACGAAGCTGGCGATTTTTGTGAGTGGGCTATTTCTATTGGTGGTGGTGGTGCTTGTGTTAATACGGGCGATACGGCGGAGCCAGGTATATCCGTTAATACTGGCGGCGATCGCGTTGATAGTATTGTTAGGTGGGTATGGGATAGCGAAGGTGTATGGGCGTGGGGAATCAGGCGAGAAGTGGGCGGCGGCGGTGGTGAAGAAGGTGGATGGGACGATAGCGGCATTTGTGAAGGGGCGATGGGACTTAGCGAGTTTGAATCAGCGGACGAATTACAAGCTTGGCGATCATTTGACGGCATTGCGGATGGTGGATCCGCGGCGGGAAGGTGGGCGGGAGCGGTTGCTGTGCGGGGTGGGGTTAGGGAGGTTTGCGAGCGAGTACGATGCACATCGGTCGGGGGTGGCATCATCGCGGGGGCGAGAAGGGGCGAGTAACATGGTGTTACAGATGTTGAGCGAGGCGGGGTTTTTTGGCGCGTTTGCGTTGTTGCTAGTGATTGTGTTTGCGGCGTGGTGGGGGTGGAAGGCGGCGCAGAGGATAGATTATCCGATTTTTGGTAAGGCGTTGGTATGGTCGTTGTTGATGTTGGTGATAGGGTGCATGACGGAGAATGCATTCATGCGGCCGCAGATTCAGGTGATATTCTGGCTGCTGACTGGTTTGTGCATGGTGCAGAAGTCGACAGTAGCGGGGGAAGCGAGTGTGCGGGGAGGGGTGGCGTTACGGACGTTGATTATTCTGCTAATTATTGGGTCATGGGTATGGGTGATGGGGCCGATGGTGTTGAAGCAACGTGGGGAGTATGAGGAATTGAAACAAGTTGCAGCTGATGCTGCTAGTCTCTACAACCTTGACCGGACTAACTTGCTGATAGCGTTAGAGAAAACGGGCGACTACGGTTTCAATCGGAAGGGGCCGGACCGATGGAGCGAGAAAGAGGCGTACGTTCTGACAAAGGCTAGTGGGCCAGTGATGGCATTCACGTTAGGATGCGCGCATCCGACGGTGAGTGTAACGAATCCGGTGAGAGTGCGGGTGAGTATCAACAAGGTTACAGTGACGAATACGATGTTTACCGAGACGTACACGCGTCAGAGTTACGAGGTAGATTTGCGAAAGAACCCGAAATTGCGGAGCGTGGTAGAGAAAGAGGAGACGGTACTGGTGCGGGTGCAGGTTGACCGGACGTGGGTGCCGGCACAGGTTTATCCACAATTTAAAGAGGACACGTTTGAGGTAGGAGTATCAGTATCGCCGATTACATGGAAGGAGGAGGTGACAGCTGCGGCGCCGGCTGCGGCGCCGGGGGAGAAGGGGGGGGAGGAAGGTGCGCCTGCGGGTGAAGGGGGGCAAAAGAGTGGCGGAGAGGGGGGGGGGGGGGCGACAGGGG
>JAOACZ010000163.1 GCA_026417575.1 bacterium | reverse complement strand
CCCCTTCCACCTGCCCCCGCCCCCCCGCCACCACCCTCCACGCCACAGCGTTCGTGCAAGTCTGCCAGTTCCAGACATCCCCAGCAATCCTGACGGCCCACGCAAAGCCAAGCAATACACAAAATGCCCTCCCGTGCGCGGCAGTGCTCATTTTCTTCATTGTGCTTCTATCATACCTTCAAAATCTTCCGGGCTCACTACATCGCCTGTTTCCATTGTGTGGCCACATTGAGCACATTGATGGCCATACAGACCATCACGACACCCGCCATCACAGTCTGTGTTTACGCACGGCGTTGAAGAACTGCGGCACGTTTCACACAGACAATAACGTTGAACCCGCAATTCGTCCACCGCCTCCCTATCGCTGAATTCCTTGCCGCGGGTGAGCTTTTTCGCAGCAGAAATCGATTGATCAAACACTGATACCGATATTCTTACCTCATACTCCCTGGTGCCTAATTTTGCTCTGCCAAACAAATTGTGTGGTTCACTTGCTTGGGTCGGTAACACAAACGCCATACTGGCATCGTGTGGCCGAGTGTCGTCGGCTGGATTATTATCCGTATGCCATACAGCCCGAGCCGCCCATTCACTCTGAGGAATCTCTCTTTTGAAGGGGCCTTCGACCTCGTCGGTTTCTTCGTTTCGCACATAGAAGTAGACGACGGGCTTAATTCCCCAGCGGTATGCTTTCCCGCCATAAATCATCTTTGTTTCGCTCATACATGGTGGCACACAATACTGTATACCAGGCTGAATAGCTTTCGTGTACCTCCATTCGGTGACGCAGCTGTCCAACACGGTGATTGTGTTACATCCACCATCTGCGAATTGGATACCACTCTGCGCGGCAAGTGTTGCCACAATTATGAGACGTATTGTTTTCATATTCTGTTCCTCCGTATTGGTTAATCAGACTGTCACCGCTGTTCTTCTTGATTCACGGTGCCTTCAGATATAGCCTCCTGCGGGACGTATCCCGGCTCAAGCAGTATCTTGCGTTGCTCCTCAAAGCTCGCGCGGGTCTCCTCGTCAAGTGGACAGCGCAACAATTCATCAAAACTATACTGCGCCTCTGCCATACGCCCCTGACTTGCCCTGATCTCAGCCAGCATCGCATGGGCCATCACAAAGTGCGCGCAACCGCGGTTGGTCTTGTGGGCATTCCTCTCAACAATCTGTTCCAGCAGTGCAGCCGCATCCTCGTGCCTACCCCAACGCCGTAAAATGTACGCTTTGTCGAGGGCGAATGAATCACGATAGCTTTGTTGCCGTGGTCCCACACGCGTGATGAGCACCTCTATCGCTTCATACGCCGCCGTGTGATTCCCGCTGGCTATCAGACTCTGCACGATCTCAGGCGCCACTCGCATCTCACACCAATAGCACGCGGCTGTCAACAGCGCCACTTCCTCCGGAAAGAGTCGCGTGCCCGGGCGCAGATAGATTTCCTCCCGTTTCTTCAAGAATCGTTGCAACTGCTGCTCCTGTTCAAGGAATGCAGTGAATTGTGTTACAGTACCGAGAGAAAATCCCTCAGTCCTCATCTCATTGCTTCGCAGTGGCACAGTATGTGCGTCAACGTTAGCCATCTTCTCGTGTAGCGTGTCATCGCTGTTCGCACCCGTGCCGCGCGGTCGCTCACAGCCACTTGTAATTACAAGCGCCACTACAGCTATCAAGAATACCCCACAACGCATAGTAAAAGTCATTGGTTCGTCTCATACACGCCGGGCCACCCGGCGCATCGTTTCACAGCTATACAAAAAAAACGCAAGCCCCGGCGATTTTAACGCACATTTCGAGTGCATCTGCCTTGCCCGGCCATTCATCGGAGGGTCGCCCGCTCCCCACTGCGAATTCCGTGCAACACTTCAGCACAAAAGCCCGTGTCCCTCCTCTCCACTTCCCGCGCCCCAATCACCCCCGCCACCCACTTCCTCACAATCCGTGAAGCCTGCACAGAGACTATGCAACTTGCCATCGCTGCGCCCCTGGCTGTCATTCACCGCTTCCTCATCTCATTCCGCGCCCCCTTGCGCCGCTTCTCCACCTCCCTCCACGATAACATCAATCCCTCTCTATTTCTCGTAATCCACGCTCCACGTAGTGGTGCACGAAGGCCACGGCGCAGGCCGCTCACCTTGGTACCCTTCGATCGAGATGTCAGTTACCTTTCCAGGAATCTCTCCAGTGTACGTGCCGGTAAACGCTTGGCTTCGCTTCCCCGTCGCCTTCCACTCTTCATCGTTCACCTTTCTCATTTCCGCCTGCCAACAATTCACATCTACCGAGACGGTTCCCCTGGGAACCTTGATCTCATTATTGCGTACCACCGAACAGTATTGGACCTCTGGCGGACACTCCGCGTATGCCATGAGCGTCCACAGTACCAGCACAAACGCCACTCTGCACACCGTCTTCATCGTTCTCTCCTTGTGGTTCTGGGTTAAAACCTCATAATAAATGGTGACCGGCCTTTCTCCGCATCTTCCTTCAACATCTTCACAAACTCGTTGTCCGGCTGGTCGCGCAAACGTTCATTGATGAACTCCAACGCCTCATCCAATTTTCGGTTATTGATCAACGCCATGGCCATTTCATCCTTCGCCGCCGCGACAAACCGGCTGTTCTCTGTTTTGCGCGCTTCCTCCAGCGCCTGTCGCGCATGGCTCAGTTGTGCCTCATACTTTCCTGCAACTGCATGCGCCGACGCCAAGCCTACATGCGCGCGGTACCGCAGTTCTGGTGCATCATCTTCGTCACCACGCATCTCAGTCAACATCCGTGTAAACGCTCCCGTGCTCGCGTCATATTCATTAAAGCGCAGAAATACATACCCCAAGTCCCGATTCGCCAAAGCACGTTCACGATAATTGCTGGCCTGCTGCAGCAAGAGCAGCGCACACGCCACACACTCGTCCCGTCCAGACCGCGAATTGATTGCTGCAGCTGTGGCGCGCCGCTTGTCTTCAAACGTCCTGCTGCTTCGTAATTGCGCCGCCAGGACGTTCGTCGCGCTTCCCGCGGCGCCTGAGAGCGCCTGTTCATACATCGTTAGCTCCGCGGGCATCCTGGCGTTCTTTTGCGCCTGACGTGTCTCAGCGCCTACGGCGGTGCGCGCCGCAGCGCACGTGACAGCACGCTCCTCACTACGAGGCGTGACAGTCTTCACGTCCCGCTTGTCTCGCATGCGTTCGCACGCCCCGCACAGCAGCACGAGACACACCACCACTCCTGCGCGCACCGCCCATCGTTCCTGCCACTTCATCATCACTATCTCCGTGTTCATCCAGCCTGCACAAACTTCCGCCAGCCCGCCCGGCGCATCGTTTCACAGCTACTATACCAAAAAAAAACGCAAGCCCCTGGCAATTTTTAGCCACATTTCCCCGGCATGCCCCACTGTTACGTTCCTGTTCATTCCCGCTTCACACGTATGCCATCTTCTGGCATACATCCCGGCTCGAGCAGTATTTTATGCAAGACCTATACGGGTTGCGATCACCAACTTCATCCGGAATCCTCCGTGTGATGGTTATCGAAGAGGGGTCATGGGTAGAGCATATCAAAGATCTGATTTGACACGGCGATCTTGCTTTTTAGAGGTACGTGCGGAGAAGATTGAAACGCTTCGTAACGGCGTATGAATTCAGCACGACGTTCCACTGTCATCCTGCTCACTTCCTCACGCACCTGCGCACGCTTGGAGCTATACTGATGTTGCAGCTCCTGCTCGAATGCAGCGAGTTCCGGATTAACATGTGTCCACGGCTGTCCTTGTTCTCGTGTATGGCGTGCCAACACGTACTGGCTGACAACGGAATGAGTGCCTCTGTGTTTCGCATGCTGGACCTGCAATTCCAAGGCCGCTCGCGCACCCGCGTCATCACCGATGGCCCGGCAAGCCGTTTCAAGCAGGCGCAATAGCTCGATCGCCTTGGGTGTATCATCTGTGAAACTCGCGGGACTTAACCTCGCGATGTACGCAATCACGGCGTCGAAGTTCCTTGTTCGCATATTCAACATGCACAGCGGCTGATGTACCGTGTTGCTTTGCCACAAGGTGAGTGGCCGTTGAAGCAACGCGGAGACAACGTCATACGCCGCAGTGTAATTTCTGCACCAGTTACATATCACAGCCTGTACTGCTGCTGTTACAGCTTGATCAGTACTCAAGTTGGTCAAAAGCGCGTGCCATGCTGCTGGTGAAACTCCTTCAGCGCCGGTGTCACCCGTCATCGTGCTCAATGCCTGCTCGAAAACAAAAACGGCATGCTCCAACACTGCGGTTGCCATGGGAGTTACATCGGCTTGAAGAGCTTGGAATTCAGATGTTGGCGGCCTATTGTGCTGCACTGTGGCGGGCGTATCTTCACGCCGGCCGCAGTTCGCCAGGCCGACACAACCGCAGAGAACCAAGAGCAGCTGGTGCGTACGCATCGTTCACGTCTCCATCCATTCTGTTCGCAGGCCACGCTGCCGGACCGCCTGGCGCGTCCTTTCCCAACCATTATACCAAAAAAAGAAGAACCAATTCACCGGCAGGTTTCAGCCACATTTCCCCGCTGAACCACCAGCATTACTACACGCATAGCCGAAGAGGGCCGGAAGAGCAGTGTATCAAGCTCCCACGGTTCACGCGCCAATGCCGCGATGTGCGCGAGCGCGGCATCATCCGGCCACGCCCAGCCACGCGTGCCTCATTCAAGCTCCTTGGCGGGCGCGAGCCACATTCCGCCGGCTAGCTGGCGACGGCGCGGGCGTCTCGTAGGATGGCCAGCGCCACGGTTGCTGTGCTGGCGTCACGCTACTGTCATCAAGGCGCCGCGGCTGGCGCCGCTGACGCGCGCGGCGCGGCGTGTTCGTCCGCTTCACCGTAGGCGCGTTTGTTGGAATGCGCGTGAAGATGCCCGGCATACGTCTCATTGAGCAAAATGGCTGTCGCTCCGCGGCAGATTGCCCTGCTCTATCCATTGATAGCTGCCGCCACTCAACACGCATTTGTACACTTTTGCAACGCCCTGGTAGTTGGATGCACGAAACTTGTCCTTGAGATTCTCGCCAGCCGGTGGCAGCGCTGCCAATATGTCGTAGACATGAATGGTGCCGCCACAAGCGTAGGCGGACTCTTGTGTTTTTTCCAATTCTTTCTTGTTGAAGCGCTCATAGTCCGTTTTGAAGTACGACGTATCATGACGCAATTTGTAACGCAGCTTCGCTTCCTTGTAGCCGCTTGGGGGTGTTTCATTAATGGTATAGTACTGGACCTTGATTTCGTGGTCAGTATCCTGCGTGGGTGCCAGAGGTGCATGGCAGACGCTTGGACTGTCATTGACCCACTGGACTTTCGTATGCGGGCTGTCTTCGACAAATTTCTCGACTGTCACAGACCCATACTCGCCACCGGGTTCTTTGAGTTGGTACTTAAACTCTCCTGCCGGTGTGCCATCCTGTCCCGACTGGCGCTGCACCTTTGCTGTGTATACCGTGTTCTCCTTAACATCATAATATGATGCAACATGAAACGATTCGCTAAAGCGCAAGTACGACTGGTCGAACTTGATCTCTTTGCACGACGAAACAAGCGGCAGTGCGTGAGCAATGATGAGCGTAGCTGTCGCGAGGATGTACTGGTGTGTCTTCATGCTGTGTGGCTCCATGTGTGGTTATGCAATTGTCTTACTGGACAAGATTACGCTCCTGTTCGGCCAGTGTGCGCGCCAAAGAACCGTTGGCCAGGTTCGCGCAGTGCAAGCGATAGCGGCGCTCATATTCCGCGTCGGGTCCGTGAGGAAACAGGGACGTCACGGAGTCGTCCATTTCTCCGCGCTGACAGCGGCGGTAGATTTCGTGAAAATGCTGGCGTGACTCTTCGTAGCGGCCTGCCTGCAATAAGGCCAGCGCTTTGCTCACTTCGGTCATATCAAGTGCTTGTCGCGGAAAGGGCACCACCCCGGCCCGCGCCAAGGCGAATATTTTCTCGATCTGCTGCAGCCTGCGCTCACCGAACATCCGCAGTTCCAACGACAACTGAATGGAAGCGTAGGTTGCTTTTTCCGCCTCAGTCGCATCTGCTGCAGGAACAGGCCGTGCCAGTTGTTCGCGCATCACCCACCAATGTTTGTCGCGCATGCTGCTCTGGCAATAGAAATCACCCAGCTCGCTTATGGCATAGGCGGTCGCCCAACTCGGCTCACCGCGCCGGTAGATAATTTCATAGATGCACATGATCATGAGCGTCTTGGGATTGCTCTCATCGAAATCTTCCAATTGGCCATGTAGGCAGTCGAGCAATTCGCGCGAGGAGATATGCGCCACTGTGTTCGATACGTCAGCGTACACTATGTCGCCCGTGAGTTTGACCGCCAGGAGTTTCTCCACCAGCAAGCGGTTCTGCAGTGCACTGTCAAAGTCCGCCAGCGCGTTGTCAAGCGTGGAAGTGAACAGAGCAACGCCGGAGCTGCTGGCATCGGTCTGGCTCGCGGTTGCGTGGCGCGGACGAGCCGGTCTGGATGCATCCGTGCCCCGCGCGCGCTGCCCGGTATTGCCATGCGGCGTGCAGGCTGCAACGCAGCATGCAACGCACACGGCACACACGCTACGCAGTGTGCCAGAACCTGGTTGCGCCATGCTGGCCATCATCTCAGCTCTTTCCCATCTGTGTTATCCGCTGGCGCCCGGAGCGCGGGCATGGATGCTGGCGCATGCTTGCCGATGGACATGTCATGATTACGTTCACCCGCACCTGCGAGAATCGTGCTCTGTACGCGGAGATACGCGCCTCTCATCATACCACGACATCTACACGGCTTCATTCTAATCTCCTCTCCTTACTTTACGGCCACATATGTCTCACAGCCAAACTAGATCACCTCTTCTCACATCACCGCCGGACTGCCCGGCGCATCGTTTCCCAGACACTATACCAAAAAAAAAAAAACCAAGCCCCCCCGCCAATTTCACGCCATACCCCGATCCGGCGATTGCAGGAAGTGGCGACGGCTATGCCGTCGCATGGCATCCACGGCTGTGCCGTGGCTTTCCCGCTCACGCCCGTTGCGCCGGCCGAGCCGACTCATACTTGCGACGGGCAACCGTCGCCACATCGTCACACGACCACGGGTGGGTGATCGTTGCTCTGGGTGACGACCCCGCCAGCAGCTCGCAGAATTCTCTGGCATCCCGCACGGGATGCACATCCTGAGAGGCACGCCGTGTCCCGCGGTTGCCACCACGGCCTGTCCTCTGCAAACCGTGCCAGGTTCGTCGCCCGCCACATTCCGCCACACGCGCCCGCGGCCTATCCACGCCGCAGTCATCGCCACATTTTGGAATCGCTGGCTCCTGCAACCCACCTGCTTTCCTCGCGGCCTGCCTGCCGTGAACCTTCAAAAAGCATACAACAGTGGATGATTTCACTCAATACTTCGCATCTGCCACTGCTCTCCTGCGCGCGCGCATCGCCGCCGCGCTTCCGCACACAAACACAATCACATGCGCTGCCCCAAGCAAGAACAGCTTGCTGCCTCCCGGCGCCTCTTGCATACACCATTCCACCGCCGTCGCGGCGCCACTCACAACCGCGCATGTCGCACAGCCCCATGCAACCGTCACTAGGTGTCTCCCCATTAGCCCATTCAGCGCGCACACAACCACGCCTGCGCCCGCCAGCCCCGACGTCACAATTAGCCACATAGGCACTGGCATTGTCATGCTTCCGGATGCCGCCAAAAACCATATCTCTACGGCGCCAGCCGCCATGCTCCAACCCCATGAGCCGCATGCCCACCACACTATCTGCACTCCTCTCCCGCCGTGAATCATCGCACGATAGCTGGCCCGCGCTTCCCGGCTCCAGCACGCCAGCCACACCATTGCCGTCAATGGCGCTGTCTTCATCGCCAATTCCCCCACGTCATCTCCTTCCACCACAAAGTATCGGCCGGCAATCATCCACAGCACAACGCTAACGCGCCATACGCTCAATGCACATGCCAACACATCTCCTCCACGCCATGCTCGCAGGACTAACACCGACGCCACAACGTCTAACACTGTCACTAACAATTGTGCCGCTGAGCTCCAGCCTGCAGCGCCGATTATCAACGCGTGGAGCATTCGCGTGACGCCCGACGCGCAATAGAACGCCACGCCAATCCGCACAACGCCCGAGACCACGTCAGTCCACCGTTCCCCGCGCACCCGCCCGACATTACTCCGTCGTGACAGCATTATCCGGCCGTTCGCGGCGCAGGGCCGGGCGCGGGTTCAATGATGATTGGCGCTCCTGCGCCTCCGCTCGGCGCGCCGCAGTTCACGAACGTCCACTCACTATCATTGTCACTACGCCCATTATACGTAGCTGTAACTGAACTGCTTATCACCACATCCTCTAATGTCGTGCCGGTGCGTGTCATGACGCGTTCAGTGCTCCCTCCCGGATTCCACAGGTATGCCGCTTGATCAATAACGTCAACGAAGTACTTGTTCGACCACCCGGGCGGATCATGGTATTCACGGCATGACACAATAGACCAGGTAATACTCCAGTCATACACAATCACCGTGCCACCAACATACCGAGGTGTGGCCGTTACCAACCATGGCGATGTCGCATCCACGCTTAGCCAGATCTTTTCTCCACACGCCGCCCGGCATAGCATCGCTGTCATGCACAGCGCCACTGCCATGCTGACCAGGATAAACTGTCTCGCATTCATCTGTTGTACCCTTTCTGTTAGCGTTATATTGACTCGCTTATCGCGCGCCCGCCGCGCGCGAAATATAATCCAGCACGGTCATCTCCCCCATTTTCTGCCGCCGCAGATACTCGATGCGCGCCCGCGCAAAACGTTTGGTCGCCGGCCGCACATTCTGAAACGCCGGCAGCAGCTCATTCAGCCTTCGTGCGCCCCCATGCTGTGGCAAAGCGCGCGCCGCCGCCTCTCCAATCCGCCGCGCGTCCTCCAATCGGCCCTGCTGCGCAAACATCTCCCACGCCGCCGCATACCACGCAAAACGTGCCTCAGCCGGTGCGCCCTCGTCCAGCCGCTTTCCCAATTCCCTGATGGCTGCTTCATCCAAATATGCCGCGTGGATCTCCGCCAGCGTGCCTGCAACGTACGCAGCCCATCTCCTCATCTGCTCAGCGCGCGCCCCGCCTTCCATTTCCGCCGCCGTGTCGGCCGCTTCCATGGCCTGCGCCAGTTTTGCCCGCGCCACGTCCCCATCGTACATCTTCCACGCCGTTTCGCCCCATGCTGCCGCCGCTTCGCACTGCACCCCGCTAACCGCGCTCTCTTGCTCGAGCACTCCGTAGATCCCCGTCAGCGTCGCGTATGTCTCTTTCGTCACAACCACGTCCTCCAGCCCTTGCAAGAGCGCTGCCGCCGCCTCTTCGTGCCGCGCTATCGCTCTCACAATTCCTTCATCACCCACCGTTATCCTTTCCCCTCGCTGCAGCGCCGCGACCAACTCCTGCGCTGCCTGCATCGCGCGCAACGCCTCGTCATACTCATCAACCGCCGTCGCAATCCGCGTAACCGGCGCGCGTGCCTCCTCCGCCCTGCGTTCTTTTGTTGTTTCCTGTAAACGTGCTCCCGGCGTCTTTGGGCCTGCCTGATACTCTTTCGTCCCGCATTCACTGTGATCCGGCGCGCCCCCCGGCGCGCACGATACCACGGCCGTCATCATACTGCACACACACACTATGAGCGTCACCCTCATGACATCACCGATGTTGATTGTAACCACTCGGACGCGCGCAGCACGGCCGCACAGCAAGTGTCGCAAAGAACACCACACCTGCTCTCCTGCGCGCGCCGCCCATCGTTCCCGCCACTTCGTCATCACAATCTCCATATTCATCTAGTCTGCACAAACTCCCGCCGGGCCGCCCGGCGCATCGTTTCACACCCACTATACCAAAAAAAATCAGCCCCCCGCCAATTTCACGCCATACCCCGATCCGGCGACTGCAGGAAGTGGCGACGCCTGCGCCGTCGCATGGCATCCACGGCTGTGCCGTGGATCCGTCGCGTGCGCCCGTTGCGCCGGCCGAGCCGGCTCATACGTGCGACGGGACACCCGTCGCCACATCGTCACACGACCACGGGTGGGTGATCGTCGCTCTCTGTGACGACCCCGCCAGCAGCTCGCAGAATTCTCTGGCATCCCGCACCGGATGCACATCCTGAGAGGCACGCCGTGTCCCGCGGTTACACCACGGGCTATCACCGCGAACCCTTTCGGGTTCGTCGTGTGCAAAACCTAAAACAGAGAGCAACATCAGCTCATATCGGAAGATAGTCACCGCATCTGGGAGCTTCACCGTTCGTAGTCCCGCACTGCCCATCTTCACTCCACTACTTTCATGACGCCACTCACGGCACATGGCACCACTGCGTCCCAAGTTTTTTCATCGTCGTGTGGTCTTACGTCTTGCGCACTTGCACGCTGCAGGCGCTCGTCACGCTCACGGTCACGCTCCTATACACGATACAGCGCCGGCACCACTGCCGTAATCAACATGAAAAGAACCACGGCTCTCGTACTCGCTTCCCCTTGTGTGGTTACTTACCCTTGCCATCATGCTCCTGCAGATTCAACTTGTGCCGCCCGATGTGCTCGTTTTCTTCCACTGCCGTTGCACGTTCTCTGAACGAGCGTGCTTGCCTCTCCACTTTCTCCAAGAATGCCGTCCACTTGCTTCCATGCCGTTCACGGTGCGCCAACGCCACCTTGTCCAACTCATCGGCCATTTCACGTAAGCATGCCGCCGTTGGCTTTACCTGCGCCCGCGCACGGTTCACTATCCGAAAAAACCTGCTCACCATACTCTCTTCCTCACCCGCTTCTCTGTGTGCCATCTTTCGATACACTGCCTCCGCGGCCGCCATCTCCCCCAGTTGCTCGTGACAGTAGGCAAGTCCCGCGAGACTCCAATAATAGTGGATGTTCCAGTCTTCCTCACTCACACCTAACACATCCGCGCTTTGCGCTTCACACCTCTCCACCACCTTCTCGAATAACGCTTTCGCTTCTGGAATACTCACTTGCCCAATGGGCAACATGCGATGTTCTCAAGACACACTAGCGCCCCCAAGTACACGTCCATCTCTCCCTTCTGCCGTGCTTCTTCAGCAACGTGTTCAAAAATCCGCGTCGCCGCATGCACGTCGCGCAGCTTGCCGTTTCATAGTGCGATGTCGTTCGCGATTTGAAATAACTTGTCTACATCCGCCGTGGATGCCAGGATCAAATCAATTTCTTCTTCCGTCAAGACCCGGTTCGTCAGCGAGAGGTATGTCGGTGAATCATACGGACACTTCGTCGGCCCAATCGTTTCCGGCTTGTTAAACGCGTCGAAATACAATTCCCGTTGCGCCCGCTCCGCTGGCGTCATCTTCGCCGTGATCGCCGGCCCGCTCAACAACGCCTGCACACGCTCATACCGCGCCACCGCCGCCAACGCCCCACTCCCCACTTCCTCTCTCTTCTCACTCACTTGGCCCTTATCCTCGTTTCCCCCACTCCGTTCGCGATTTTCCTTTCTTTCCATCCTACTCTTACGCCCCTTGTCGTTTTGCCTTCTCATCACTCCTTCCATATTCTTCTTCACCAACCACCACACGCCCAGCGCCACCAACGCCGCGCCAGCGCCCGCCCATACTAGTCTCTTCATTATTCTCGTCCTTTTCATCCCCGCCATCTCGTACAACTACCTGATCGTCCCTACTACACGTTGTAAAACCGCCGCCTCCGCGACAAATCCATGCAACCGGCTGTCATACGCCTGTCTCTTATACACATCT
>JAOACZ010000159.1 GCA_026417575.1 bacterium | reverse complement strand
AGATGTGTATAAGAGACAGTCACTGCGCTGCTCTGTACCCCGTCCCCAAATTCCCACAGCCAGTTCGTCCCTGTCCCCACCGTCTCATCATAAAACCGCACTGTCAAACCTCGATTCCCATTCGTTGGCCATGCGCTGAATTTCGCCTCTACCGGCATCGGCTCCGCTTGACTGTAAATCAAACAACTATACGGCGGTATGTCCGCTACCGCTTGAAAAGGCTGACCATGTAGCCCTCCTCCCCCAGCATTAATTTCGCTCCTCCCTCCATGCCCAAAACTCGCATCATAACACCGCCAGTCCGAATTAAAATGACAATACCATCTCCCACTCTGCGGCATCCCTATACTAACATTCGTGCGCGCCGCCGCGCTCGCGTTAATCACTACCACCACATCATCCCCTACCCCTCCTACGTCGCGCCGGTGCCACGCCATCACCTTCCTTCCCTCATCCACGCAGTACACATTGATATACCCCCCCGTCAACCCCCTCGTCACACCACCTAACCCGCGTCGCAAATGAATTAAGTCCCTGTACAAACGCCAAATACCCCCATACGTATTTAGCTTCGCCCAGTCTAGTGGTACGTCATCCCGAAAGTACCCGTCCTCAAGAAATTCTTGCCCTTGAAATAACATCGGTATCCCCACCGCTGTCAGCGCCAGCGCCCCCGCTAACGTCGACCTCTTCTTCGCATAGTAAGAACTTCCTCCCGTCCCACCGTCAATCTCCACATTCAACCGCGATTGCCCGTTCGCTGCCTCATCGTGCGACTCGGAATACTTTACCGACGCAAATGGCCGCCCATTCTCATAATTCCAAACAATATGACGCAAATTCGTTACGCTCCGCTCTTCGTCGTACACCTTCTTCATCTCATCCCGCACCGTATCCACAAAATAGTCGTTCCACTGCGCGTCAAAGCCCAACCCCGTCCCGTCCTTCCGTGTCACCCCGTCCCACCGCTGCATGTCCTCCGCAATCATCAGTACTCCAGGCTCGCGCGCCGCCACCGCCGCGTTCATCCCCCGCATCATCGGTAACGCCTCACTAATTGTCCCTCCGCCCCCGTTGTTCACCGTCCGCATGTTTATCGTCGAATCCATCCGAATCCCATCACAATTCATCTCCTCCAGCCAGAATAGCAAGTTCTCCGTCAAGTAATTCGTCACCTCCCCTCGCCCGTAGTGCGGCCGATTCTTCCCCCACGGCGTATACCACCGCTCCGCAGGTGTCCCCGTCCAGTCATAATAGAAAATCCCTCCATGCTCTCCTACCTGTCCATCAATAGTGCACACATGTGAACCCATGCTCCACCCATCCCACTTCCACAAGACCTCCCCCTCTATGTGATTGTACACCACATCCACATACACTGCGATCCCATGTTCATGCAACACATCCACCATCTCCCGAAACGCTTCATACCCACCGTACGTCACCTCCGGCGCATAAATCCCCACCGGATTGTAACCCCACGAACGGTCCCCCCCAAACTCCGCCGGCGGCATCAATTGCACCGCGTTTATCCCTAACCCCCGCAAGTACCGCGCCTTCTCTGCTACCTTCCCAAACGTCCCCCCGTTAAACGTCCCCACGTGCAATTCGTACAATACCGTCTCAGCCTCGTGTGGGCGCGTAAAGGGCTTCCACTCTCGCCCCGCCCATTTCACCACGCTATTCGCATTCCCACCACTGTACGCAATTGCACGCGACCAGGGATCTAAACGCCACAAACTCCCATTAATCACAAACTTGTACTGCGCGCCAACCGCTACGTTGCTCCTGAATATCGACCACGAGTTCGAGGCTACACTATCCGGCGCAAGCGCGTCTGCCGTCGTGCTCCATCCATTGAACGTACCCGCCACACATACGCTCGTCGCGTGCGGTGCCCACACCCGAAACGACACCCCCCCATTCGTCACTAACGGCCCCCAGTGACCTCCAAACGGGCTTGGCGCGCCCCCACACACCACCGCGCTCCATAAACCAACCAAAAGCCCAATCCCACCCCACCTTTTACCTAACGCTCTCCTTACGCAATTTTGCGTTTCCATAACGCTATTCTACCACAACCGCGATCTTTCATGCAAAAAACAAGGGCTGCCAACTTGGCAGCCCTTTTCAACTCCCCCCACTTCGCTCTCCCTATCGGCGCCGCAGCACCATTAGCACCAACCCCGCCAACACCACCAGCCCAGGTTCCGGGATAAGTGGCACCACCTCTTCCCAATTCTCCCCAATCCGTAGCTCATCCACCGCCATGCTGCAAAACTCCCCGCTAAATGGCGGATCCAGCACTAACATGTGTTGCAGCGTCACGACCCCTGTCGCATTCGTTCCTGTCAGTACTGCCCCTCCAACCGGCTCGGACGTCGGCAGACTGTCCACCCCCGACTGATATGCCCACCACTCGCTCACCCCTATCGTTCGCCGCGGCGCGCTCTCTGTCAGCGACAGCGTCACCTTCCCGAGCAGCAAATACGTCTGATTCACATCATACTCCGAAGGACCAAAATTCACCGTGCTCGACGTGAACGCGTACGGCCGATTCACAAACCGACGCGCATTCCACCGTTTCCCCGCCGTCACCACCGGATGAAAATCATGTGAATTGGCTACTGTCGACAGCGCCGCATAGCACGCTCCGTTCACCGTCGGCGCACCTAAATCCCGCATCAGAAAGCTTATCCAGAATGTCCGCTCTCCACTCGTACGTGGCGCCTGGATCGGCTCCCGCAACGGCCGCGTCAAATAGTTCGTGTCCCCTCCCACCAGCACACACAACCCCGTCGTCATCAGGTCAAACCCTCCAGGGTTGATGTACGTTAACCCATACCCAGCTACCCCCACCGCACCAGGCCCGTGGATCGAATTCGTCCACACTGACCCCGGCGCAAAACCTTCCCCACCCCCCGCACTAATCTCCCGTATGTCAGCTACCGGCGTGTAGTCAAACCCTTCGTACACCAGCACCCGGTTCACAATATCTAACACAATCCTCGCTGTCGCCGTGTCCCCAAGATTGTTCACTACGGTAAACGTCGCCGTGACCAGTCCCGCACTCCCATACGCGTGATTCACACTCGTCAGACCCGGCCCGCTCGCCATTGTCCCATCCCCAAATACCCAAATGTAGTTCGTAATCGTGCTCCCCTGGGCCGTCCCTACCCCAACAAAATGAACCGTCGCCCCCTTGTACCCCCACGCCACCTCCGGTTGCGTAATCGCCGCGGTAACACGCGGATCCACCGTAATCACTCGTTGGTCGTACCCCTCATACCCATTTGCATCCGTCACCACAAACTTCGCTGTGTACACCCCCGCCGCACCATACGTGTACGTCACGCTCGTCAGGGCCACCCCACTCGTCACTGTCCCATCCCCAAACTCCCACCGATACCCCACTATCGGCGCACTCCCCGTCGCTCCTACCCCACTAAACGCTATGCTCGCCCCCAGCAACACCGACGTCGGCCCCGCCGGACTCACAATCTGTGCCGTTGGCGGCGTCGGCGCACTAATCACAAACAATACCGCCTTCGCCACAGGATCGTGCACAACATTCACTATCGTCCCCGGCGGTGTTGACCCCACGGTTAACCCGTTGTCATATAAATATCCGTAATACACCATCCCCGTGTACACTCCGTTCGCAAGCCCCGGCAACGCCTTGATGTTCAATACACCATCCAATACCAAATCGTTACTCACTACCACAAGGTCGTAATCACCCGGCGCCTGCGACCCAAGCTCATAATCTAAAACAGAATTCGGATTCAACACCAGGCTCCCTACTGCCAGTGTCCCTGCCGAATTCCCTGGCGCCAATTTCGCATTGTCAGCTATCACAACACCACCATCTATGATCCCTGCACCAGACAATGCCGCACCGCTAAGTACGTGCACATCCCCCGTCCCCGTCGCCGACCCACTCACGTTGTTCACTACCAGTGTCCCCCCATACACTCGCGTCCCCCCGCGATAATTGTTCCCACTCGGATATGCAAGTTCCACCACCCCTTGTCCAATCGCATGCGCCAACACATTCGTTAACGGCACTCGATACCGGTTAATCTCCAGCGTACTCGGCCCAGCTGCTGTCCCTCCCGTATCGTACACCTGCCCCGCAAAGACTGTCCGCGCCTGTGCCGACGTCGTCACAAATCGCGTCACTAACTCCGTCCCGTACACCGGATACCCCTGGTAGCTCCGCCTCAACCATATATTCCCAGCAAACGTCGCCGTCCCATTCGTGTGAAATCCACCCAACATCGGTATCCCATACACACCCGCGTACTGCCCGTTCGTTCTCGTCACCCCTAACTCAAACATATTGTTCACCGTAAACGGCCCGCACAAAAATACCCCATTCCCATACCCATTGCAAAAATCGAGCGTCCAGTTCGGTGGCATATCCTGATCCCCTATCGCCTCTGGTCGGTACACCTCGATAATCCCATCCGAATCCGTCCGCAGCTGATTCACATCCCCAGCACCCAAAAAGTTTGTCCCCGCTAACCGCACTATGCAATCAAAATTACTCACCCGCGGCTTCAAGTACTTCGTCGTGTCCCCGAACTTCCCACTGATATTCCCCAGAAACCACACAACGCCAGGCCGCCCAGACGCCGGACCTGTCGATTGAAACGTCACGTCTACCTCTGAACCCCCAATCACTATGTCGTTCCGCAAAAACACCTCCTGATACGGCGCTATGCACTCCACCCACAACTTATCCCCAGTGTTCGTAAATACAATCCGCGCCGTCCCAATCGAATAGTCACTCGCAAAACCTCCCTGCAAAGCCCCTGTGTCCGCCACGACAATCGTGCCCTTCATCTCCGGCCCTGCATTCCGAAAGCGCAGTAACACAGACCCAATCTTTGTTAAAACTCTCTCATTCTTCACATTCCCCCAGTACTCAAGCCGGTTCCGATAATGGGCTATCGTTTGATCTCCCTCAAAGCGTACCTTGCACTTCGCATTCACTATGCGGTTACACCAAGCCGTCACACCATTGCTGATCACAAGCGTGGCGTCCTCGTTGTGGAGTGCTAATTGGTCACTGCCACCCACCGTGAAATTATTTGTCACGTAGAAAAAGTTGATGTAAATATCCGTCGATGGCAACTCTACCTCCCACACCACCTGCGTCGTGTTCACGAAGCTTGCAGGAGCTCCAGTCCAATAGTTTGTCAATTTCACCGATTGATGCGGAACAAAGTTATACCCAAAAATTACATTGTCGCCACCAGCCGGCACATACCCACCTTGCCAGTTCCCAGGCGTCGTCCAAAAATTGTCCGATCCCCCGCCCGTCCATGTCGCCGTCGCCCCCATCGCTACGCTCGTCCATGCCATCGCACACACCAACCTCATTGCCATCTTGATTCGTACCTTTTTCATTGCTTCGCTCCTGTGTGGGCTAGTTTAATAACTCTTCCAAACTTCCAGACCAAATCCCCTATTATCTTATCATCCCTTCTCCATCCTCACCTTCACAAAACGCGCATCGATTAGCATTTTCATTGTACCCCACGCCCCCGCGTCCTCGCTCACGGAAACGGCACCCGCGCCGTCGCCCGCGCAAATTCTTCCCGGTATTCCTCCAGTAAGCGTGCGCACTCCTCCTCTGTTGTGTACTCTAGCCGCACTACTGTATCCCTCCCGTCCGGCAACGCCCACGTGTACTGCACCGGCCGCCCAAAATTCAAAAAAATGTCGCTCGGACCGTCAAACGTCTGAATCCCAGGGTTCCAATAGTCACACAAAATCGCCGGCCGCCGCGTCGCCAAGACGTACGCGCTCTTCACCTTCCCACGCAGCCCCTCCAGCGAAATGTGCCCAATCACTGGCTCCATGATGTGCGCATACAAATACCCACCCTTCTGTGTCCACCGGCCCCACTCAGGCTTCCCTAACGCCGCCGGCCCACACCCGTACACACTTTCCCCGTTCACCCCTAACCACTCCCCTATCTCCCGCAACGTCGCCCATGTCCGTCCATCCAACTCACCCCACGGCCCCGGCGCTACATTCAATAATAAGTTACCCCCCTTGCTCACGCAATTAACTAAAGCCCGAATAATTGTCCCCGCTTCCTTGTATTCCTGATCGCTCGGATTATACGCCCAGCTGTTACTAATCGGAAACCACGACTCCCACGGAATCACCTCCCCACCCTTGTTCCGTACCTGCTCCCGCGGTATATCCATCTCCGCTTGATCGTAGTCCCCCGCATACCCTGGTCGCTCCACTTCCTTAATTGCCTCTCGCCCCAGTCGGTCATTCACTACCACCTCCGGCTGTAATTCGCGGATCAGCCGCATCAACTCCGTCGCTCGCCACTTCTCCCCATAATACTCCCAGTACGAAAAGTCAAACACCAGCACATCAATCCGTCCATACTGCGTGCATAACTCCCGCACCTGACCGTGCATGTACTCCACGTAACGCTCCCATACACACCCCTTGTCCCGCTCACGCGCCTCTGCCTTGTGCCGCAATGGATGCTGGCGATCGCCATACGCCGGATAGTCAGGATGATGCCAGTCTACTAATGAATAGTACAAACCTACCCGCAACCCTTCCCCACGCACCGCTTCCACATACTCGCCCACGATGTCCCGCTTCGCCGGCGTGTTCGTGCTCTTGTAATCTGTCAGCGCCGAATCGAACAAGCAAAACCCATCATGATGCTTCGCGGTCAAAACCACATACCGCGCTCCCGCTTCCCGCGCCGCCCTCGCCCACTCCCGTGCACAGCCCTCCTTCGGCGAAAACTCATTAAAGTATCGCATGTACTCACCTTCCTCCATCTGCTCTATTGACCGCACCCACTCGCCTCGCCCGATCAAACTGTACAGCCCATAATGCAACGACAGCCCAAAGCGCGCCTCCGTGTACCACTTCACGCGCGCCGCTCTTCTCACAGCTTCAGTCGTCATACATTCCTCCACCTCAGTTGACTTTCTCTTGCCCTGTCACTTCCACTTACTATCTACTGCGGTCTGCCCCACGGCAGCCCACACTTCCACATTCTACTCCTGTCACTAGCCCCGCGCCATACATTTTCCCGTACCTTTTAGCACATTTTTCATCCACTTCACAAAGATACCTCACCAACGATAATACCGATACGGATTGTCCCCAAGCTCGAACTCTTGCGGTGTGTAATCTGGAAGATAGTCCTCATGATAAAACCTGTCCGGCACGCGCACTGGACGCAAGTATAACTTCTCCGGCGAGCTGCATAAACCTCCATGTATCCCTGCATCAAACAACCGCACAATAAGTACGTTCGTTCCCCCAACTACCAGCTCACCAGGCACCCGATACCTGCGCGGCTTGTACCAATCATCTGTCTCCCCCACCTTCCGCCCATTGAAAAACGTCGTGTCTTTTTGATCCGCTCGTCCAATCGACAACTCTAGCGTACGACCGCGCATTCGCTCCGGCAACACCACAATCTTCCGAAATACCGCCTCCCCATCTGCCGACGCCCAGTGCGGCCCATAGCTCTCCATGTACGCCGGCACACCCTTTTGCTCCCATCCCTCACCACCCACCCCAGCCTCGATCAACTCCCGCGCACGACGCGAAATCCCGCGGTCACTCCGCCATTCTCGCCGCGCACTCTCAACCTGCGGATCAGTTAACTGCACATCCCACAACCCCGCCAGCATCACACTGTGATCAGGTCGCTCCAGCAGTCGCATAAAACGCTCGTCTTGCACAAATGTGGCCCCTACATTCGCCAATAACTGACACAACGCTCGCGTTTGCCGCCATCGCGTAAACCGAAAGTACGTCTTCTCTTCCGCCGGTAACCACCGCGGATCTACCTGACAAAAGATTATCGAACCACGCCCTTGTTTCACTCGCCCCAACAGCCCGTCCGCCCCAACTTCAATCCCTCCCCCGCCACGGATCACCCACGCACCATGCGTCGAACGCCAGCGTAAATCCGACCCGCTCAACCCAGCACACTCCTCCCACTCCGGCACTTTTAACGATCCGCTAAACTCTCCTACCCATTCCAACACTACCCCGTGGGGCTGAGCCCCGCTCCCTTCCCGCCGCAAATATATCACATGCCCCCCCCGCCCTGTCACCCCTCGCTCAACCTCTCCACAAATCATCCCGTCCCCTCCCACCACCACTAACTCAGCTAACCCACTCACTCGCTCCACATGCTTGAACACCACCCCCAACCCCCGCAACAGCTCCGCGTCTCGTCCCCCACCCACATATTCCACTCGCCGCGCCTTTCGCCGCACACTTCCCCTCATCACATGTCCCAGCAACTGCTTCGCTACACGCTCCGCCGCCGGGTCCTCCCCCACATGATCTTCTAAGTCCAACGTGCAGATCGTTACTCGCCCCTTTCCGTACTCCATCTCCATCAACGGCGTGTATGCTAAATCAAACTCTCCCTCCAAAAGCGGCCGCCACGAGCCCCGATGCGGCTTCTCGATCGGACAACTTGATACTCCACCCCGGTTCCCCCAACGCCAGCCGTATGTAAAGTACCCATCAAAACCCGGATACACCGGATACCCCGGCCTGAGCTTGCTCTCCCCTCGCCAGTCACGCAGGTCCTCATCCTCAAGACCCTTCACCACGGCGTGACCCTTGTTTACACGATACACCCGACGCGACACGTGCGGTGCAGTCCGTAAACCAAGTGCAAAGGCCGTCCACTCCGGATCCTGCGCACACACCAAAACTCGCCCGCCCCACCGCACAAATTCACGTAACCCCCTCGGAGCATCACTCCCCCGCGAAAGCGCCCGCCGCCTGTCTCTTATACACATCT
>JAOACZ010000095.1 GCA_026417575.1 bacterium | reverse complement strand
GTTTACGAGTGTGGTGGCGATGCCGAACACGGTGCCGGCAGTGGATCATGGTGCGTTAGTGAAATTTATTTATTTAGAGGCGCAGCGGGTAAACTTAGCGAACGTGTTCCCGGTGGGGTGTATTTCGCGGGGGCGTGCGGGGAGTGAGATGGCCGACATCGGGGAGTTGGTGGCAGCGGGATGTGTTGGGATCAGCGACGACGGCGCGCCGGTGATGGACTCAGGGTTATTACGGCGCGCGATGGAGTATGCGCGGATGTTTGGGATCCCAGTGATAGAGCACTGCGAGGACCTTATGCTGAACAACGCGGGGGTAATGAACGAGGGATTCTACGCGACGAAATTGGGATTGCGAGGAATACCGACGGCGGCCGAAGACGTAATGATTGCGCGGGATTTAATCATTGCGGAGTATACAGGAGGGCGGCTACACATTGCGCATGTATCGACGGCGGGGGGTGTACGGATGATTCGTGACGCGAAGGCGCGCGGGGTACGTGTGACGTGTGAGGTGACACCACATCATTTAACATTAACCGACGCGGCGGTGTGTGATTATGATACAAACTATAAAATGAACCCGCCGTTGCGGAGCGAGGCAGATCGGCAAGCGCTGATTCATGGACTTGCGGATGGGACGATAGACGCAATTGCCACTGATCATGCGCCGCACTCAGCGACGAGTAAAGATGTTGAATTTGACCAGGCGGCGAACGGGGTAATAGGATTAGAGACAGCGTTGCCGGTGGTGTACACGCGGTTAGTGCGCGAAGGATCGATCTCGCTGATACGAATGGTGGAGGCGTTGACCAGCGGTCCGGCACGGGTTATAGGAAAGGATACAAAAGGCACGTTGAGGCCTGGTGCGGATGCGGACGTGACGATTTGGGATCCCAGAGCTGCGTACACGCTGGATGCGGACAAATTCCAATCGAAATCGCGTAATACTCCATTCCACGGGTGGCACGTGTACGGGCGAGTGGTGCGAACGATCGTGGGCGGAGAGACGAAATATGTGCTTACGTGAGAGGGGGGCGGATGTGAATACGAGCCAATGCTGGTCGTGGGAGGCGTGAAGAGGCAGGGGATATTAGGGTTTGTGAAACTCGTAAATGGTCCAACCGAAGCGGTAGGTACCACTTTTTAGGCCCCAGAATGCTGGGAGGCCCCACAAGCTGCTGTATTGAACAGCGTTGTGCTCCTCACGTGCGTACCAGACGGGGGTTTCGTGAATGAACGAAGCGAGTTTTCGTAGAGAAAGCTGAGGCTGAATGAGGAAGGTGAAGCGTTCGTTAGCTTCGTGATGAACTGGCATTCGGGTATAGTTCATGGGAAATTGGTACTCGCTGACGACGAGGAGGCCTGGGCGACGAAATGAAGAGATGCGAGAAGGGAAAATAATGCGGAGGTCTGGACGATTATAAAAGACATTGAGTGAGTGCACAGTGTTCTCGCGTGCTTCGGGGAAGCGTGCATCCATGAAGAAATAAATAGTCGCGTTTGTAGGGGCGGAACTGGCGAGGTATCTAAACATATCGTCATAGGCGGCGGCGAGGCCGTAGCGGGCGGGGCCCTCGGAGAGAGGTCCGACAGCGAGGGTGTAGGCGGTGTGGAGGAGGATAAGGGTAACAATGAGCACGGCAGCGGCGCGTGCAGAGAAACGAGCTGCAAAGTGGGAGAATAAGGGGGCTACGAAGAAGAGAGCATCGGCAACCAACCAAGCGGCGATGACGAAAAAGACGCTGGGGACGAGGAGGTAGCGAGCATCGAAGACTTGCCAAGGAACATAGACACCTGCCATGGCGAAGGCGATCAAGAAAAAGATGAGGGCTGCAAGGCAACGAGTGCGCAAAGGCGTCGAAGAGGCCCGGGGGTGGTTCAGATCTGACGGGAGGGAGATGAGGATGAACCACGCGAGGAGTGCGATCCAGGCGTAAGGGGCGG
Organism: bacterium; assembly: GCA_026417575.1. GTDB lineage: Bacteria > Auribacterota > UBA3054 > UBA3054 > JAPLST01 > JAOACZ01. The sequence continues at coordinate 8,030 of JAOACZ010000095.1, read as the reverse complement.
CATCGATGAAATAGATTATAAACTTTTGGAGAGAGAGGAGGATCGGAACAGTTGAGATGACGTAGCCGCCAGTTCCACCTGCATCGTACGGATGGGGAATCGTAAGAAGTTTCACGAGGACGAGAACAGCAGCAGACTCAAGGGCAGTGAGAGCAGGCCAGGCGCGGCTGAGGAGATCATCAAAAGAAAGGTGATGAAAACGCGCCAGGATGAAAGCGGCAAAGGAGAGTGCGAGAGACGACATAAGACCTACTTCTTTGACGCCGACGGCGTAGGCGGCGAAGAGGACACCAGTAACATTGTAGGTGAGCCACGCAACGCGTGAGGGAGGCGCAGGAGAGAGGAGTCGCAAGAGGATGTAAGAAAAACCAAGGATGCCAAACAGCATATAAGGTTCCATGGTCCAAAGGACGAACCAATTGGGTGTGTAAGGGGGAGTGATGAGAGCTGAAAAGGCAGCCAGAAAGGAGAGCCAAGCGCGGCGGGTGTACATGTAGGCGAGGGAGAAAATGAGGTAGCTTGTAAGAAGGAGAACAAAGACATTTTGAAAGAGATGGTAGAACCAAGGGTCGCGGGAGACGAAGGCGGGAAGGAAAGCGAGGAATTGGAGTGGGCGGGCTTGGTTGCCGAAGCCCATAATATCTACTACCGACAAGAGGTGACGCCAATTAAACTTTTGGCAGACGTAGGCGATGACGGGTGCATCAAGAATGCCTGGGCGACCATCAAGCCAAAGCGGGGCTTGAATAAGGAGGAGTAGGAACCAGAGAGCCAAAGCTGGAGTGGCTTCAGGCGGATAGGATTTTTTGAGGCGGGCTAGGACTAGACGAAGGAAAACCATTAGTGGTTGTGGTGGGCTGTTAACGGAGAGGTGGCACATTGGGAGGCATGAGGTGCTTGAGGATCGATAGGCAGGCAAAGAACGGGATCACGACTTTGTTGGCATGGGCTTGAACATGGATTTAGGCGCACCACACATGGGGCAGCGCCAGGTATCGGGAAGCTTTTCGAAGGGGGTGTTGGGAGGGATGTTATTAAGTGGGTCACCGTCGAGAGGGTTATAGATGAAACCACAGGCTTTGCACATATACGCGTTCATAGACACTGCACGAGATGGTTGAGAGGAAAAGATAACAGAGACGAGTTGGCGTGGTTCGATGCGGAAAGCGGAGCCACGGCCTTGGAAGAAGGCGTGTGCGCGAATGAGATGGAGCGAGAGGTCGGACCAGCGGACGGAAAGGGAGCCACGAGAGGCAGTGATAACAGTCTTGTTGAAATGCTGATTATCATGCCATGGGCAGACCAAGGATCCCCGGGATTCATCGGCGATGGCTGAGAGTGAGGGATCGATTTGCACAGTCATGCCGTGCCCATCGAGAGCGCGTTTGGTAATGAATTGCATCCGGTCAGCGACCTGTTCGAGGGAGAAGCCGAGGAGGGCAAGTTCGGCGAGATCGTGTTCAATGATTTCGGTGAGGGGGCGCGGATCGGTGCCGAGGAAGCCACCGGCGACAAATTTCGAGGAGCGGAGGATCTCTTCGAGCTGCTTAATATTGGGGGGCAACTTCATTACGGCGTGATGGGCATGGGTTAGGCGAACTTGTCATAGAAGATGTGGTGAGGAGGCATGTGATGTGCGGTGAGGACGTTAATGGCGGAATCGATCATACCGGGGCTACCGCAAAGGTACGCTTCATGTTGAGAGAGGTCACCGCAGATACGGTCGACCGCTTGAGTGACCCAACCGGTTTCTCCGGGCCATTCTGTTTCGGGCTTTGCGACGACGGGGGTGAATTTGAAGTTGGGGAGGGTCTGTTCGAAGTGGCGGAGGAGATCGAGGTAGAAGAGTTCGTGGACGTAGTTCGCGCCGAAGAAGTAATGGGTTTCGCGGGTGATGCCTTCGTTTTGCATGTGGTGGAGGAGACACTTGATCGGCGCCATACCCGAGCCACCAGCGATCATAATGATGGGAGCGGTAGTATTGGAGAGGCGGAATTCGCCGTAGGGTCCGTTGAAACGGACAGTATCACCGGGCTTGAGGTACTCGAAACAGTAGGTGGTGCAGATCCCGCCGGGGACGAGGCGAATGACCAGTTCGACTACGGAACGGTCACGGGGGTCAGAGGAGATGGAGTAGGCTCGGTAAACCTCCTCGTCGCTCTTTGGGTAACGAGGTGTGAGGAGTTGGACATACTGACCGGGGATGTAGGAGATCTCGGGGGGATTGACGAGCTTGAAACGGAATTCTCGGATATCGTGGGTTAGGGGTTTGATATGCTCAACAATGCAAGTGAACTCGCGGACATTGAGCAACTCTTCGGGGATAGTAATTTTGAGCGAGTTGCGCAGTTTACACTGGCAGGAGAGGCGGATTCCGGCAGCGCGCTCCTCTTTTGTGAGAAAAGGTTCCTCGGTAGGAAGGACTGGGCCACCGCCCTCCGTGATGGTTACTTTGCAATAACCGCAGGTGCCGCGACCTCCGCAGGCGCTGGGGATAAAGAGTTTCTGCTCTACAAGGGTGCTGAGAAGAGATTTTCCACCCTGAGCGACAATAATGCGCGAGCCATTGTTAATGTCAATGGTGCATTCACCGTAGTTACTGATATAGCGTTCAGCCAAAACCAGCAACGCAGCGAGCCCGGCGGCAATTCCAGCTAGAACGGTGACTGTCAGAGTGAGCGCAATCATAGGAGAATTCTAACAAACTGAGAAAGATGCCGTCAAGTGGTAAAGAAGACACGGGTTAGTTGGTGGAGCGAGGAGAGTGCGAGTGAGGGGTGCGAGATACGGAAAAAAAAGTACGAGTGTCTTACTAAACAGGGTGGGCGCTTTAGAGGGGTGTTTTTCCTTAGCGTAACTGGTGGGAGTCGTCTGTGGCGTAAGGCGGACATGTTGCAAGCCGTTCACCTGCGTGTTGCATCTGTGCCACAGTGGCGTTAAGCGAGCATCAGAATCAGTTGTGTTAGAGGACGAGGTTATGAGCTAAATGACTTTCTGTTGGATGTGCATAAACCGATGACGCGGCACGTGCAGCGACACAGGTGAGACCTGAGTGCTGTTTGTGGAAGAGGGTTTGGTGCAAGCCAGGCCGTCTATGCAGCCGCCGCGAGTGGCCAGCTGGGGATGCGATGGTAGGTGTCTCACAGAGGAGCTTTCGTGATGTGGGTGTCTTCGTCGGATGAACTAGGAGAGTTGTGACTGTGCGAGCCGTTCGTGATCTCAGAGGCGTACGTGGAGGATGTGTGCAGTGCGAGGGCGGGGATGCGGGTGCGGACATGTTTTGTTGTACTACGTCGTTAAGGGAGGTACTGTGATGTTCCGGGAGGGGGCTCAAGCAAGAGGACGTGGCTGAACTGCATGGGGCGGCCGACCAGGGGACGTTTGGCAGTGTTGGTCATAGGCAGGTATCTACTGGCGGGGCAGGTGTGCAGTGTGCAGCGAGGCAGCACGAGACCACAGGTTAGGAAATGAAGGGGCATTGCCACATAGAGCATAGCAGGTGGCGCAGTTGCCGGCAGGCATGCGACGTCTGATGGCAGTTGAGGATGTGTTTCATACTGCTTGCAGCCTAAGGTGCTACCAGCAGGGAAAATGAATTGAGGAACTGGTCTTTTGCTGATGCGCTCAATGGCCATGAGTGGCGGTATAGACGGTTGGTTAAGTTGCTGGGTGAGAGGCGAGGATACGGTTTGATTACCGCATTGTGGCCTTAGAGCGTTTTGACTCAGTGAGGTCAGAATCGCTATAATGATGAAATTTGATAGGTTAAGGAATGAGGGCGACGTATTCAGCAGAGTTTATACGCCGGATACCGAAGACGGACTTACATGTGCATTTGGACGGTTCGATTCGGGTGTCGACGTTGATTGAGCTTGCGCGGGAGGCGCGGGTGGCACTGCCGTCGGAAACGGATGAAGGGTTGAACCATTTAGTGTTCAAGGACTGCTACAACAGTCTGGAGGAGTATCTGCAGGGGTTTAAGTATACGGTTGCGGTGCTGCAGACGCCGGAGGCGTTAGAGCGGGTGGCGTACGAGTTTGCGTGGGATAATTTTCGCGAGGGGGTGCGATATTTTGAGGTGCGGTTTGCGCCGCAGCTGCACATTAATGCGCGGCAGAACATCGAGACGGTGGTGGAGTCTGTGAATCGGGGGCTGGCGCGTGCGACGAAGGAGTTCAATGAGACGGAAGCGATTCGGAGTGGGGCGGAGCCGGAGGCGCATTATGCGATTATTGCGTGTGCGATGCGGGCGTTTTTCAAGGGGATGTCGGAGTACTACAATGCATTTCTTGAGTTGCACCGTTTTTCGAAACACAAGCGGATTTATCACTTAGCGTCGCTGGAGTTGGTGCAGGCGATGATTAAGTTGCGGGATGAGTTGGGGATACCGGTAGTTGCGTTAGACATCGCGGGGCCGGAGGCGGGGTTTCCGCCGCATGATCATGAGGATGCGTTTGACTTAGCGCATCACAACTTTTTCAAGAAGACGGTGCACGCGGGGGAGGCGTACGGGCCAGAGAGTATTTTCGAAGCGATCACGAGGTTACACGCGGATCGGATTGGGCATGGGTATCATTTGTTTTCGACTGAGTTGATCACGGATGCGAGCATAAGGGACCGGGAGCGGTACGTGCGGAATTTATGTGAATACATAGCGGATCGGCGGATTACGATTGAGGTGTGTTTGACGAGCAATTTGCAGACGAATCCGCAGATAGCGGACATACGGCGGCACGCGTTTCAGCGGATGTGTGAGGAGCGGTTATCGGTGACGTTGTGCACGGACAATCGGACGGTGTCGAAGACGACGGTGAGTCGGGAGATAGCGCTGGCGATAGAGGCGTTTGATTTATCGCCGGGTCTGTTACGCGACATAATCATCTATGGTTTTAAGCGGAGTTTTTTTCCGCGTCCGTACCGGGAGAAGCGTGCGTATGTGCGGCGGGTTATTGACTTTTACGATGGGTGTGCGGCGGCGTGGGGTGTAGGGATACAGCGGCGATGAAGGGGATGAAGGAGGGGATACATCCTGCGGCGCCACGGGCGACGGTGCAGGTGCGGTTTGCGGACGGGCTTGTGTTAGAGGGTCCGCTAGGGACGACATTGGAAGCGTTTGTGCGGGCGCGGGGGGAGGACCCGTACCGATATGTGGCGGCGATTGCGAACAACCGGTTACGGGAGCTGACGTATCAACCGGTCTGTGACGAACACGTTGAGCCGCTGGACATCACGACGTCGGAGGGGATTCGGATTTATCGGCGCTCGTTGGCGTTTTTGTTAGTGACGGCGGCGTACGAGTTATATCCGAACGCGGAGATATTTATTGATTATGCGGTACCGTACGGTGGGTATTTTTGTCAGGTGATTGGGGAGCCGCAGTTTTCGGAGGATGAGTTAGGGGAGATCGAGGCGCACATGCGTGCGATTGTAGAGGCGGACGAGCCGATCCGGCGAGTGACGGTGTCGATCGAGGAAGCGAAGCGGATATTTGAGGGGCGGAAAGAGTATGACAAATTGCAGTTAGTGGACAAGCGTGGGGGGGAAGATTTTATCATGTACGAATTGCGGGGGAGGAAGGATGTGTTTTACGGGTACATGGTGCCTTCGTCGGGGTATTTGCGACAATTTGCGTTAGTTCCGACGGAGGGGGGGTTTATTTTGCAATATCCGCGGCGGCAACATGGGACGTTATCGGAGCCGCGTGAGGCGCCGAAGTTAGCGGCGATATTTCGTGAGTATGGGGACTGGTTGCGATTGCTGCGGATTGAGCATATTGGGCAGATCAACGAGGTGATACGATCTGGGGATGCGCGGGAGACGGTGTTGGTGAGTGAGGCGTTACACGAGCGAAAGATAGCGGACATAGCGGCGCGGATAGCGGAGCGGAAGGAGGAGATCAAGTTAGTTTTAATTGCGGGGCCGTCATCGTCAGGCAAGACGACGTTTTCGAAGCGGTTAGCGATCCAGCTTTTGACGCATGGGATACGGCCGTTCACGTTGGAGATGGATCGGTACTTTTTAGATCGTGAGGAGACGCCGCGAGACGAGCAGGGTGAGTATGATTTTGAGTCAATTGAGGCGTTGGATTTGGGGCTCCTGAACCGGCAGCTGCAGGGGTTGATTGATGGGGAGGAGGTGCAGCTTCCGCAGTTTAACTTTGTGGAGGGGAAGCGGGGGGCCGGGCCGGTGGTGACGTTGGCGAAGGATCAAGTGATTTTAGCGGAGGGGATTCATGGGCTAAATCCGCGGCTTGGAGCAGCGGTGCCGGCGGAGCGTGTATTTCGGATTTACATTTCGGCGTTGACGCAGTTGAACATAGACCGGCACAATCGGGTATCGACGACGGACACGCGGTTAATTCGGCGGATTGTGCGGGACGCGGCGCATCGGGGATGGACAGCGGAGGAGACGTTGGGGATGTGGGAGCGCGTACGGGTTGGGGAAAAGCGGAATATTTTTCCGTATCAAGAGAATGCGGATGTGATGTTCAACTCGGCGTTGGTGTACGAGTTGGCGGTATTGAAGCATTTGGCCATGCCACTTTTGTTGCGAGTGCGGTCGTCATCGCGGGCAAGCATAACGGCGAAGCGGCTGTTGGCGTTGTTGAATTTAATTGAGGAGCTATCGCCGGAGTTAGTGCCGGACAATTCGATTTTACGGGAGTTTATTGGTGGGTCGATATTAGCGGATTATTTACCGGGGAAGGTACGGGGTTAGTGGGGATGGTTCGGCGGGTAGTTGTGATTGTGCTTGACTCGCTGGGGGCGGGGCACGCACCTGATGCGGCGGCGTATGGGGACGAGGGGGCGAATACGTTAGTGAACATGAGTCGCGTGGTGCCCGGTGGTTTGAGGGTACCACACCTGCAGGCGCTGGGCTTGGGTGGTGTGACTGCTGAGGAGATTGTGGGGTGTCCGCGGGTGGAGCGGCCGTTGGGATCGTATGGGCGGTTGATTGAGCGGAGTGCGGGGAAGGACACGATGACGGGGCACTGGGAGATGGTGGGGATTGTGACGCGCGAGCCATTTCCGACGTTTCCGGGGGGCTTTCCGCAAGAGATGATGGAGGAGTGGGCGACGTTTGTGGGGGTGGAGGGTTGGTTGCACAACGGAGTTGCGAGTGGGACGGAGATTATTGCACGGTTGGGGGAGGCGCATGTGCGCACCGGTCTACCGATAGTGTACACGTCGGCTGACAGTGTATTTCAAATAGCGGCGCATGAAAAGTATTTTGGCTTAGAGCGGCTTTATGCGATCTGCGAGCGGACGCGGGAGTTTCTGAATCCGCACCGGGTGGCGCGGGTGATTGCGCGGCCGTTTGTGGGCGAAGATCGGACGACATTTCGTCGGACAGGGAATCGGCGGGACTATTCGTTGTCACCGCCGGAGCCGCATGCGTTGACACAGATTCGGGATGGGGGGTATGGGGTGACGGGGATAGGGAAGATTTATGATATTTTTGCGGGTTCGGGGATTACGCGAGCGTTGCGAACGCACTCGAACAGGGAGGGGATGGAGATTTTGGGTGAGGAATTGAGGACTGGTCGGCCTGGCATGTACTTTGTGAACTTAGTAGATTTTGACATGCTTTACGGGCACCGGCGGGATGCATTGGGTTACGCGCGGGCGCTGAGTGAATTTGACGAGCAACTTGGGGAAGTACTGGGGGTGTTAGATGAGGGGGATGTGTTGATTATCACAGCGGATCACGGGCTTGATCCGACGTGGCACGGGACGGATCACACGCGCGAGACGGTGCCGTTTTTGGTATATCACCCAGGGAGTGAGGGGATTGAGTTAGGAGTGAGAGAGGGTTTTTGTGATGTTGGGGCGACGGCGTGCTACGCGTTGGGGGTGCAGGTGATAAATGGGAGGCCTGTGATCGTGGGGTGAAGGAGGATAGGTTCAGGGAGTATTATGGTGGTGAACGTAGGGGTGACTGAGGAGATCGATAAGTGCGTGAAGGACGGCGATGTCCTTATGCGAGAGGTTGGCGGCGTGGAGGGTAGAGCGGAGGCGGCGGAGGAAGTG
>JAOACZ010000019.1 GCA_026417575.1 bacterium | reverse complement strand
CGACCACAGGTTCAATCGACATTTTGTGACGGTTGCAAATGGCGGTTTGTGTCGGTTGGATTTACTCGAGATGTGTTTGCGTAAAGGAGGGGGCGCCGAGGCTGGCGGTTTTGCAGTAGATAATTTCGCGCGAGTTGCAAGGGACGTGGGTGGGTGTGCGGAAAGAGGGGGTGCTGACTGCGAACGGCTTAAGTTAAAAGTTTAGGCCTGACCCCGCCGGGTTCCGATGGGCGGCGGTGGTGTCACGCGCACCGGTTGTCGCTGCGGGGGTTGCGCAGTAGCAATTGCGAGCGAGGCATCGGAGATGGACTTTTGCTCGTGGGACAAGGATTTAGGCGATCAGAGGAGGAAAGCGTGGCTTTGATGGAGGGGTAGGGTGACGAGCAGCTGAGGAGGCACGTGGGGGGGAGTGTCAGACGAGACGACACGCCCTTCCGGAAGACGGTGGAGGGCGGATGAAATTGTGGGAAGGGCGCAGATGGTCTACGACTATTTGTGAGCTCGGGAAGAGCAGGCGAGCTTAGCGGCGTGAGGGGAGAAGGGTGAGGAGCGCGCCGATAAGAACGAGCCAAGTAGGCTCAGGGATACCAGTGCCGGTTAAGGTGAGCAAGGCACCACCGCCGCCGGTAAAGGCGACGAGATTGGTATAGGTGAGATCCAAGTCTGGGGAGAAGAAGAAGGTGAGGGTGCGGTTGGAGTTGATGCCGAGTACGTAGGTGAGAGGAGCGCCACACCAGAAGGGGAGGGAGAGATTTTGTATGTCGCCGGTGAGGGCGCTGCCGCCGACGTTGCGGATACAGAGGGAGCGGGAGTTGGTGGCGGCGATATAGACGGAACCGAAATCGAGGTACGAGAGTGGATTGAAGTCAGTGGCGGATACGGTGACACGCAAGAGGGGGCCGTTGGTAGAGAGTTCATAAGCACCGAGATCTGGGGCGCCGTTGCGGATGCGTGGGAGGCCATCGAGGTCGGTGGCGGAGCTCATCCAGCTGAGGGTCTGGGCGGCGTTGATGCAAGGGGAATCGCCACGGAGGCGGTAATTGCGCGCGGGGGCGTTGACGAAGCGCGGGTCGTTGGTCAACCAGTTTGAGCCGGCGCGCGGGAAGGTGCAGACATTTTGGAAGTTGATGGAAGTGACGCGGTTAGTGGCCCAGTTGTCGGTGGTGGGCTTGGCGAGAGCGCGGTTGCGGTAAATGATGGAGTTGCGGACGGCAACATTGGCATCGAAGATACTGAGGCCGCCGCCTTCCGCGGCGACGGATGTATTGTCGGCGATGGTGCAGTTTTCGATGGTAGCATCGGCGGTTGCGGAGACGCCGCCACCCATGCTATACGCGGTATTGCTGACAATGAGGCAATTACGGATGATGAAGCCGGGGTTGGGATACGTGCTGACACCGCCGCCGTGGGCGCCGGAGCGGTTGTTCATGATGATGCAATTGCGCATGATACCGCCACCCCAGGACATAGCGCCGCCGCCGTAGACGGAGGCGTAGTTGTTGATTATTTCGGTATTTTCGAGGGTGCCACCGTAGTAGAAATAGGCGCCCGCGCCGCCGTAGCCGGTTCTACAGCTGGTGATGCGGGCGTTGCGGAGGGTGCCGCCTTGGCTAAAGAAGACGCCGCCGCCGTCGCCGTAGCCGTTGGAGAGGGTGAGGCCCTCGGCGAGGGCGCCGGAGGCGAGTGTCAAGCAGGAGTCAACGCCGCGGCCGTCGAGGATGGTACGATCGCGGCCGTTGAGACCGCGGATCGTGATACCGCTATCAACAGAGAGGGCAAAGGGGAGGCGGTACACGCCATCGGAGATGACGACGCTATGGCCGCTAATGCAGGCAGCGAGAGCATCTACGACGTTGGTTGCGGCGCGAGCGAGCGAGGTGAAAGGCCAGACGTGGGCGCCGCCGTGGGCAACGTAGTGGATGTTAGTATCGAAGGCGTAGATGTAATTTTCGCGTTGCCAGGTAGCGATTTCACCGAGTTCGTTGCTGGCGAAGAGGCGGGGAGAGAAGAGGCCTTCGGGGTAGGAGTTGGTGGGGCGGTCGTAGATGAAGCCGACGAGATCATTCGAGCCGTCATCGTTGAAGTCCCAGGCGTAGAGGACAAGATTAGTGTTTTCGCCGCTGGGGTAGGCAGTGAAGCGGACGGGGAGGGGAGTGAGGCCGGTTTGGGGAGTAGCGACGAAGCTGACATTGAAGGGGCCGAACTCGAGAGCGCCGATATCAACAGCGCCGGCGCGGATGCGGGGTTGGCGATCGGCATCAATGGCATTGGTCATCCAGGGGAGGAATTGGCCGGCATTGCGGCAGGGGGATTCGGGGCGGAGGTGGACGTCGTAGCCGGAGTAATTGACGAGGAGCGGATTGCTGGTAAAGTTACTGACGCCGTAGACGCCGGCGCCGGAGGGGAGTGGGGTGACGCAGCTGTAGTTCCACTGGAAGAAGGGGCCGTAGGGGTTGCCTTCGTTATTGTGGGAGAAGTTGCCGTTGTTGTTGAAGTAAACGATGGAGTTGTGAACGCTGCCGGTGCAGTAGATGTAGACGCCACCGCCGTAGTTCTGCTGGGCGTAGCCAGCGACGACAGTGCAGTTGCTGATGAAGCCGCCGATGATGAGGGCGACATTGCCGCCGCTGGCGTTATTGAGGCCGCTGTTGGCTTGGTTGGCGATGAGGGCACAACTACGCAAGCAGGCTCGGCCGGAGAGGAGGGCGCCGCCCCCGCTGGCATCCCAGCCACCGAGGGCGTAGTTATCGCGGATGAGGCACGCGTCGACGAGGCCTTTATCGAGGAGCGCGACGCCACCGCCATTGGCGTCAATGTCATAGGTGTAATTATTGTAGACGTGGCAGCCGCGGAGAGTACCATTAAGGAGGAAGGCGCCGCCGCCGTACACGCCTTGGCCAGATTGGGCCCAGCCATCGACGATGGAGAAGCCTTCGACGACGGCCTTGGCATTGATGATGGTGAACACGCGCGCGAGAAAGCCGCCGCTTACGCGAGTAACGGCGGGGCCATTGGGGGCGAGGAGGTGAACGCCTTTGTTGACGATAATGCCGTCACCGACGCCGCTATGCCAGGAGTAGTAGGTACCGTTGGTAACGAGGATGATAAAGCCTTCGGTGACGAAGGGGGAGGCGATAGCTTCGTGGATATTGGAGAAGGCGGTATCCCAGGTGGCGTAGGGAGGAGTTTGGGTGCCGCCGCTCCACACGCAGACGATGTAATCGGCGACGTGGAAGGACTGGGTAGGACTGGCGGCGGAGGCGCCGTCATTAGCTGTGGCGGTAGCGAAGTATTCGACGAAGGTGCCGACGGGGTGGGAGGGGATGGCGTTGGTGTAGAGGCCGCCGCGTTCGATGGGGAGGTCGAGGGCGAGTGGGAGGGAGAGCCACGGGCCGCCATTCGCGCGATAGAGCAAGGAGGCGTCGGCGAGGCCGGAGGCGTTGGTAAAGACGACGGCAGTGACGATGGGGGTATCGCTTGACCGAACGGTTTTAGGTTCGTGGGAGACGGACTCAATGGCATGTTGAGCGAGTACAGGGGCGGCGCTGCGGACAGCCAAGGCGAAGTATTGAGTGAGGCCCATGTTTACGACGCCGGAGACGAGCACAGTGCAGACGCCGGGCGGGACGCTGGCGAGGTCAATACCTTCGACATTATTGGTACGGTCGGGGCCGGAGAGGCCGTTTGGGTAGTGGGCGAGGCCATCTGGGGTGATGAGCAAGAGGTCGAGGTCGTTCACAAGGGTTTGCGCGGCGCCGAGCGTGCCAGGGAAATCAGTCCAAGTGAGGAGGACAGAGAGGGCGTTCGTTTCGGTGATAGTGAGGTGGTAGAGATTTGTAGCGCCGGAGGTGAGTGGCTGCATATCCCAGACAGTGAGGTTGGAGAGGGAGGCAGCGAGGTTGACGTGGCCCCAACCCTCGACGGGGTTTGGGCGGGGTGGCGGGGGGATTTCACGGAACTGGCGGTAACCGTACTGGCCGGGGGAGAGGGAGCGCGCGCCGCAGAGGAGGGTGGCTTTGAGGAGGGCGGCGCTGGGATTGGAGATTGCGGGCACGTGACGTTCGATGAAGTACTGGCGAAGGAGAGCAGCAGCACTGGCGGTAAGCGGTGTGGAGCAGCTGGTACCGCCCATGAAGGAATAGCGGGGATTAAAGAGTCCCCAGTAGGTGGAGGCACCGGGCGCCCAGGAGCGGACGGAGATGATATCAGTGCCGGGGGCGACGATATCAGGCTTGATGCGGCCGTCGGCGGTGGGGCCGCGGCTTGAGAAGGCGAACATACCCTGGTGAATGCCGTCGGCGCTGGTGGAGACGAGGTCGTCGTGAATCGGGTTAGCGGGGAACCAGGGTTCCCAGTCATCGGAGCCGTAGATGCGGCTAGTGTAGCCGCCGGAGCCGGGGGGACGGCCGCTTTCGGCGGCGCCGACGGTGAGGACGTTTTTGGCGCTGGCGGGGGAAGCGATCGTTTGGAGGTTAACCACGCCGGTACCGCCGGCATCTTCGGAGTCATTACCGGCGGCGAAGACGAGGAGCATATCGGGGCGATTCCACATGAACTCGTCTGCATCGCGGGCGGCCCAGGTGTAGTCGCCATGTCCGGAGAAGCCCCAGCTGCAGGAATGGATGCGGGCGTTGGTGGCGTAGGCTTGTTGGAAGAGGAGGGTGAGGTTGGTAGGTACGCCGCCGAGGGGAGCGCTGCTGTTGACGTAAAGAGATTGATGGACGAGGCGGACTTCGTAGGCGGGGGCTTTGAAGAGACCGTTGCTGTAGGAGGAGCCGTTGCCAGCGAGGGAGCCGGCGGTGTGAGTGCCATGGCCATCGGGATCGCTCCACACGCCGGGGCGGCCCCAGGTGAAGACGGCGTGAACGCGGTTGGTGAAGTCGTAGTTCAAGTTAGAGAAGTTGCCGACATCGAGGCCGGTATCGGCGTGAGCGACGATCTGGCCGCGGCCAGTGAGGCCGAGCCAGTTGGTGGACCACACTGGGGTGACGTTCATCAAGTGGGGCTGGACGGCGAGGTTGTTGAAGAGTTTGGGATCAGAGTACGGCTCGATCCACTGGACGGGGGCGAGGTTAGCGATGGCATCGAGAGCAGTGAAGGGGACTTGAGCGCGGATACGGCCCCAGGGAGAGTCGGGGGGTCCGCCGGCGACTGCGCCGAGATCGCGGGCGCCGAGGGCTGTGAGGTGATGGAGAGTTTCTTCGATGTCGTCAGGGGAGAAGAGGTGAATAGTGACGGAGGTAAAGCTATCGAGGGTGGGTGGGGCGAGGGGCGCGAGTTCGCGGGGTGGTTTTTTAGTGGCAGGGAAGGCATTAGTGAGAGCGGGACGGGCAGCGCACTGGAAATAAGCGGCGCGGGCGGCCGAGAGGGCGGGGCTGAGTTTATAGGATGGTTTGTATTCACCTGCCCAGCGGAGGCGGGGGATGTGTGCGAGGGCGGGGACAGCTTGTTCGGGGATGTCCAGAAGATAGCCGTGGGGCGCTACGTAGCCGACGACGCGGGCACCGGCTTTTTCGAGAGCGGCGCGGTCGGCAGGGGAGGCGGGGCCATCAAATTGAACGAGGACGGGCAGGTGTGCGCGGCGGGAACGGATTTGGGATGACTGGAGCACGCTGGCAGTTAGCGCGGCAAGCGAGCGCAGCGGAGGGGTGTCAACTGGGCCGGCGGCGAGGCGCAAGCTAGCGGGTGAAGTTAGCGTTGCAGAAGTTCGGGCGAGCCGGTTCGCGGCGGTTTTTAGAGAGGAAGTCCCGGCGCGGCCAAAGCGCGGCGGAAGAATGTTAGCAAACGAACCAGAAGGGATTGCAAGCGTGTAGCACGCGACGGACAGGGTCAGGACATGGAAAAGATATATTGGTCTCATGAGCTCATCGTAGCATGTCGAGCGATGCGCATACTATAACAGAAACGACGCAAAGTAGCATAAAAAACATGTTGCGTTTTGGCTCTCCTCGGTGCTAATGACAGCATCAGATTTGGAGCCCGGTGAGGTGGTTACGGATGGTGAAGGAGGGACAACAAACATGCTAGCGCAGAGGCACTTCCAGGATTAGAGCGGAGATATGTGGAGACGAGAATCGGGCAGTGCGGTGGCCAGCTATGAAAGGTGCGCACGCGGGCAGGGGTGGAAGATTGACGGGTGGGTAAGGGAAGAGCTGCGCGGGAGGCGTGGGGCGCACACGCCTGGCGGTACGGAGGCGGGGCTGGTGATTAGGGCAAGCAGCCGAGGACGCTAGCGGCGATTGGCGCGGAGGCGAGTGAAGAAAGATTGCAAGAGCTGCTTACACTCATCTTCCAGGATTCCCTCGATGACGGCGACTTTATGGAGATTTTTGGGGTAGTTGACGATGCCGAAATTGGAGAGGGTACCACCTTGCTGCCAGTCACGGGCGCCAAAGACGAGAGTACCGACGCGGCACTGGACGAGTGCGCCGGCGCACATGGCGCACGGCTCGAGGGTGACGTAGAGGGTGCATGAGAGCAAGCGCCAGTCGCCGAGGGCAGAGGCTGCTTGTGTAAGTGCGATCATTTCGGCGTGAGCAGTGGCGTCACGCAAGCGTTCGACTTGGTTGTGGGCGCGGCCGATCACGTGCTGGTCGTGGACGACGACAGCACCCACTGGTACTTCGCCTTCTTTGAGGGCTTGGTGTGCTTCGCGGAGTGCGAGGCGCATGAAATACTGGTGGTCAAGCTTCATTGTGAGCAGGTCAGCTTTTTTGTTTGCGGGAAGTGGACATGATGAAGTAGGTGGCGCGCTATTTTCGTGGATCAATCAGGTGGCGCTGCAAGTGCCATCAAGTCGTAGACAAGCTGAGCGGCGGTGAAATCGGCTGCGTGGAGGCCGGGAAGAGGTGCAAGTTCAACCACGTCGAAACCGATCAAGGTACGGCCTGTCACTGCGCGGTGAAGCAGGGTGCGGGTTTGATACCAGGAAAGGCCGCCTGGGACGGGCGTGCCTGTTGCAGGCATGAGGCTGGGGTCGAAGCAGTCGACGTCGAAGGTGATGTAGAGGAGGTTGGGGAAATTAGGAGGGAGGAGGCGACGTGGCAGGGCGCTGGTAACGAGCTGGGCGGCGTCGAAATGAGGAATGCGGGAAGCGCGGCGGAAGGAATCTTCTTCGCGAGAGAAAGCGCGAACACCAATTTGGACGATGGGGACGGAGAGCTCGACGATGCGGCGCATGACGCAGGCATGGCTGTAAGGCGAGCCTTCGTAGGCGTCACGGAGATCGGCGTGGGCATCGAATTGGATGATGCCGAAGGGGATGTTTGCAGCGCGGAGGGCGTGGACTGCGCCGAGCGTGACGGTATGTTCTCCTCCGAGGAGGGCGGGCACAGCGCGGTGGTGGAGGGCGGAGGTGACGGCGCGAGCGATACGAGCGAGGACGGTGTGGGTTGAACCGCGGCAGAGGATGGGCGCGGCGGTATGGATACCGTAGGTGCCGGGGCAGGAGCGGCCGTTAAAGGCTTCGAGCTGTTGTGAAGCGGCGAGGATAGCTGCGGGGCCGTGAGCGGTACCTTTGGCGTAGCTGGTAGTTTTTTCGAGCGGGGCAGGGATGACATGGAAGCGAGCGGTGTGGGGCGGGGCGGGAGGAAATTCGGAGGCAAGGAAGGCTGTAGAGGCGCGGGTGGTCATCCCATGCGTGCTTTGTAATCTTGGTAGGAGAAAGTGCGGACGATGCGACAGGATCCGTTTTCATCGCGCAAAGCGAGAGCGGGATGTTTGACGCCATTGAACATGGTTGTTTTGACGAGGGAGTAGTGGGCCATGTCAGTAAAGATGAGGCGGTCACCGACGTGCAAGGGGGAGGGGAAGGAGTAGTCACCGATGATGTCGCCGGCGAGGCAGGTGAGCCCGCCGAGGCGGTAGGTGT
>JAOACZ010000223.1 GCA_026417575.1 bacterium | reverse complement strand
GAGAATCTTCCCCGGAGGAGTGGGCAAGGCATTTTATTTGCCCGAAAACCGACCCCGCGGCCCATGACACGGTTCAAGTCCACAGGGAGAGGGGAGCGGAATTCCCTCTCCCCTCCTAAAACCCAGACATATAATCCTATACTGTAGCCGTGAAAAAATCACTTGGCCATGAGGGTTCTGCCGATAGTGAGGATTTCCGCTTCCTTCGTACCCTCGTAGAGCTCCAGGATCTTCGCATCCCGGTACCACTTCTGCACGGCATACTCGTCAATATAACCATAACCACCATGCAACTCCACCGCCGCATTCGCACAAAACACCGCCGTCTGACCACTGAAAAACTTCGCCATCGCCGCCAACGTATAATCAGGACGACCCTGATCGATCAACCACGCACTCTTGTAAACCAAACCACGCAACGCCTCAATCATGATCGCCATCTCCGTCAGCTTCTTCTGCGTCAACTGAAACGACCCCAACGGCGCACCAAACGCCGTACGCTCCTTACAATACTTGATGCACGTCTCCAAACACGCCACGGATAAACCAATACCCTGACCAGCCACCATCACCCGCGTCGTATCAAAAAAATGCATCAACTGAATAAATCCACGACCCTCCTTGCCCACCAAATTCTCCCGCGGCACTCGCACATCCTCAAACGCTATCTCCGCCGTATCACTCGCACGTATCCCCATCTTGCCACGAATCTTGTTCCGCGTCACACCCGGCGCATCCGCCGGCACAATAATCAAACTAAAACTACTGTGACGCTTCTCCTCAGGATTCGTTATGCACTGCGCCACCATAAAATCACACACCGTACCATTCGTAATAAACATCTTGTTCCCATTAATCACATAATAATCCCCATCCTTCACCGCTCGCGTCTTATATCCCGCCACATCCGTACCCGCATTCGGCTCCGTAAACGCACCCGCACTCACCTTCTCCCCAGCACACACCGGCGGCAAATACGTCCGCTTCTGCTCCTCCGTACCATACTGATATATCGCCTCACACCCAAACGTCGCCGCCACCACATTCAAACCAATACCCATGTCCACACGGGACAACTCCTCCGTAATAATCGCGTTCCCCAATATACCCGCCCCAGCTCCACCATACGCCTCCGGCACCCAAGCACCCACCAACCCATTCGCCGCCGCCTTCCTCCGAATCTCCGGCGTATACTTCTCATGCTCGTCACACTCCCTCGACACCGGCGTAAACTCCGCCACCGCAAACTTGTACGCCATCTCCCGCAACATCTTCAGCTCTTCCGAAAACTCAAAATCCATAACGCTCCTCCCTATACTGTATCGTTTTCTCCATCGCCTCACCGCACAAAGCGGCTAATTACTCCCCGCCCCTGCCGTCAGGCAATCATCTCACCATCATCACTCCTACCCGGCATCCCGCGCCACCTTACCTTGCACCGGGGCCACCCCGATCTTGCAGAGGGACCCAAGGAGCGAAGCATAGTTAGCCTCGCCCCTTTCGTCGGCACCCTCGGCAGGTAGGCACCTCCGGTATCTATTTTCCGTATTCGAACACGCCCTTGCCCGTTTTGC
>JAOACZ010000197.1 GCA_026417575.1 bacterium | reverse complement strand
CCTCCGCCCCCGCCTCATACGCCCGCATGCTCCGATACGCATACCCTATCCAATATAAAGCCTCCCCCGCCTCTCCACTCCCAGGATACCCTCTCACCACCTCCCACATCGCATTCGTCATCCCGCCCATGTCGTCCGCATAAAACCGGCAAAAGCCTATCTGCAACATCGCCCCCGGTATCAACGGATTCGTCCTCGCTAAATTCAGCGCCAGGATCTCCCGGAGAGCCCCCTCCGCCTCCTTGTACGCCTCCTTCCTTATCCGTACCTCCGCCAATGAAAACAACGCCTGCGCTTTTAGTTCACTCCTCGGATACTTCTCCACAAACTCCTCATACGCCCGCTCCGCTTCGTCGTACCGCTCCCCACGCGTGTACGCGTCCCCTATCAACAACGCCGCCTGCTCTACCAAGTTCGACGCCCTCACCTGACGTAAACACTCAACCGCCTCGTCTATACGGTTGGTCTTCACAAGCTCCTCCGCATACACCATCCGAACCTCTTGCTCTCGCACCCCCGCCTCACCCGCAATCGGCGCTGCCCCATACTCATCGACCAATTTCTCATACAACTCAATCGCCGCCGGATAGCGTCCCTGCTCTACATACGTCTCCGCCAAAATAAAGTAACTGTCCGCCACTAATTCACTCCCCGGAAACTTCTCTGCAAACTCCTGCAACGTCCGCTCCGCCTCCGCAAATTTCTTCGCCCCCGCGTACGCCACCCCAAGCGCGTTGAAACTCGCCTCAGCCCACTGCCCGCTCGGATACTCCGCCAGCCCCGCACGCAGTTGCTTTATCGCTTCCTCATACCGTCTCCCCTCCATCATCCTTTGCGCAATGTAAAACCGCACATCCTCCGCCATCGCCTCCCCGGGATACCTCGCTCGAAACTTCTCATACATCCGCTCCGCCCGCTCAAAATCCCCATAGTCCGCATCCGCCAAAATCGCCCGGTGAAACGCATCCGTTGCTACCGCAGTCTCCCCGTATAACATCGCCACCCCCTCAAAGGCAACCCGCGCCTCCAACGCATGCCCCAGTTTCTCAAACGTCTGCCCAATCTCCACCAATATGCTCGCATTCAAATTCCGCGAAGCTGGATCGTTCCCTCGCGCCTTTATCCGCCGGTACGTGTCCAACGCTTTCGCCGTCTTCCCCATGTTCCGGTACATCTCCCCTAACTTGAACAACGCCGCATTCCGCGCCTCCACATCTTGCGTCCCACCCAACAAACGCCGCATCAATGCCTCTACCTGCTCAAATTTCCCCTCCTTCGCCGCAATCTCCGCTAACAAAAAATACGCCGATTCCCTCATCCGATGCCGCACATTCCCAGCTATGTTCTCAAGTATCTTCCGCGCTTCCCCATGCTCCCCCTTCTCCGCAAAAATATACGCAATCACATAATCCGCGTAGTCCTGCGCTTCGCTCTTCGGCCGCTCCCTCTTGAACTTCCGCACATGCTCCAACGCTTCGTCGTACTTCTTCTGCCCAGCTAACACCCGCCCCATACTCACCACTGCCTCATCTACAATCGCGATCCGATCCGCGTATTTCCCATACCGCTTCAGCAATTTTTCAAATGTCGCCGCAGCTTCCTCGTACCTCCCCGCATCAATGTACAACTCTCCAAGCTGATACAGTACCTCAACATTCGCCGGATGAAAAGGATGCATTCGCTCCGCTTGCTCCAGTAGAGGAATCGCCGTGCGCGCGTCCCCACTCCGCGCCGCCGCCAGCGCCTGTTGAATTCGCTGGTCCGCCGTCATCGCTCCCCACACCCCAGCCCCCCACAACACCACTAACACAACACATCCCCTCATCCCTTTCATCCAACCCCTCTCTCTCGTCATTCTCTTCATCAATCGCATGTCGAAGTTGTCGTCCGGCACCATCGCGCCCTTCGCATCTGGCCTATTGTATGGTATACATCGACCCCTGTCAAGCCCTCAGTGCCCGCTTCCTGCGAGTGTTTAGCATCCTCACCCCTTACTTCATAGTGAAATGCCACTCGGGCAACAGTTCTGAGCGTACCTCAGCGCATTCATCGGAGCGAAAAGACCAGCTGTGCCCAGCACCGCCCCGCGCGCGCTTTGCATAAACTGGCCGTTCAAGGGCCGGCAACGCTCCCGGAGGCCCGGCAGAGGCGCGCTCCTGCTCTTCGCGCCCATCACCCAGGCACCTGTGCAAACAGCAAGCGCAGTTCCATATGTCACCCCCCTCTCGGCATCCTCTGCCTTGAGTAGCCCTATTTCCGCGCAAAAGCACTCGATAACCACCTCACCTCTCGTCATCCACATTACACTCTAGCGACCAAGCCGTCACCTGTGTTCCCGCAAATTCCTCCTCGCACGTATCACTAGCCATTGCCCCCCGCTGATTCCATCTCCGCCCCTGAGGGACAGACTATTGCCTGCCAACCGGCTTTCCTTCTACTCAGCACCTTGTCCCTCCCTCCCATCAGTCCTATCTATCTCCGTCAACTGAAGCGGCACGCACCGCCGCACAAACCCCTGCGTCACCTGCAATCTCTTCATCCCCTATCGCCCACAGCCCTCCATACCCTTGTTTCATCACAAATCCGTCCGAATTGTCCCAGAGCCAGTTTGCTGCGCGTGCGAAGAGCCTCGCCTCGTCCCTGAAACGACCATGTGCGTCGGTCGTGAGTTTCCATCATCTCCCACTCGTCAACCAAGCCTGCTGCATGCTCAAATGCTTCACCTTACCGCTCAACTGCTCGTCCTGGCGATGACGACCGCTGCTCCCGCTTCGCCTCCCTCTCGAATTCTTCTCCAAGCCTCTAAACACCCCTGCCACGCGCTCCCTACGTTCTCAACACACTTGCACTCCCCAAAAGAACCAGTTGCCTCAACAGCACCTCTTGACTTACGTAGCATGTTCATGATAAACTACCCGCCGACTTACTTACACGGGTAACTACACAATTTCCCTACTGCTCGTCGTGCGTTCGTGCAGCACCCATGCATGTTCCATGTGCAACGACCAACCTTTCGCTGACCGCAAGCTACCACTTTGCAGTACCCCCGCCGCTGGAGCTACGCTCACGCCAACTTGCATCAGCGTAATCTGTACTCTCTCACAAGCCTAACTCTCGCTTATGAAAATGCCCTCCATCCCCCTTTCCAACCCATGGTCTCTGTCTTTTACTCACCCGATTACTGGCGTGCGTCACACCATCCCCGCTACCGTCCCCGGTAACGTCGAACTCGATCTCCAGCGCGCCGGCTTCGTCGCTGACCCCTATCCCCCCGATACCCCCCACGCACTCCGTGACTTCGAATACGTCGACGACTGGTGCTACGAAACGCTCTTCACTCCTCCGCCCTGCCCCAAAGACACTCGCCTCGAGCTCGTCTTTGATGGCATTGACACCATCGCCAACGTCTTCCTCAACGACATTCATATCCTCTCCTGCCAAAATATGTTCATCCCCCATCACGCGGATGTCACCGACGTGCTCAAACCTAACTCCAACTCCCTCAAGGTCCTTATCCGCAGCCCTCTCCTCTACGCCCGCCGCTTCACCTACCCAGCTGGCCGAATCTCCCGCCCCCACCGCCAGCCAGAAGCCTACCTCCGCAAAGCACGCCACTCCTGGGGCTGGGACAACGCTCCTCGCCTCCTCTCCGCCGGACTCTGGCGCCCCGTCTACCTCCGCTTCCTTCCCCCTATCCGCTTCTCCCACGTCTACTTCTTCACCCACCGCGTCACACCTCACACCGTCTCCTTCGGTGCCCGATGGTGGATCGTCACACCCGACTCCAACCTCTCCTCCTATCACGGCCTCCTTCGCCTCTCTGACGCTGACGGCATCCTTCACGAGCAATCCTTCGACGTTGATTTCATCACCGGCCGTGTCTTCTGCACCCTTCCCGCTCACCGTGTCAAACTCTGGTGGCCCCGCGGCTACGGCGACCCCCACCTCTACGACCTTACCTTGGTCCTCTTCAAGGATCAGCACGCGGTCGCAGAGTGGCGCGATCGCGTCGGCATCCGCGAACTTCACTTCCTCTACTCCGATACCACAGATCCCCAAGGTAACGGCGAGTGCTGCTTCCTCTGCAACGGCCACCGCATCTACGTCCGCGGCACCAACTGGAAACCCCTTGACGCCTTCCATTCCCGCGCCGCCACCCGCACCCGCCTCGCCTTGCAACTCTGTCTCGATCTTCACTGCAACATGGTCCGCGTCTGGGGCGGCGGCGTCTACGAAGATCACGACTTCTTCTCCTTCTGCGACGAACACGGCCTCCTCGTCTGGCAAGATTTCATGTTCGCCTGCGAATTCCCCCCTCAAGACCAGGACTTCCAACGCACCATCGCTCACGAAGCTGCTACTATCATCCAACGCTTGCGAAATCACCCCTCCCTCGCCCTCTGGTGCGGCGATAACGAGGTCGATGATATGTTCCTCTGGGGTAACATCATACCCCCACCCCTCCTCCCCTCCTCCAACGCCATCTCTCGCCACGTCCTCAAAAACGCCGTCGCTACCCATGACCCCTACCGCTCCTACGTCCCAAGCTCTCCCTACGTCAGCGACACAATCGTCACCGCCCAACGATTCCCTTCACGTCAATCTCACACTCTCGCCACCCCTGAAAAACACCTCTACCCACGCGACGAAAACTATCGCAACACCTATCGCTCCAATCCCTCCCACTTCATCGGTGAAACCGCTCCCTTCTTCTTCTGCCCCATGTCCACCTCTCCTGATATCATCGCCCGCGACCTCCCTCGCGCCCGCCGCCTTTGGGGCCTCCCATTCCCACCCGACCAGTATGTCCTCGACCGTCACCAGGACGACGCCGACTTCCTTACCTGGCAAGACGCCGCCCGCCACCGCCTCCACTGGTTCTTTGCCCAACCTTTCTCCCCAGATCGCCCCGACGAACTCGCTCTCGCTCTCAATATCATCTGCGCCGACGTCTACAAGTTCGCCATCGAATGGTCGCGCGCCCATAAATGGCGCAAAACTGGCGTCCTATGGTGGTCCCTTTGCGATATGTGGCCCATGATGTTCAATTACTCCATCGTCGACTACCACGGCGCCAAAAAGCAGCCTTGCTACGATTGGATCAAACTCGCCCAACAGCCCCTCTGCCTCTTGATCGCCGACGACGGCCTCGCTGACTTGCGCCTCATCGCCGCAAATGATACCTTCAACGAACTACACGGCTCGTTTCAAATCCTCCAAGTAGATTCTCACAACCATGAGACGGTTCTGTGCTCCGACTCATTCTCCGCCGCCCCAAATGCCAGCACCACCCTCCGCTCCTTCCCACGCCCCGCTGACCAATACCTCTGGCTCATCTCCTGGCGTACTTCTCACCATAGCGGTTGTAACCACTTCGTCACCGGCTCTGTCCCCTTCTCCTTCGCTACCTACCGCCAGTGGGTCGCACGCATCTCCGCTGCCCTCCTATCTAATTGCAACTGCACACCCAACTCACCCCAGTGAAATTCCCCCTCTCCGCTCACACCGAAGATCATATCCCGCTCAGCGCCACCAACGCTCAACTACCACAACGCCAAAAAACACCCACACCTCCTCGCGCTTCCCGGGAGCACCAACTCCCTCTCCCGGCCTAGCCACGCCACGATCGCCCTATCATCCTTCTCACTCTAGCAAATTTGGCGCCCAACCGACTTCCTTCACTCCCTCGTGCCTCTCCGTAACGGCCCACTCACTTCGCATCACAATTCCCCACTTCTCCGCCTGAAACCCTTACCTATTTTCCACCCTCTCGCCTTGGTTGCACTGTTTCTTCCCGTCCCCTGCCCCTCACTACGCCGCTATCTCCGCTCCCTCCGCGGAAATTCTCTTGCGTTGCTCACCTCGCTCTGCGCGCCTTTCCCCCGTATCTCGCTGATGCCCGGCGCCAAATAGCTGCTAAGCCTCCCTAGTCCCGTAAATTCTCCAAGATCCCGCCGTGCAAAACCCGGAACGCAGGCACCACCGTCCCCACAATCCCAATCATGGTAGCAAGCCCAAACGCCGCTAACGCTACAGTCCTATCGAAACACAAAAAGAAGGCTCCCTGCGCCACTGCAAGCGGAACAGCGTGGAGCAGTCGCCCCAACCCCATCCCCGCCAAGCCTCCCCCCAGCGACAGCATCATCGCTTCCCCCACGAGCAGTACCCCAATCGTCCCCCGCCCAAAACCCAGCACACGTAAAGTCCCTATCTCACTTCGTCGCGCAATCACATTCGTGTACATCGTGTTCATTCCTATCAACACCCCCGCTGCGCCAATCGCTACCACAAAACCCCACGTCAGCCACAAAATCCACCGCAACGCCTCCGCATACATCCGATAATAAGCTGGCTCCTGCCATGCTGTAAACGTCCTCTGCAACGCACCGGGTCGCTCAAATGCTAATATCGCAGCCTCCGCCGCCGCAATAGAACTACACCGCACCGTCGCGCACGAATGCGTCCCACGTTCCATCGCCGCCATCAAGTCAGATTCACGTACCCACAGCTCTGACTCATATAGCGAACCTCTCGCACTAAATACCCCACACACCCTCCACTCCATCCCTTCAAAACGTATCACTGACCCAACCCTCATTTCCTCCTCACTCACCCCCAGTTTCACATGCGCCAAAGAACCAACCATGACCTCGTTAGCATAAAGCGGTATCCGGCCCTGCACTACCTCCACCGCCCGATGCACTTCCATAGCAATTGGCCGGATCCCTCGTACTGTGATTGGCGCACCGTTCGGTTGCCGCGCTTCCGGTACTTCGGCATACAGTAACTGTACTAACTCCGGCGAAATCAACACTCGTCCGCTCGCGTCCTTCGCTATCCCTTCCAACTCCAGTAATAACGCCACATCCTCGTCAAATAACGCACTCAAAACGATGCTCTGCCCCGTCTTGCTGATCACTACCACATTCCGCGGGTCCCCCGTCTCCCGAACACGCACGAAAAGACCCCGCGCAAGCATCAACATCAACACCACTGCAAAAACTACCACCCCAATTCCCACCAGCGTCATCACGCTGCTCCACGGCCGTCGCAAAAGATTGCGCACCATGTACGCAATCAACACACGCCCGCCCATCTCAATCGCCCTTGCGTATCGTGCTGACTACGTCCACATGCCCAGCACGCCACGCCGGCGCTGCCCCACTCACCGCTGCTACCCCCGCAATTACCCCCATACACATTAACCACTCCCTCACCCCCATCCGCAAACTTACCGTAAACCCACACGCTGACACGCTGTCTAATACTCCCGCCACTACCAGCCCCTGCGTGATCGCACAACCTACCATACCCCCCGCAAGCGCCAACATTAATATCTCCCCCAACACTAATCCCGCAATCTGATCCCCTCGATATCCTAACGTCCGCAACACCCCAAACTCCCGCGTCCGATCCCGCATCGCCATCGCTACCCCATTCCCCATCGCTATCAGCATCAAAAACGCTACTGCACCCTGCACCACCCGGCTCACCTCGATCAAATCCCCCAACTGCGCCAACGCCGTCGAAAGATGCGCCTCCTCCGTCTGCGTCTGTACCGGTACCGGCAGCGGCAATCCATCAATCCGCGCCCCAAGCGCTCTTACATCAACACCCTCCGCAGGCTTCACTAACACCATATTCGACGTCCCACGCTTATCCAGCGTGTCCTGCAAAAACTCCCTCCCAAGCAAAATAACAGAATCATAAATGCTCCCGTGCGTCGTGAATATCCCCGCAATCGTAAAGCTGATCCCCCGTAACTCCTGCATCGTCACAAACTGCCCCGGCCGCCACCCGTACCGCGCAGCTATCCGCTCCCCCACCAGGGCAGCTGTCCGTACCCGCCTGAACTCCTCTAACGCGCCCGGCTCAACACTAAACGCTCGAAACTCCATGAATAACCCCTTGTCTACCCCATGCACCACCGTCACATCCGTCGCCGACTGGCACGGCGTCTCAAGGTATACCACAGGCATCGCTAACGCTACCCCAGCTACCCCCGCAATCCGCTCCGCCACCACATCCGGCACCTCGCTCGTCGCCAGGCAGTGTCGCCCACGTCGATGCACAATCAAATTCGGTTGCGCCTCTGCTCGCTCCTCCACTCCTCGCAGTGTCGTGTCAACCACCATACACACACTCATTATCAGCGCCGCCAACGCACATCCACCTAATGTTGCCACCAGCCGCGTCCGCGAACGTCGCGCATTCTTTACCACCAATCGCGCATAACTGCTCAGTTGCATCACTTCACCCCCGTATCCTTCCCTTCTCTAAACGTATGATCCGCCCTGCGTAGCTCGCCGCAGTCGCATCGTGCGTTACCATCACTACCGTCGTCCCAAGCTGCCGGTTCAACTGCACCAACAACTCCATCACTTCCCGCTCCGCTTCAGCATCCAAATTCCCCGTCGGCTCGTCTGCCACTAACACCGCCGGGTCCGTCACAATCGCCCGCGCTATTGCCACCCGCTGCTCCTGACCTCCCGAAAGCTGACGTGGATAGTGCCGCCGCCACGCTAACATGTTCACCGATTCTAACGCCGCCTCCACGTGCGCGCGCCGCTCCGCTCTGCTCAGCGGTAGCAATAATAACGGTAACTCCACGTTCTCCTCCGCCGTTAGCACAGGCACCAGATTGAAATTCTGAAACACGTACCCTATTGTCCGCGTCCGCCACGCACTTCGCTCTGCTTCGCTCATCTCCTGGAGCTCCGCTCCCGCCACACAGACTCTCCCCGACGTCGGATTGTCTATCCCTGCAATGATATTCATCAACGTCGTCTTCCCAGACCCCGACGGCCCCATCAACGCTACAAATTCCCCAGCCCCAATCTCAACCGTCACATGATCCAATGCACGCACCTCGTTCGTCCCCATGCGGTAATACTTGCACACATCGCGAGCGACAATAACGCCGTTCCCCTTCATTCCGCCTCCACTCGCCTCCCATTGGCCAAAAACACCGGCGGATCCACCACCACCCGCTGCCCCGCACGCAGCCCCTCTACCACCCTCACCCGTCCGTCATCGCACCCCTCAATCCTCACCGACTGTAATCGCGCCCGTCCCCCCTCTATCACCCACACACTCACCCCACCTCCGTTACTTACGACCGCGTTCATTGGCACGTATAACTCTCGCTCCCCATCATCCCCCACTCGCTCAGCACCATTCGTCTCCACCACCACTGTCCCTCCACCTGCCCCCCTCCCACAATCATCATCCACACACCCCACACGCCCTGTCTCTTATACACATCT
>JAOACZ010000055.1 GCA_026417575.1 bacterium | reverse complement strand
GGTGTAGCGCAGTGTGAGGTAGCGGGGCCAGGGTTCATCAATTTTCGGCTGTGGAGCGGGGCGGTGGCGGTGTTGCTGGATGAGCTATTAGCACGTGGGGAGCGGATTGGGTTTAGCGAGAAGTACAAAGGGAAACGAGCGAATGTAGAGTATGTGAGCGCGAATCCCACGGGGCCATTGACGGTGGGGCATGGGAGGAACGCGGTAGTGGGGGATGTAATTGCGAATTTGCTCGCGGCGGTTGGGTATGAGGTGACGCGGGAGTACTACTTCAATGATGCAGGGAATCAGATGAACGTGTTAGCGCGATCGGTGCGGACGCGGTATCGTCAGTTGCTGGGGTACGATGACGAGCTGGAGGAGAATGGATATCAGGGTGATTATATCATCGAAATCGCGCGTGGGATCAGGGAAGAGTTTGGGGAGAGCTTGGCAACGAGCGAGGATTTACGGATTTTTCGTGATCGTGCGGTGGCGGCGACGTTTGCGATGATTAAGGCGACGTTGGCGCGTCTTGGGGTGCGGCATGACGTATTCACCAACGAGCACAGCTTATATACAAGCGGGAAAGTTGAGAAGACGCTGGCGGACATAGCAGCGGCAGGGCTTTCGTACGAGCGTGAGGGGGCGGTGTGGTTTAAGGCGCGTCAGTTTGGAGCGGAGAAGGATCGGGTGCTGGTGAAGTCAAGCGGGGAGCCGACATATCGCCTCCCCGACATTGCGTACCACAGAGACAAGTTTGAACGTGGCTATGATGTGATGGTGGATGTGTTCGGAGCGGATCACCTACTGACATATCCGGATGTGTTGGCGTGTTTGAAGGCGCTAGGGTATGAGACAGAGCGGGTGAAGGTGCTGATCCATCAGTTTGTGACAGTGGTGCGGAATGGGGAAGTGGTGAAGATGTCGACACGGCGCGCGAATTACATCACATTAGATGAGCTGATTGACGAGGTGGGGGTTGACGCGACGCGGTACTTTTTTGTGATGCGGCGTTTAGGGAGTCATTTTGAATTTGATTTGGAGCTGGCGCGGAAGCAGTCGTTCGACAATCCAGTGTTTTACGTGCAGTATGCGCATGCGCGGATGTGCTCGATTATGCGGCACTGCGCAGAGGTAAAGCCTGGGCTAGCGCGGGAGTACGGGCCTGGGAGTGTGGATGGAACGCGGTTGAAGGAGGCTGAAGAAGAGGAATTGGTGCGGCAGCTGGCGCAGTTTGAGGAAGTAGTGGAAGGAGCTGCACAAGAGTGCGAGCCACATCGGCTGACGAACTATCTGGAGAAGGTTGCCGAATTATTTCACCGCTACTATAACCAGCATCAGATTGTAGGGGAAGATGAAGACTTGGCGCGGGCGCGGCTAGCATTGGTGCAAGTAACCCGGCATGTAGTACGAAATGGTCTTACGTTGCTTGGGGTGGGTTCCCCAGAGCGGATGTAAAACACCTAAGGAGCCAGGATGAAGACAGTGATTAGTTTAGCGATTCGTGAATTCCCGTTGTTGAAGAGCGGGAAGGTGCGAGAGATTTATGACTTAGATGATGCGCTATTATTTGTTGCGACGGATCGGATATCAGCGTTTGACGTGGTGTTGCCGACGCCGATTCCGGACAAGGGGCGGGTTTTGACGCAGTTGTCGCTGTTTTGGTTTGGCTACCTGCAGGATGTGGTGCCGAATCATTTTATTACGGACAACGTGGCGGCATATCGGCCCGTGCTGAAGCAATATGCGGAGGAGCTGGCGGGGCGGGCGATGGTGGTGAAGAAGGCGGAGGTATTGCCAGTGGAGTGCGTGGTACGGGGCTATTTGGCGGGGTCAGGATGGAGCGAGTATCAGAAGAGTGGAACAGTGTGCGGCGAGGTATTGCCGAAGGGGCTACGGGAGGCGGAGCAATTGCCTGTGCCCATTTTTACGCCGGCGACAAAGGCGGCAAGTGGGCATGACGAGAATATTTCGTTTGCGCGGATGTGTGAGATTGTGGGGCGGGAACGAGCAGAGCAGTTGCGTGAGCTCAGTTTGACGCTGTACCAGCGGGCGCGGGACTATGCTGCTCCGCGAGGAATTATTATTGCGGATACTAAGTTTGAGTTTGGACTGGTGAATGGGGTGGTGACGCTGATTGACGAGGTGCTGACACCGGATTCCTCGCGGTTTTGGCCGGCGGCGGAATATACGCCAGGGAGAACACCTGTCTCGTATGACAAGCAGTATGTGCGGGATTACTTAACGGCGATAGGTTGGGACAAAGAACCACCGGCGCCGGCGCTACCGGAGGAGGTGGTACAGAAAACACGCGAGAAGTACTTGGAGGCGTTGCGGGTCTTAACACAGTGAGCGTGAGGAGAGATTCACGCGGGAAGGGACGATGGCAGAACAACCGAAACGGTCATTGAAGGATTTTCTGAAGGACGGGCTGGACTCAGGTGGTGATCGGATGGGCGAGGGAACGCCGCTGCGCCCCGTGATACTGTGGTTAGTGCTGATTTTGGGGGTGCTTCTTGCGGGGACGTACATGACGCGCTGGCAGCGGCCGACGGTGAAGCTGACGACGAGTGAATTTATGCGCCAGTTGGCGCTGACGAACATCAGCAGTGTGGTGTTTCGTGGGGAAGGGGAGATTGAGGGGGAGATGGTGGTAGACACGAGTGATCCGGCGCTGCGACATGCGTTGCGAGGAATGCGGGTGAGCGGGGTGCAGGTGATGCGCTACAGCACGATGGTGGTGGATGAGAAGGCGTTAGCGAAGCAGTGTGCGGCGTTGGGACTGCGGTACGATACGAAGCCCGCGAATGACATATGGAAGCAACTGATATTTTCATTGGGGCCGGTAGTCTTAGTAATTGCGGTGATTGGTTTTTTGATCAATCGCCAGATGAAGCGTGGGATAGGGATGGCGATGAATTTTGGGCGGAGTCGTGTGAGGACTGCGAAGAGCAAAAACAAGACGACATTTGCGGATTTGGCGGGGTGTGATGAGGCGAAGGAAGAGGTGACCGAGATTGTGGAGTATTTAAAGGACCCCAAGAAGTTTCAGCGGCTAGGGGGGCGGATACCGCGGGGCGTGATTCTAATTGGGCCGCCGGGGACAGGTAAGACGTTACTCGCAAAGGCGATCGCCGGCGAAGCAGACGTACCTTTCTTCTCGATTAGTGGTTCAGATTTTGTGGAGATGTTTGTGGGGGTAGGCGCAGCGCGGGTGCGTGACCTATTTGAGCAAGGGAAACGCAACGCACCGTGCATTATTTTTGTAGATGAGATCGACGCGGTGGGGCGGTTGCGGGGTGCGGGATTAGGAGGTGGGCATGACGAGCGCGAGCAGACATTGAATGCGTTGTTGGTGGAGATGGACGGTTTTACGCCGAACGACGGGGTGATTATGATAGCAGCGACGAATCGGCCGGATGTGCTTGATCCCGCGCTGCTACGGCCCGGGCGGTTTGATCGGCAGATTGTACTGGACTTACCCGATCAGAAGGGACGCGAAGAAATTTTGAAGATCCATGCCAAGAAAGTGGTGCTGGCAGCAGATGTGGATTTATCGAAGATTGCGCGGGGGACACCAGGGTTTTCAGGAGCGGACCTAGCCAATTTGGTGAACGAAGCAGCGTTGATGGCAGCACGGAAAGACCAACCGGCCGTGACACAGGAGATGCTCGAAGAGGCGCGGGACAAGGTACGCTTCGGACGTGAGCGGCGGAGTCGCGTGATGGACGAGGAAGACCGGCGATACACAGCGTATCACGAGGCAGGGCACGCGTTAGTGACGGTCTTGATACCTGAGTGCGAGCCTCTGCACAAAGTGACGATTGTGCCACGGGGTATGGCGTACTTAGGCGCAACGATGCAGCTGCCGGAGAAGGACAAGTATCACTATCGTAAAAAGGAACTCGAGGGGCAGATGGCAGTGTTGATGGGGGGACGCGTTGCGGAAGAATTGGTGTTTGGAGACGTAACGTCGGGCGCGCGGAATGATATCAAGCATGCGACCGAAATCGCACGGCGGATGGTGTGCGAATGGGGGATGAGTGACGTAATGGGCCCGTTGGCCTACGGAGAGCGTGAGGAGCACATTTTCTTGGGACGTGAGATTGAACGGCGGATCGATTACAGTGAGCAAACAGCGCAGCAGATAGATGCAGAGATACGACGCCTTGTGGAAGCGGCAGAAGCACGCGCGCGCCAGCTGATCGTCGCGCACCGAGCGGCCCTTGACGAGATTGCCGAGCAGCTGTTGAAACGAGAGGTGCTAGATGGAGAGGAGATTGAACGAATTGTGCGAGAGGTCAAGGGCGGTACTTCCTCGAAAAAGGGAAGGGTTGGCACCGAAGGCGAAGTGAAGGACGAAGGAGTTGAAAGCGTGGCACGAGATACTGGCGGAGGAACTACACTAAAGGCTGGGCAGGTTGGTGAAGCCGCGCGGGGCGAAGGGAGCGAGGAGAGCAGCACTGGGGAGCGTGGGGCTGTCAAGCGTAACGGCGCAGAAGACCTAGCGAGCGCTGAACCCACGCTATTTTGAAGTGGGAGGATGAGGAGAGAGCCGGCACAGAGATGGCGGGTGCGCGGGCGAGAATTGGATGTGGGCCGGGGCGTGGTGATGGGCATACTGAACGTCACACCGGATTCTTTTTACGATGGGGGGCGATACGTCGACGCATCGCGCGCGCTGGCGCACGCGCGCGAGTTGATGGGAGAGGGAGCGGTCATTGTCGACGTGGGTGGCGAAAGTACGCGGCCAGGTGCGCGGCCCGTAGCTGTCGAAGAGGAGCTCAAGCGTGTGCTGCCAGTAATAGAAGGCTTGGCAGGGGAGAGTGAGGTGGTGATTTCGGTGGATACGCGCCACGCGGAGGTGGCGGAACAAGCGCTAAGGGCGGGTGCACATATCGTAAATGATGTGAGTGCGTTGGCGGATGAGGGGATGGCACAGGTTGTTGCGCAATATGGTGCGGGTGTGATTTTGATGCACATGCATGGCACACCGGAGACCATGCAAGACACACCGTTGCAGGCAGGAGAGGTTGTGCGCGAGGTGAAGGATTTTCTCGCTGTGCGGCTAAAGAAGGCGGTGGAGCGAGGGATCAAAAAGGACGCCCTGGCAGTTGATCCGGGGATAGGTTTTGGGAAGACGTTTGAGGCGAACGAACGCTTATTAGCGGAGCTTGAGGAATTCTTAGAGTTTGGAGTACCAGTGGTGGTAGGGGTGTCGCGGAAGCGATTTATCGGAGCGCGGACTGGGCGGGAAGTGCAGGATCGGTTGGCTGGGAGCCTGGCAGCGGCAGTGTTAGCGTACGAGCGGGGTGCACGTGTCTTGCGCGTACACGATGTGAGCGCGACATGTGATGCGTTGCGCGTAGCAGATGCAATTTTGCAGGCTGGGAAGGGAGGAAGTCAGGAGCAAAGGTAGGACGCGCGATGTTACCGGAGCATGTGATTCAGTTAAGCGCGGATATGGACCTGGCTGAATGTCTTGGGGCGTACGAGGGCTGGCGAGCGAGCCGGGCACGGCATGTGTTAGTTGATGCGGGGCAGGTGACGCGTTGGCCAACGGCGCGGGTGGCGTTTCTGGCGGAGTTATTGCGGCGGTTTGATCGAAAGGGAGTAGCGTGGTCGCTCAATGGTGTGCCAGACGAAGTACGGGAAGTGCTGGAATTTTTTCTTTACCGAAAACATCCGAAGAAGCGGCGTGCGGTGGAGGAGTTCGCGCTGGTGGAGACGACGTTGGACAAGGTGGTACTGGCATGGCGTGCGCTGACGGAACTTTATCGGCTTCTGCAAGACATTACGTTTTGGTCTTTGATTGGTCCGTTTTTGCGGCATGGGTTTCGGTACGCGCGGTCAATGTACGAGATAACAGAGCGGGGCGTGCGGTCGTTACCGATCGTGGCGTTGGTGTCAGGGATTATGGGCTTAATTTTGGCGATGACAGCTGCGGCGCAGTTGCGGTTGTTTGGGGCGCAAATCATGATTGCTAATTTGGTGGGCATTTCGGTAACGTACGAACTCGGGCCCCTGTTAGCGGCGGTGCTAATGGCTGGGCGCAGTGGTTCGGCGATTACGGCGGAGATTGGGTCGATGGTAACTTCGGAAGAGATGGATGCGCTGCGGGCGATGGGGATAAGCATTACGAAGTATATCGTGGTGCCGAAATTTGTGGCCTTAGTGATTACGCTCCCATGTTTAGCGGTGTTTGCGGACGTGATTGCAAATATTGCGGCATTTTTGTTTGCTGTGCTGGGGCTGGGATTACCAGGGCGGGAATATTTCGACATGTTGCAGCAGAGCGTTACGCCGCGAGATGTGGTCATTGGGCTGATTAAAAGTGTCGCGGATGCCATCGTAATTGCAGCGATTGCGGTGCGAGAAGGGTTGACGACACGAGGGGGTGCGGAAGGAATTGGGCGATCGACGACGCAGAGCGTGGTGCGTTCGATTGTAGGGATAGCCGCGGCGCATTTATTTTTCACGGCGTTGTACTACGCCACGGGGAACGTACCGATGATCAAGCGATGAGCGCGGCAGTGATTGAGGTAGAAGATTTGGTAGCCGCGTACGATGGCAACATCGTGCTGGATGGTATCTCGTTTGCTGTGCATGCGCAAGAGATTTTTGTGGTATTAGGAGGAAGTGGTTGTGGCAAGTCTACGCTGTTACGGCATCTTTTGGGGCTGCATAAGCCAGCGGCTGGTCACATACGGATTTTCGGGACAGACATCACGGCGGTGAGTGAAGACGAACTTCAACCGATTCGGCAACGGATAGGAATGGTTTTTCAAGGCGCGGCATTGTTCAATTCGATGACGTTAGCTGAGAACGTGTCACTGCCCCTGGAGGAGTACACAGACTATCCGCCGCGGGTGATCCAAGACATTGTGGATTGGAAGCTTCAGTTAGTGGAGCTCGCACATGCACGTGATTATTTGCCGTCACAGTTATCAGGAGGAATGAAGAAACGCGCAGCGATTGCGCGAGCGATGGTGATGGATCCGGATATGATTTTCTTTGACGAGCACACAACGGGGTTGGACCCGGTTATGGCAGCGGAACTCGATCGCACTATTCTGCGCTTACGGGATCAGCTGAAGGTGACGGTCGTGGTGGTCACACATGACATGACGAGTATCCGTCGCATTGCGGATCGAGGAATTATGATTGCTGACGGCAAGATTGTGGCCCAGGGGACGATACGCGAGATGGAGCAGAGTAGCGACGCCCGGGTAGTGAACTTTTTCATGCGGCACGACGAAGGAGCGCGCCGGCGTGGTGCGCCCGCAGCGAGCATAAGTGGAAGGAGCATACATGGGCATTGAACGATCAGACAAGGTTAAGGCGGCTTTATTTTTACTGGTGACGGTGCTCTTGTTTACAGGGTTAGTTATTGGGTTGATTGGGACAGCCTGGCTGCAACCCAAAGACCACTACTACGTTGATTTTGACATTCCGGTGAAAGGGCTAAACAGTGGTTCAGCAGTGCGCCTGAACGGTGTGCCGGTGGGGAAAGTGGTGCGATTCGGGAAAGCGCCGAATGGGCGTACCACGCGTGTGACGATAGCCGTGGCGCGCGGGACAGCAATTCATGAGGATAGTGTAGCAACTTTAGAATTAGAGTCACTTATTGTAGGGAATCGGGCAATCAATATTTCATTAGGTAGCCCGAGCGCGCGGCGTCTGCAACCGAACAATCAGAATCCGCGGAATATCATTCGTGGTACGCAGTCAGACTTTGATGTGATGGCGAGCACGGTGGTTGATATTGCGCGCATGACCACGGGGTTAATTCAGAATATCAACAACATTTTTTCACCTGAAAACGCGGCTCAACTATCCTCAATTCTGACGCAACTGAATCAGTTCATGGCCACAAATAGCACGGTGGTGCCGGCCACGCTGGAGAAGTTCGGAAGCATGATGGACACTACGCAAGTGAAGATCGCACAGTTGCAGATTGAGGAATTGCAGAACGAACTACGCGCGACGCTGGCGATGATCAACGAGGCGACGCGAACAGCAAATGAGACTGTGACCCAGAACCAGCGTGCAATCAACGACACTCTCAACAATATACGCAGTGTGACTGATGCGCTGCGTGAGTTAATAGAGCGATTAAATCGCCAACCGGGCATACTCGTGCGCGGGGCTCGGGAGCGAGAGCGAGAGAAGGAGTGGAGTGATGAGTAAACGATCTGGGTACATAGCTGCAGTAGTGAGCGCAGGTGCCGTGCTGACGGCATGTGTAGCTTTGCAGGAACCGTTGGTTCACTACTATGGTATTGATACGCCCGGTGGGATAGGCGGGGAGGAAAAACGCCCACTACGCGTTGCAATTCAACGGATGGAAGGGCGAGCGCAATACCAGCGGCCGCGCATGGTGGTGAGTCCAGGGGACCAGGTTGTGGACAGTTTCACGTCGGCCAAATGGGTTGATGACCCCTGCGACATGTTAACGGATGGGCTCGTGACCTATCTTGCGCAACGCTGCGAGTATGTAACAGTACACCCGCGGGTGTATAAAGATGCCGTGAGGTACGTTGTGGTTGCGTATCTTGATGCGTTTGATCATGTGCGCCGTGACGGCGCGTGGTACGCATGCATGCGTGTGAAGTTTGACATAGTAGATGATGAGACGCGAGCGGTGCGGTACAGTGATTGGTTTCAGCGCATGCGCGTGCTGCCGGACGGCCAAGTGAGGACATACGTCGCAGCGCAGCAACGTTCCGTTCAGGAATGGTATGGGGTTGTGTTGGCGGCGCTGGAGCATGTCAGCAAAACATCGAGGGCTGCGGGAGGACAATAAAGGAAGCAAACAACCGCGCCGACGGTGGGTGAGTGGTGTTGTCACGTGATGCCCACTGGGGTTCACCCGCGGCCGGGACTAGGGTTTCATCGCCAAAGAGGCTGTAGGGATCGTGCACAGGACAAGAAGACCTCGTGCATTAATGAGTGTGAGAGGTCGTTGCACAGCCTATGTAAAAAACCTTGGGTGCGCAGCAAGGAGGTGACCGCAGGCGGCGCAAGCGTCAGACGGCAGCGTTAGATTTCAGCGGCTAGCGGCGGTATCGGAGACGATGGCAACAAGCTGCGCGCGCATGGCGGGGCTAAGGCCTGTGTTGGACATGACAAGCTGGTACCAATCGGCGGCGCGCTGAGAACCAATGCGGCGGAGGACGGAACGGATGAGGTCATAGTGTTTCGTGGCCAGCGTGTGGCGGAGGGTGGCAAGGGCGGCGTGGACGTTGAGCTCGCCGACGTGACGGAGAACGCCAAGTTGTTGAATGAGGCGGAAGAGGGTGAGGGTCGCAGCTTCGAGGTCGAGAGAGAGAGGAGAGAGGCACGAAGGGTCGGTAGCAAGTGTTCGCCAGAGCCAGGCAAAAGCTTCGGCATTTTCGACGGTGGGGGTGCTCAACGACGAGAGGGCAGTGGTAAGCAAGTGCTGATGTCCGGAGGCGCGGAGCGCGCAGACGATATTTTCGACAAGGGCGATTGGGGCGTAGGGGAGGGTCGTAGCGAAGACAAGGGGCCAGTTAGGATCTACCTGTGGCAAAGTGGCGGTAAAGTGCGGCATATAGATAGGTTCCCAGCTACACCACTGGGCGAACTGTTTTCTTGCGTCAGGAGTGGAGAGCCAAGAGGGAGCGTAAGGGGGAGGGGTGGAGGCGAGTACCCGCGCGAGTACGGAGAGTGCGAGCCACGCGGCGAAGGCACGAGCAGGGGGTGTTTCGGACTCGGACGCGAGGCCAGTATAAAAGAGTTCAACAAGCTCTGGATCAGGAGACACTCCATCGGCGAGCAAGGCGGTGTAGCGCAAGACAATGGCGGGCTGGATGCGAGGATGCGTGGCAAACGAGAATTCAGTGCGCCAGGACAGACTTGCTTGGCGTGGAGAATCGCGCAAAGTGAGAGACGGCTGGGAGCCCTCTCCCAACTCGACAAGAGGATGATTGAGAAGAATAGGCTTCGCGCGAGACCACCAGGCTTTCCACTCGTGGGGAGGTACCGCTGACTTGGTCAACGCTTCTTTGAAATCACGAAAAGTGGAAGACCGACCATAAGCTTTGAGATAACGGATAGTTAGTTCAGCGGGATTATGCTGAGCAAGTTGTTCGAGTGCAGGGCGGCAAAAGACGGACATAGCGCGGAAATCTGACTCGTCGAGTGGTTCGTATTGGTCGGAGAATGTACGAAAACTGGCGGAGAAGGTCTCCGAGCCGTCGGAGAGAGTAAGGGTGTCAGAGAAGGGGTCATAAGCTTCGATGCGGACGGGGAGGCGGCGCATACGATGGAGTGCGAAAAAACCGGGCCGGATATGTATGCGTTGAGCTATGAATTCGAGGCAATGATTAAGTGGAGCGCCTTGGGCAATGCCGCTTGCGGAAGCGATGCGCGAGGCGAGAGGGTTTTCAGGATGAGCTGCAGTGAGAGCGGAGACAAAAAAAGAGCGGAAGGAAGGATTGTCGGGGAAGAGGGAAAGAGCATGCTGGGCAGCGGAGAGGAGAGCGGCAGATTGATGTTGTTCGTGAAGTGCTTCAAGCAAAGTAGCGAGCAAAGTTTCCGCGAGGTCGGTCTGACGAGCTTTCACGAGCCAAGCGGGGACTTTGAGGAGTTCATCGAGCTGATCAGTTGCGGAAGCAAGGGCTTCGATCCACCGCTCTTCGAGCTGAGCGAAGGCGCGTTCGTTAGCGAGCTGTATGAGAGATTTTTGGTCCATGTGTCTGGAGCAGCAGCGTGTTATAAGCGAAAAAGGTGTAGCGCAAGGGAATCATGGAAGATGCGAAGGTGTGATGTGTGACGGAGTAACATTTGTGGGAGTAAGGGCGAGGAGGGTGCGGAGTTTCCCCGCGAGAGCATCGAGGTCGTTGGTGCGGTAGTCGAGGGTGCGTTGGTAGCACGAGAGGGCTTGACGGAACTCATTGCGTTCGTAATGAACGTCACCAAGGGCCGTCCATGCGGCAGGCAAGTTAGCACGGTGGAGGAGGTTAGTGCCGGTGTGGAAATCACCCAGGCGAACGGTGGCGGCACCGAGGTAATAGAGCAAAAGTGGTGCATTCGGCTTAAGAGAGAGAGCATAGGAGAAAAGTTCGGCACTGCGTTTGTATTGTTGCAGATTGAAATAGAGCACGCCGAGGTTGCTTGCGACAAGGTACACGTTGGAGTTAAGAGCAAACGCCTTTTCGAGGTACGGACGTGCGTCTTCATAATCGCCATAGTCCATAAGAGCACGGCCGGCATTGGCATTAGCGCGCCAGCTCGTAGGAGATTTTGAAACGGTATCAAGCCATAGAGAGAGTTCTGAAGACCAGACGATATTACGCAAGTAAGTCAGTGTAGCGAAGGATATAAGTACGCAGGCGGCAACCGTGAGGCCGATAGCAGCGGCGGGGCGGCGAAGCGCAGCAGGAAGACGACGCAGTTGGCCGGTGAATAGCCCTGTAAGAGCGAGGAGGATGCCCGCAAGGGCACCGTAAGCTCGATGTTCAAAAATGCCGTTTGGCATTACAAGGGAAGGAAGGAGAAAGACGTAAAACCACAAAAGGCCGAACAACACGACCGGGTGCCGTCGCCAGAGGAGCGCAGCACCAGTGATGAGAAGAAGATGAAAAGAAAGTGCCGCAAGCGTGCGTGGATCGCCCCATCCGGAGCCCGGGTCGAGAACGTACTCTACACGTAACTTGTAAGGCAGGAGGCAGAGGCGAAGGAAAAGTAGCATGACACGCGGCTGTTGCGGATAGTACGTAGCAGAGGAATATTCGCGCCACAGGGAAGTAAAGGGTGCAAAAGACAGGGTCGGCCAGGGCGTGAAGGTGAGGGCCCGGAAACCAAGAAGGATGAGACCGGTGAGCACAAGTGCGATAGCGCTACACCAGAATAGCGCAATCCAGCGAGCGCGCCAAGTGCGAGCATGAATGAGGATGAAATAGAGAGCTATAAGGAGGGGGGCAACAACGATGATTTCTTTAGATAGGGCACCAGCTGCAAGGGCACACGTAACGCCAGCGGCCCAGCCGCGGCGGGAGAATGGGGTGAAGGCATCAAAGGAGCGTAGCGCGGCGTACACAGCGCAGAAAACCCATAGTGTGCCTATGAGTTCCAAGCGTTGTACTATGTAGGTGACAGCTTGAGTTTGAAGAGGATGTGCAGCGAAAAGAGCGGCAATGACTGCCGCAGCTGTCCACGTGTAGCGGGCGACGTAGGCGCCAGGGGGGGAGCATAGGGCACGTTGTAATACGCGTGCCGCGATCCCGTAGAGAAGGAGAACATTGAGAGCGTGGATAATGATATTGACGAGGTGCCAACCTGATAGAGAATAGCCGCAGGCAAGGTAGTTGACCCAAAAGGAGAGGAATACAAGTGACCGCTGGGGAGAGAATGAGAAGATAGAGCGGAGGGTGGCGTTGGCGTAGTCAAACTCAAGAATTGACCTGTAATCGTCAAACTGCCACGAGCACTGCAAGCTATTGCTATATATGACAGCGGTAAGTGCAACGAGCAGCAAAGGGACGAGACCGTAGCGAATGACACAGGTGAGGGAGTGCTTCATCGGGAGGGCCCTCCTGAGAGCAAATACATTGTGCCGTGAGCATTGGAGGTGACAAGGAGGGGCTGAAAGCCAGCGGCAAGGACGTCGTCATAGACGGAGCGCTCGAAGAAAAAGACAGGATTGGTGGTGGAGGGGTCGAGTGCGTCACGTGCAGAGAGCGAACGTTGGCGGATGAATTCATCAGTGTAATGGTAATACGCAAGTAGTTGTGAAGTGCCGTAAACATCTTTAGTAAGGACCAAGGCGTGGGCAGGGAGGCCGAGAAGCAGGTTTCGAACGCGGAAATCCCGGTCACTGCCGAAAAAGGAACGAGCGGAGACGAATGCATGAGAGAGCAGACAGGCGACAGCAAGTGTGTTGAGCACCGGCCGTAACCGACCTGCCTGCCTTAGAAGACAGTCGAGGCCGAGCGCGCCAGCGAAGGCCCAGGCAAGTGTTGCGAGGTACATCAATGCAGGTGGGTCGGGAGCATACTGATGCAAAGCGAAGAACAGGTTCGCGAGGAGGGCTGACGAAAGCAAAAGCGCGATGCGTGGGCAAGACAACCAAGCGACAAGAAGGCCTGGCACAGCTAGCGCAGCGAGGCTTATGTGAAGTTGGTTGAGAAGGTCATGAATGAGCAATGGAAAGCGTTCTGCAACTATTGCACGCAGGGGGAGGTGGAAATAATTTGGCCAAAACTGGGCTCCGAGAACAAAAGCAGCGAGGCGAGGAAGGCTGACACGCGGGCCGACGTACTCGAGCACGGGTGCGATTTGCCATGAACGAATATAGGTATAGAGGTGGGGGCAAAGACAAAGAAGTAATCCAAGGCCAAGAGCTAAACATGTCAGCGAGAGCCGCCACATCGAGGGTGCAACGCATGTGAGGCAGCCGATGAGAAGCGGTGCCCACCAGAGTAAGACGGTATCGTGACCAGCGCCAAGCAGACCGAGCATCAGCGTCGCAGCGAAACTTTTCGGAGAGCGGTTGAGGAAGAATGTCGTGCCGGCGAAAAAGTTGGCAGCGGCAAGGAGGATACTCATAGCTGTTGGGCCCGCTTGCGTGGCAATCGTCCAAAAGCGCGGAGCAATGAGAAGGGCAAAGCAAGTGAGCAACGCACAGAAGGCGGAAACGCCAGCAGTAACAAAGGATCGGTGCAGGCAAACAAGAGCGGCAGCCATGAATACGGCAGACAAAAGGTTGCTCATGGTAGCTTGTGAGAGACATACATTGAGGTGGGACCATAGCCAGGCGCACAGGATGTAAAGAGGGAACCCAGGGGCATGCGGGACACCAAGTATGCACGGAATGTACTGAAATTTTGCAGCGTCGCCCGGGTTGCTACGCCCACCGGGACCGATGTGTACAGTACACATGTACATAGTGAGAGCAAGTAACACAAGAACGAGATCCCAACGCCACGACCGGCGGGAAGGAAATTTTGCGCTAGTGTCAGCCGCAGACATAGCGCTGGAATTTTAGCAAAAGGGGCAATAAGCCAGCAAGTGGTAAGCGCCGCACATCTGATGATTTTTTTCGCGGGGCTTCCGTACTGGTGATGCAAATGCCTTAGTAGTCGCAAGGCAGTCCGCTCCGGCAAGCGTGGGGTAAGAATACGACATGCTCCTGCCCGGTTACTCCGCTCGAATACGCACAAGCCGTAGTCTGTTGACGCTCCGTCACGGTATCTAGGCCCGGCAGGCAGGCGGCTGTTTTTGCCAAGGGGAACGGCCTGCGCTGCTGTGCAAATCAGCGGCTCCAATCAACCGCAGTAACTCAAATGATATATTTCTTGGGCCTCGTCTTTACCGCCGAGCCACTCTCACCTGGCACTGGCGCCGTCACGCCTTACACAGCGCTTAGACTTGTCGGAAGAACTACCTTAACAGACTGCTTCGCGTCTGTGCATCGTATTGCACGTCGTACACTGGCTCTTCGTGCATTGCTGATCCCCCGAATATCTTACGTGTGACGCCTGCGCAGCTACTACGGCATCGCAGCACACGCAACCACTACGACCAGCCTCGGTTCCGGTATCGTCGTATCCAGCGCAAAATCCCCCGACTCCGCCTGCCCCCATCCCCACGGCACATCCCCGCGCTCCACAGCATCATCAACACCCCACACCGCCAGTCCGCCGCACCGTTTCAGTGTCACGATCGTCTTCGTCATTCCTCGCCCTCCGATTTTCGTTGCACTTTTAACTCAGCTGTGTCCAGTTCCGCACTTGACCGCTAACTCTCGTACACTACACTACGATCAAACTTCGCGCGGTGAAATATGTACTTCACGCCCCATCCTGTGCTTACGCTCTCTTCTTTTCTGCTTCATGCTATCGCTGTTCCGCCATCCCGCTCATCTGGACTGCCGCTCTAAATTCCTCCCTCTCAGCGCCCGCCACAGCCCACTCAGTTCGATTTACACGCCAGAGTCTGGTTCCTTTTAACGCAACCATACTCTCGCCGCCTCACGTCACAGTTCGGCCTGATCCCACCCCGCAAGTCTCTCTACTCCTCAATCTGCACATTCACCTGCTGGTGCACCTGCCTCCCACGATTGCTATCCGTTTCGTCTGTTCCTGCACCTTTCACTGCCGCCGTGTGTTATACTTGATCGGCTCGAATCCAGTCTGCCGCCCCGCATACCCTGTCACCGTCACGGTATGGTTCTTCCAAATATGTAGTTGTCCTCCGTGATTACGCAGCGCGTCGCAGCCTAAAGTCCACCTTCCGCCGCGCACACGCGTCACACACCGCACAGACCGGAATGTCCTTTCCTCGCACGCCAGACAGTTCGCCTATCACTGGCAAGTCCTGCACCGGGTTGCCCTACGTGAATCTATCCACTTTCGCGCTGTCACCAAAGCCGAATATCCACAGTAACTCCGTGCCCGAA
This sequence comes from bacterium, assembly GCA_026417575.1. Taxonomy (GTDB): domain Bacteria; phylum Auribacterota; class UBA3054; order UBA3054; family JAPLST01; genus JAOACZ01. The sequence continues at coordinate 3,910 of JAOACZ010000055.1, read as the reverse complement.
TCCCGCCCCGTAACCTGCGGTACCACTTCTACCACCGGCTCCAGCAGCGCATCTATCGCCTCATGCTTGAAACTACTTGAAAAATCACTGATACTCTCGTCCGCCGCACTTGCATGCTCACGCAGCCACCCAGCATCAGAATCACTGCCATCCCCGTCATCATCATTCGCCGCATGGCTCACTTCTCGTTGTTGGTTACCTGTTCGCCCGCGTATCGTACATCCAAAAAAATCGCACAGTGTCGCACGGGTCTGTGTTGGAAAGCGTCTCCGCGCAGGTATGTAGAAGTTCTAGCAGTTCCCACTCGACTGTCAATACCCACTTCCCCTATTTCTCAGTTCGTTCTTTTGAACAGAAATAAGCTCTGGCCAGGGTTTCACTGCCCGGAATCCCGCTGCAACATATCACCGCTCAAGGCCGATCCACGTCATAATCAACATTTTTTGTTGATTGCAATCAACACTGTGTATCAAATGCCCGAAGTCCATCGTTTAATTCGAGAGACGCGGTCCTCGCGTCCATTGCACGCATACGCGCACCGCCTCCTGTCTGACGTGCGCCCTTCCGCCTGAGATCCGGACACCGGGACGGCGTCCTTTCGTGGAGTGATTCTTGTCGTCCACATTCCGCGATTGTGTCCAGCGTGCAAACTCAAATCTCTTTCTTCGCCCCATTCGTCATTTGCTATTTTCGATTCCACATTCGCTTCTGATTTCTTCATTCTGGGCTCTGCACTCTTCAACCTGCACTGTGCTTCCAAAATGTTTTAGCCTTATGGCTCATAGCCGTACGCGACATTCCGGGTTTTGGAACCTCCGCCACATACGGCGGCCGGGGTCGGCCGCTTCCAAGCATCACCTCGCCCATGTGGCTGTTGCTCGCTGTCACGCTCCAAACTAGTTACCGGAACTGGGTGATTGCTCCACTTGCCTTTTCGTGTTTTTTTATGCTACACTGTCGCGACTCGGCGAGGGTAGGTTCCCTGGGGAGCATGTGCAAGAGACGGCCTGCAAGGTCCGCGTACGACACGGCGGAGCTATCTTGCGTTCTCCCGTCGTTTGTGTACCGACGAGGAAGACGCGTGGTGCGAATTTGTTGCGTGGCACCCTCCGGCGTCGCATTGCGTTGCTGCTCAACTCAAGTACACACATAATTTTGACTAATTGTTCGCCTCGTTCATGCTGAAACTACTATGCAGCACGACACACGCCGACATTCTGCACCAATACGACGGCCGCGCGCCTATTCACTTCCCTTTCAATCGCATTCCGGCATCATGTCATTGATCACCAGCGCTCTTTGTCTCAAGATGTGCCGCTGGACTGCAACCCGATTTACCCAGCGCAGTTGTCGCCCGTGGAAAGCCTCATAGCCCCCGATGAGAAGGCAGTACTCGCTGCCGCGCTTGCTAAACTCCCCTCCCCCCAAAGGTGGCTCATTGATTTATACTATCATCAAGGTCATTCGCTACGCACCATCGCCAGCCTGCTCAATTGCAGCAAAAGCACGATATCCCGTGAGCTAACCGCCGCCGTGGCCTGTTTGCGCGAGACCATGACTGCCCGTGGGACAAAAGTTCTGTGAAAATCGTATATACTAGGCTAGGTGAACACCCCTGAGATGACCACAGATAGGGAACATTTTCGGGAGCAGCTGAAGCGCCTCCTCGCGGCGCAGCGCCAGCACCACGCAAGCTACATGGCGTCCAGTGGCGTGGGTTACGCCCTGGTCGCACGAGTTGCCGACAGCACGGCCACACCCGAAGCCCATCCCGCGGCGCGCGCCTTGCCGGAGACAGAACCGAGACTTAAGGCTGCTTTCTACAGCCACACCGCTCATCGGCTGTTGCCGCGCGCGACGCGCCTCTCTCGGTCCCCCATGTCGCTCATACAAAGGTGCGCAACCGTGCTCGCCGCCGCTTGCCTGCTTGTGGGCCTTCCCATGCTTCTCTGGCATCTACTCCGCCCAGCTCATCCGCCTATCTTCCGCGGCGCCACCGCCCCGCCAGCCCCATGTCGCCTGTCCACTCTGTCCGCCTCGCCGCATTTAACATTGAATCTGCATCCTACGTCTCACGCACAGTCGATGTCTATCAGGCCACCTATGCCCTACTGGTTGGCATTGACACTATGACAAGAAAACCACCGGCCTTGACCCGCTGCGCCACTGCGTCAGCGATGTCTCCGTGCTTGTCAGCAAATTGGACGCCCTTCAATTCACGGACATCACCACGCTAACCGACCGCCACGCCAGACCCTGCAACATTCATCACAAACTCCGCACCCTATGCAACGCGCCGGACCGCAAGGTTCTCTCTTCGTCTACTTGGCCGGCCATGGCTACCAAGACCCCCTGCACCCTGAGACCGGATACTTTATTCCTTATAATGGCTTGTGCGAATCATCCGCTCTGCCATTCCGTAGCATCCCCATCGCCCTTATTCGGCATCTCGCGCGCGAGTGTAACGTGCGCCATCTCTATCTGGTCATAGACTCTTGTTACGCCGGGCTTATGTGCATGCAGTGTGATCCTCCCTCACAGCCGCCAATGCCGGATTTCCATTACCTGCGCGAATTTGTCAATGTTCCCGTTGTAATCATACTTTCCGGCAGCCGCGCCCAGCACCCCGCGGTCGACTGCTTGTTCGGCACGGTCATGAACGTCGCCGCCCCCTTCGCCACCAACCTCGCCGTCCTCGCCTTCCTGGATGTCCTCGATCACCTGCGCCTCTACGTTGCTGACCTCGATGGCGTCAGCAGTTTTAAATTTGTCTCCGGCGCCCACCCCTGCGTCCGAGTATTCACCGTCGCGGGTCACGTGCGTGCCCAGCGGCCCCTCCGGCACGACGCTAGCGTGATCCTCACGCCGAATCTCACTGGCCTCCCCAAATTGTTCTTGTACGAACGACGCGGCACCGTCCGTGTCTCCTGCGCCCTCGGCCCCAATTTGCGTTCCCTGCCCATGCGCGTCGAATACCCAGGGTATGCCTTCGAAGAACTCGTCCTTGCCAATACGCCCTACATGCGCCGGGAGTGTCGCCGCCTCACCACCAATCGCTGGTACTGCGAGTATGGCCGCCTTTCTACCGTGCAGATCGCCGACCTCAACCGCGATTTCCACCGTGACATCACTGGCACTTGGTACACCGGTTACACCCCCATACCCGCGCCATCGTCGTCTATGACTACTCTGCCGGCACGATTTTCTGGCGTCACGAAACCGCCCCGCACCCCGGCATCCCTGACGTGCCCCACGACAACGAGCGCCGCGCCAACCTCCTGCTTGTCGGCAGCTACGCCCCCTGGAGCGACCGCACTGCCTCCGACGGCACCACCAACAGCAATTGCTACGTCATGCTCTTTGACCATCACGGGACTCTCAAATGGCGCCGCGTTATAGGCGGTCATTATACGCGCACCTCCACCAAGTTTGTTGACATGAACCGCGATGGCTCTGACGAAATTTTAATCTTCATGACCACTCACTTCTGGCCACGTGGTGTCATCGAAACCGGCGATATTTCCCTCTGGGATGTGCACGGCCGTCAGCTTGCCTTCTTCTCCAACACCTCATCCGTCGAAAGCGTCTGCGTGTATCCGCACTATCAAACCGGTAAAACTATCTCCTTGCCGCCCTGCGCAACGGTCACCTCGTCCTCCTTGACGCTTGTTTGCGTGAACTCCGCCGCCTCACCTTCGCCGCACCTGCCCCAACTGTCACGCTGCACTTCCTCCGCGCGCTTCTCTCCGAGCACTACGGTACCAATGTTGCCGCCACGCTCCTCCCGCCAGACCTGCTTGATCACTCCTCCGCGCCACCGGCCCGCCTCCAGGAGCTCGTCCGCCAGTACTACGCCCTCTTCCACAACCGCACCAACGTCGTCACCGACAACCTTCCCACCTCGCCCGCG